>NZ_CP013382.1:971181-1294908 GCF_001513745.1 Burkholderia humptydooensis | reverse complement strand
GCGGCGTGCATGTCGGACGCAGTTGGCCCGACATGCCGAACTGGATGCGCATCACGATCGGCACGCGCGACGAGATGGACGCGCTGAAAGAGGCGCTCGTGCGCGTGCTCGCCGAGCCTGCCGGGCACGACGCCACATGAGCGCGCCCCGCTCCCCGTCATTCCGTTCAACCGCCTACCGACGATCCGCCATGAAACTACCGCCTCTCGTTACGACGCTCGCGCCGCTGTCCGGCGACGAACTGACCCGCTGCAGCCGGCATGTCCTGCTGCCGGAACTCGGCCTGACCGGCCAGCAGCGCCTGAAGGCCGCCCGCGCGCTCGTGGTCGGCGCGAGCGGCCTCGGCTCGCCCGCGCTGCTCTATCTCGCCGCCGCGGGGGTCGGCACGCTCGGCGTGATCGATTTCGACCGCGTCGACGTATCGAACCTGCAGCGGCGGGTGATCCACCGGATGTCGACGGTCGGCATGCCGAAGACGGCCAGCGCGCGCAACCCGATCGTCGCGCTCGATCCGCACGTCGACGTGCGGCTGCATGACGAGCGGCTCGACAACGACAACGCGATCGCGCTGTTCTCGCAGTACGACCTGATCGTCGACGGCACCGACAACTTCGCGACGCGCTACCTCGTCAACGACGCCTGCGTGCTGGCCGGCAAAAAACCTACGTGAGGGTCGGCTGGGATGAGCGTTTATGCTCTGCCGCGCATAACGAATCTTGGTCATACCCCGACTCCGCCGACACGCGCCCGCACCACCCCGCATCCGCCCAATCTCTGTCAGCACTTGCTCGCCCTCGCCCCGCACCTAGGGTCTGGTAAGAAGCGGAACGCACATGCGTTCCGTATATAAATAGACCCTAGGGAATACCCGCCTGCGCCCCCCGTCTCCCGCGCCGATAAACAGGCATTCGTCCCCATGCGTCAGCCGCCCCACGACACCCACCATGCGCTCTCTTTCACTGAACCAAAAGCTCACGTCGATGATCGTCATCCTCTGGATCGGCCTGCTGCTGATCGGGGCGACCGGGGCGTGGCAGAACCGCTCGTCGATGATTGCGGACCGGCGCGAGCAGCTCGGGTATCTGACCGCGCAGGCATACAGCGTCAGCGATCATTTCTACAAGCTGTCGCAGCAGAACGCGATGCCCGAGGCGGACGCGAAGCGCGCCGCGCTCGAAGCAATCGCCGCGATGCGCTACGGCAAGGACGGCTATCTGTCGATCAACGATTCGAAGCCCGTCGTCGTCATGCATCCGATCAAGCCGGAACTGAACGGCAAGGACGTATCCGGCTTCACCGATCCGGGCGGCAAGCACCTGTTCGTCGAAATCGCCAAGGCGGGCAACGCGCAAGGCGGCCTCGGCTTCGTCGACTACATGTGGCCGAAGCCGGGCGCCGACAAGCCGATCGACAAGACGAGCGCCGTTCGCCATTTCGCGCCGTGGGACTGGTACATCGTGACCGGCATGTACATGGACGACCTGCAGGCCGCCATGCTCGCGAACACCGCCCGCTGGCTCGCGATGACGGTCGTGCTCGGCGTCGCCGCGACGATCCTGATGGTGCTCGTGCTGCGCAGCGTGCGCAGCAGCCTCGGCGGCGCCCTCGAGGCGGCCGTCGCGACCGCGCAGCGGATCTCGCAGGGCGACCTGACCGCGCACGTCGACATTCGCCACGGCGACCGCAAGAGCCTCCTGCACGCGCTGCACACGATGCAGACGGCGCTCATCGACATGGTGTCGCGCGTGCGGCTCGGCACCGAGAACATCAACGTGGGCGCATCGGAGATCGCGGCCGGCAACACCGATCTGTCGCAGCGCACCGAGCAGCAGGCGGCCGCGCTCGTCGAGACCGCGTCGAGCATGGACGAGATGACGACGAACGTGAAGCAGAACGCCGACAGCGCGTCGCAAGCGGCCGAGCTCGCCGACCAGGCGGCGCAGGTCGCGACGCGCGGCAGCGCGGTCGTCGACGACGTCGTGCGGACGATGGACGACATCACCGACGCGTCGCGCAAGATCGGCGACATCATCGGCGTGATCGACGGCATCGCGTTCCAGACCAACATCCTTGCGCTCAATGCGGCCGTCGAGGCGGCGCGCGCGGGCGAACAGGGACGCGGCTTCGCGGTCGTCGCGGGCGAGGTGCGCACGCTCGCGCAGCGCTCGGCGACGGCCGCGAAGGAAATCAAGTCGCTGATCGAGACGTCGAACACGACGGTCGAGCACGGCGCGACGCTCGTCACGCGCGCGGGCACGACGATGACGGAAATCGTGCAATCGGTGAGGCGCGTGAACGAAATCCTCGAGGAAATCAGCCACGCGTCGCGCGAACAGAGCGCGGGCATCGACCAGGTCAATCGCGCGGTCGGCGAGATGGACCAGGTCACGCAGCAGAACGCCGCGCTCGTCGAGCAGGCGGCCGCCGCCGCGCACTCGCTGAAGGATCAGGCGGACGCGCTGCGCTCCGCGGTCGCGCAGTTCGCGCTGCCCGCCTGATCGGCGCCGGCGGGCGAAACGGGGCGGCCCGGCCGCTCCGTTTCTTCTTTCGTCGGACTGCATCCTTTTTTTGCCGCGCCGGCATCCCTTTCTCGCTGTGCAGCCGCGCCCTCGCCATTCGCACGCTCGCAAACGTGCGCTGACCGCCCTACACTCCCGCCGCGGCACGCAGAATTGCGGTGGACTGGTTTGCGTTGAACGACGTCGCGCGGACGATCGTCACGAGCCGACGTTTTTCTGCCTGCACTGCCGACGCGCCGCGTCCGGCCACTATTCGCGATTCGCCCGTTTCCGTTCGCCGAACGCCGGCTCTTTCGCCACATTGGGGCGATCTCGCGCCCGCTGATCGACGTGTCCGCGCGCCGCGCTCCCTATTTCACCCCGCGCCGGTCCCGGCGCTACGCGCGGTTCTTGACGGTTTGTCAGATTTTTCAACGATTTGGCCGCCAAACCAGACGAAATCATTACTCATTCATTACAATTCCATCTTCGGGACGCGATCCGCCGTCCTGCCCAGCGATAGCCAGCCCATGCGCCTGAACAAAAAACCGAAGTCGTCCGATCCTTACGTCGCCGTCGCGAAAAGTCCGATGCTGCCGACGAGCCTGCCGATGTGGCGCTCGAAACTCGTCGTGATCCTCGTGTTCCTCGCGTTCGGCACGCTGATCGCCCGCGCGTTCTGGGTGCAGGTCGCGAACCAGGATTTCTACGTCGGTCAGGGCCAGAAGCGCTATCAGCGCACGATCGAGCTCGGCGCGATGCGCGGCAGCATCGTCGATCGCAACGGCGCGCTGCTCGCCGTGAGCCTCACGACCTATGAAATCTGGGCGAATCCGAAACAGGTCGACGAGGTTGCATACGCGCCGCTCGCGAAACTGCTCGACATGCCGCTCGCCGAAGTGCGGCGGCGCCTGACGGGCGATCGCTCGTTCGTGCTGCTCAAGCGCCAGGTCGATCCCGAAACGGCTGCCCGCATCGAAAAGCTCGACATCGACGGCGTCACGCAAGTCGCCGATTCGAAGCGCTTCTATCCGGAAGGCGAATCGGCCGCGCACGTCGTCGGCTTCACGAACGTCGAGGATCACGGGCAGGAAGGCGTCGAGCTTGCCGCGAACGGGCGGCTGTCCGGCACCGCGGGCCAGCGCCAGGTGATCCGCGACCGGCTCGGCCGGATCGTCTCCGATACCGGCCCGCTCGTGCCCGCGCAGCACGGCGCGACGATCGAGCTGACGATCGACCGGCGGATTCAGCAACTCGCGTACGCGCAGCTCAAATCGACGATCATCGCGAACAATGCGCAGGCGGGCAGCGTCGTCGTGCTCGACGCGCAGAACGGCGAAATCCTCGCGCTCGCGAACTATCCGACGTTCGACCCGAACGATCGCGCGCGCCTGACGGGCCAGCAGTTGCGCAACCGCGCGGTGATCGACACGTTCGAGCCGGGCTCGACGATCAAGCCGGTCGTCGTCGCGCTGTCGATCGACACGGGCAAGGTGCGGCCGCAGACGATCGTCGATACCTCGCCGGGCTCATACAGGATCGGCCCGAACGTGATTCACGACACGTCGAACCACGGCGCGATCACGGTGGCGCAGGCGCTGCAGATGTCGAGCAACATCGCGCTCGCGAAGCTCGCGCTCAACCTGCCCGCCGAGACGATCTGGAACAAGTACCAGGAATACGGCATCGGCCGCGCGCCGGAGCTGACGTTCCCTGGCGTCGCGTCCGGGCGGCTGCGTCCGTACAAACGCTGGCGGCCGATCGAGCAGGCGACGATGGCATACGGCTACGGGCTGTCGGCGTCGCTGCTGCAGATTGCGCAGGTCTACACCGCGTATGCGGGCGACGGCACGATCCATCCGGTGTCGCTGCTGAAGGCGAACGCCGATCCGCAATCGGCCGATACGCACCGCGGCCATCGCGTGACGACGCCCGCCACCGCGGCGGCGATCCGCTCGATGCTCGAGATGGCGGTCGGCCAGGGCGGCACCGGGCGCGCGGCGCGTGTCGACGGCTACCGCGTCGGCGGCAAGACGGGGACCGCGCGCAAGCAGGTGGGCGCGTCGTACGCGAAGGGCAAGTACCGGGCGCTCTTTGCCGGGATGGCGCCGATGAGTCATCCGCGCCTCATCATCGCCGTGATGATCGACGAGCCGGCCGCGCGGAGCTATTACGGCGGCACGGTCGCGGGGCCGGTGTTCTCGTCGGTGATGAGCGGCTCGCTGCAACTGCTCGGCGTGCCGCCCGACGCGCCCGTCGTCGCCGACAAGCCGGCGACGAGTGCAGGCGGCGCGAAGCCGCCGGCGAAAGCGAGGACGTGACGGAGCCGGGCGGCGGCCGACGCGATTCTTTCCCTTCGCTCGATACGCCGCCGCCTTCGATCTTTGCTGCTTCGGCGGCTTCGCCTCTTCGGCGTTTCAGTTTTTCGGTTTTTCGATCCCACGCCCCACCTTCGCCCCGCCGCCCCGATCCCATTCTCTAGGATCGCCTCGCATTATTTGGAAGCCCGCCGACCCGCCTCCTACAATCTGCCGCACGACATGCATGCCGTTGCGCGGCTCGCAAGGCCGCATCCATAAAACGGAGCACGAAGGAGACGCTCATGGGATTGCGTTGGCCCCAAGCCGCCCTCGTTTGCGCGAGCCTCGCCGCCGGTTTGTCGGCGGCGGCGCCCGCGCGTGCGCAAGGCACGGCCCCGGTGAAGATCGGCTTCGTCGTCAAGCAGCCCGACGACCCGTGGTTTCAGGACGAATGGCGCTTCGCCGAGCAGGCGGCGAAAGACAGGCATTTCACGCTCGTGAAGATCGCCGCGCCGAGCGGCGAGAAAGTATCGACCGCGCTCGACAGCCTCGCCGCGCAAAAAGCGCAGGGCGTGATCATCTGCGCGCCCGACGTGAAGCTCGGCCCCGGCATCGCCGCGAAGGCGAAGCGCGCCGGGATGAAGCTGATGTCGGTCGACGACCAGCTCGTCGACGGGCGCGGCGCGCCGCTTGCCGACGTGCCGCACATGGGCATCTCCGCATACAGGATCGGCGGGCAGGTCGGCGAAGCGATCGCCGCCGAGGCGAAGCGGCGCGGCTGGAACCCGGCCGAGGTCGGCGTGCTGCGACTCGCGTACGACCAGTTGCCGACCGCGCGCGAGCGCACGACGGGCGCGGTCGACGCGCTGAAGGCCGCCGGCTTTCCGGCCGCGAACGTCGTCGACGCGCCGGAGATGACGGCCGACACCGAAGGCGCGTTCAACGCCGCCAACATCGCGTTCACCAAGCATCGGAACTTCAGGCACTGGGTGGCGTTCGGATCGAATGACGACACGACGGTCGGCGCGGTGCGCGCGGGCGAAGGTCGCGGCATCGGCGCGGACGACATGATCGCGGTCGGCATCAACGGCAGCCAGGTCGCGCTGAACGAATTCGCGAAACCGAAGCCGACGGGCTTTTTCGGCTCGATCCTGCTGAATCCGCGGCTGCACGGCTACGACACGTCGGTCAACATGTACGACTGGATCACGCAGAACCGGACGCCGCCGCCGCTCGTGCTGACGTCCGGCACGCTGATCACGCGCGCGAACGAGAAGACGGCGCGCGCGCAGCTCGGGCTGTGAGCGCAGCCGCGCGGCAAGCGGCGCCGACGTTGCGTTTCGAACCGGAGGAATGCGCATGACGACACCACGCACCACGCTGATCACGGGCGCCGCGGGCGGCATCGGCCAGGCGCTCGTGCGCCGCTTTCTCGCCGCGGGCGACCGCGTGCTCGCGCTCGACCGCGACCGCGCCGCGCTCGCCGCATTCGTCGACGCGTTGGGCGATGCAGCGGGCAATTCGGCCGTCGCACTGATCGTCGACGATCTGAGCGACGCCGAACGCCTCGCGGCCGCGCTCGCGAACGAGCCCGTCGACGTGCTCGTCGCGAACGCGGGCACCGCCGCGTCGGCGACGCTGCGCACGACGACGAGCGCATCGTGGCGCGCGGATCTCGACGCGAATCTCACCGCGACCTACGTGAGCGTCGAGGCCGTGCTCGCCGGCATGCGCGCGCGGCGGCGCGGCGCGATCACGATCGTCGGCTCGGTCAACGGCGTCGCCGCGCTCGGCCACCCCGCCTATAGCGCGGCGAAGGCCGGATTGATCAGCTACGCGAAATCGCTCGCGATCGAATACGGGCGCGACGGCGTGCGCGCGAACGTCGTGTGCCCCGGCACCGTGAAAACGCCCGCGTGGGAAGCGCGGGTGCGGCAGAACCCGCAGGTGTTCGAGCAATTGAAGAAGTGGTATCCGCTCGACGATTTCGCGACGCCCGAGGACGTCGCGAACGCGGCGCTCTTCCTGTCGTCGGACGCGGCGCGCGCGATCACCGGCGCGATGCTGCCCGTCGACGGCGGGCTGCTCGCGGGCAATCGCGTGATGGCGCAGGAGCTGACGCTCGAGTCGTTCTATTGACGTTGTGCCGGGCGTCGCTACGCCGGGCGTCGCTACGCCGGGCGACGGCCCCTCATCGCGCGCCGGCGCGCGTCCCGCCGCGTTCGATCAATGCGCGGCCGCCCGCCGCGCGTGGCCCTCAGCCGCGCCCATCCGCGCGAGCACGTGCTCGGTCATCCCGCGCGCGAGCTCGGTCTCGCTCACGAACACCTCGCCCATCCCTTCGCTCGCGAGCAGCGCCGCCTCTTCGTCGCTGTTCGTGCAGAGCGCAACCTCGATCGCGGGGTTCAGCGTGCGCGCGATGTCGACGATCTGCCGCACGTCGAACACGTCCGGCAGCGTGACGACGAGCATCCCCGCGCGCGCGATGTGCGCCTGCACGAGCACGATCGGCTCGATCGCGTCGCCGGACACCGCCGCCACGCCGTCCGCGCGCAGTTTCTCGACCGTCTCGCGGTTCTGCTCGACGACGACATACGCGATCCCGCGCGCATCGAGCGCGTGCGCGATCCGCGTGCCGACGCGCCCGTAGCCGACGATCACCACCTGCCCCGTCAGATGCGTCTGCGGCGTCGACATCGGCAGCGCGGCGAGCGGATCGTCGCGCGACTCGAGCCGGCGCGCGAACGCCGAGTGCTTGCGGACCCACGCGAGCGCCGGATCGATCGCGGCGAACAGCAGCGTGTTGAGCGCGATCGACAGCAGCGCGACCGCGAGAATCAGGCTCTGCCCTTCGGCCGACAGCAGCCCGAGCCCGCGCCCGAGGCTCGCGAGGATGAACGAGAACTCGCCGATCTGCGCGAGGCCCGCGCCGACCGTGAGCGCGGTGTTCAGCGGATAGCGGAACGCGAGCACGAGCGCGACCGCCGCGAGCGTCTTGCCGAGCACGACGATCGCGGCCACTTCGAGCACGTGCAGCGGCTGGTCGATCAGCACGCGCGGATCGAACAGCATGCCGACCGAGATGAAGAAGAGGACCGAGAACGCGTCGCGCAGCGGCAGCGTCTCGTCGGCCGCGCGGCGGCTGAATTCCGATTCGCGCATCATCATCCCGGCGAAGAACGCGCCGAGCGCGAACGACACGTCGAACAGCTTCGCCGCGCCGAACGCGACGCCGACCGCCGCCGCGATCATGCACAGCGTGAACAGCTCGCGCGAGCCGGTGCGCGCGACGAGCCACAGGATGCGCGGAAACACGCGCTTGCCGACGACGAGCATCAGCGCGACGAACGCCGCGACCTTCAGCAGCGTGACGCCGAGCGCGCCCCACAGGCTGGCGCCTGCGTCGCCCGCGTGCGCGGCCGGTTCGCCGGGCGCGTTCGCGCCGCCGCCGAGGAGCCCCGCGAGCGGCGGCAGCAGCACGAGCACGAGCACCATCACGAGATCCTCGACGACGAGCCAGCCGACCGCGATCCGCCCGTTGACCGATTCGATGAGCCCGCGCCCTTCGAGCGCGCGCAGCAGCACCACCGTGCTCGCGACCGACAGCGCGAGGCCGAACACGAGCGCGCCGCCGATATTCCAGCCCCATAAGAGCGCGAGCCCTCCGCCGAGCGCGGTCGCGACCGCGATCTGGACGATCGCGCCGGGCAGCGCGATCTTGCGCACCGCGAGCAGATCGCCGAGCGAGAAATGCAGGCCGACGCCGAACATCAACAGCATCACGCCGATTTCGGCGAGCTGCTGCGCGAGCGCGAGATCGCCGACGAAGCCGGGCGTGCCGGGGCCGATCACGATGCCGGCGAGCAGATAGCCAACGAGCGGCGGCATCTTCAGCAGCGACGCGAAGTAACCGAGGATCATCGCGAGACCGAAACCGGCCGCGAGCAGTGCAATCAGGCTGATGTCATGAGGCATCCGTGCTCCATTGAATGTAACTATTTCGTAAGAATTGAAGAATAAGGGATTGCGGCGACAAATGTGCGAACCGGCCAAGCGATTATCATCGTTACATCATTCAATGTAATAGTTTGTTGCGATCCCGCTTTCTCCAGCCACACGCGATACGGAACGGCCTCGCGCCGTCCGATGAACTCAAACCACAGGGAGGTACACATGGCAGTCGGCAACCATCACCCGAACGCCTGACCCGGCCGAGCGGCGTGACGGTCACGAGCATCGGCTTGTCGAGTGTCGTCAGGCGAGCGGGCACGGCCCCGCCGTCGACCGTGACGAGCGCCTCGAGAACGAGCCGAAGCCTGTGCCGGCCCCAATGATTCAGCGTGATCCGCCAGGACCACACGACGGGCGCCGCCATCCCGACTGCCTGCTCCTGAACGCCGGCCGGATCGATCGAGAAATCGTCCGGGTCCGCGCTGAGCCGTGCGATCATCCGATCGCTGATCTTGATGCGTGCGTGCTGAAAGTTGCCCGCCGACGGATTGTTCTCCGCGATCTGCTGTTGCAACGCGGCGACGCTCTCCTTCGAACTCAACACTGCGTCGATCTTCGCCGCCGCCTCGTCCGTCCCCGACGCGAATGCCGAGACCCTCGTGCGCGGCGCGTCCAGTTGCTTGCGGTCATCGCAATCAGCACTCGCTGCTTCGCATGAATGTCCGATTCAATTCAGCCAGCCGGCCGACTCGCATCGCAGTACGTAGCGAATTGCTTTCGTCCGAGCACGATCGGCCTGATTGCCTATACATGGACGAGCATAAATCCGCGAAATGATCGAATACAAATCGACCCACCTTACTCGGCGAAACCGATAGATACGAACCTTACCTTCCGCCCCCCGGTAAGCTTACCCGCCGAATATCGCCGTGCGGTCTTCGCAGCCGGCATGTGTGGTCGAAAATCCGGTCGAACGACGCAACGGCGGCACACTCGGGGTCGGGCACATAATGTTTCCGATGCAAAAGGATTAATTCCGTCGCAATGAAACGCTCGACTTGTGCAAAAAGCTGTGTATTGCACATTCAGTCCGCCCTTTCGCCGCAACGCCTATTCCTCTCTCGACGCAAAGAAGGTCAAAACAATTTGACGGATTAAGACAAAAAGAGACGAATACCGCCTTGACCATATAGGTAGTTTCCCTCATAATTTGTAACAATTTATTGAATTTGCAACTCGCCTGACCTGCCATTGCGTCATCCCTCCCGTTGTCGATAGTGCATAGGTACAGCAGCTTGCGTATTGGCTTCACCTTCGAAATACGAGTTTCACCAGACCTGTGCAAAGCACGACATCGCAGCCCCCCGGATCATCGACCACGACGCCTGTCCATGCGCCGCCGCTTCGGTCAAGCCGATTGCCGGCGATTCGGCCCCGCGCTCGCCGCCTTCCACCGTGGCGCGACGACATCCACAGTCCATCCGTATCCGGTGCGCGCGGACCTCTTCTCGATCGCCGTTGATTTGAACACTTAGCACGCGCGGGCGACGCCCGACACCAAAACTCACAATCACCTTCGGGAGAATATGAAAACGCCTCGCCAGCCTCTCTTTTGGGCTATCGTCGGGATTCCTAATCTCATCTGCCTTGCCTACTTCCTTCTCCTCGCATCGCCGGTCTACGTTTCGACTGCGTCGCTGATCGTCTACAAGCCCCAGCAGTCGTCGCAGAGCCTCGCGACGATGCTGTCCGGCACGGGCGGCGGCAATTCGATCGAAGGCGCCTACATCGTTAAGGACTACATCGGATCGTGGGACGAGTACCGGAACGTCGCGAAGTCCGTCGATCTGCCGAAACACTACGGTCAAGGCGATTTCGTGAGCCGTTACGGCGGCCTCGCGACGCTTTTCCGCAAGAACGACGTCGCGCTGTGGCACTACTACCAGAATCGGGTGAATGCGGCGATCGACCAGAACAGCGGGATCGTGTCGCTGTCGGTGCAAGGCTATTCGCCCACGGCGGCCGCAGCCGTCGCCGAGCGGGTGCTGCAGGATTCCGTCCGCCACATCGACAACATGAATCGCCAGCAAGAAAGCGATTACATGAAAAACGCCGTCGATCGCCGCGCCGCCATCGAAGCGAAGCTGAAGAGCGACGAAGCGGCGCTGTCGGCGTATCGCGTGTCGACCGGCATCCACGATCCGTCGGAGCTGTACACATCCAATCTCGCGCTGCTGAACTCGCTGAACGAGCAGAAGACCCGCCTCGCCTCGCAGTACGACGCAATCGTGAAAGCAACGCCGAACAATCCGGTCGCGCAAAACCTGCGCGCGGCGATGACGGCCATTCAGGCCAAGATCGCGAGCACCGAAGCGGAAGGCAAGACGCTGTCGCGGCGCGCCGCGCGCTATGAAGCGCTGACCGTCGCGCGCAACAACGACGTCGCGCTCTTGCGGGAAATCGAAACGGCTGTGCAGCAGGCGCAACTGAACGCGATGAAGAACAAGTACTACTTGAACATCATCAGCGCACCGTCCAGCCCGCGCGCGCCCGAACTGCCCCGGCGCCTCGAATGGATCGCCGGCGTCTTCCTTGCGACTCTCGTTCTTTGGGGACTACTCCGATGACCCACTTCTCCCGAGCCGCTCGCGCCGGGCTCGCCGGCGCGACGCTGGCGCTGTCCGCATGCGGCCTGCTGCCGTCCGCCGGCCCGTCCGTCTCCACCGTCAGGTCGAACACCGACGTCGACATCGTCAACGTCACGCCGGCGCTCGCGCGGGAACGCGCTGAGAAGGATGCGGCGAGCCGCCGGGCCGCGATCGAGCGAGCCGTTTCCGATCTGTCGCAAGCGACGCATCACGGCGCGTTCACGTTCGCCCCAGGCGACGTCCTGCACGTGACCCTGTGGACGATCTCCCCGTGGCCGGGCGCCGATTCGCAGCAAGGCGCGTCGAACGTCCCGTCGCCCATCGATCTCGGCAACTATACGGTGTCCGAAAAAGGCACGATCGATCTGCCCTATGTCGGCCCGACGCCTGTCGGCGCACTCGGCCCCGACGACGCGCAGAGGGCTGTCGCGCGCCGCTACGCGTCGCTCGGCATCCTGCAAAGCCCGTCGGCGAAGATCACCATTGCATCGACGTCGCAGAGCAGCGTCATCGTGACGGGCGCGATCGGCGCACCGAAGCTCATTGCGTGGACGCCCGCGGGCCTGTCGCTGACATCCGCCCTCACGCAGGCGCTCGGCAACGGCGCGGATCTCGTCGGCACCACCAGCGGGCGCGACAGCGACAACGTCGCGACGCAAGTGACCGTCCTGCGCAAAGGCGCATCGGTCACGCTGCCGCTCGAAGAAGCGCTCGCGCGGCAAGCGGCGCTCGAACCGGGCGATCGCGTGCTGGTCAAGCGTGCGCCGCTCGTGCGCGTGACCGTCGTCGGCGGCGGCGTGCGCAAGAACGGGCAATTCGGCTTCGCCCATCCGCCGACGCTGGCCGAAGTGCTCGCGTCGGCGTCCGGGCTCGACGCGAACCTCGCCGACGACCACGCGGTATTCGTTCTCGAACAAACGCCGCAAGGCGAACGCCCGGTGCTCTACGACTTCGCATGGAACAACCTGCAGGGCCTCATCGCTTCGCACAGCTTCCCGATCAAGGACGGCGACATGATCTACGTCGCCGAAGCGCCGATCGTCCCGGTCGAGCGGGCCATCGGCATCCTGTTCCAGCTCGCGCTGCCCGTGCAGGCCGTGAAGTGACATGACGTTCGACGCCTATATCGACCAGTTGGGCCTCCCCGCCGGCGAGGCCCGGCGGCTTCGCGCATCGGTGCGCACGTGGGACGACCTCCACGCGTGGCTCGACGCGAATCAGGCGCCCGTCATCCAGCCGAGGCCCGAGCGGATCACCGTCGCGCCGCCGCCGCTGAACGTGTCGTGGAAACACAATGTCTGGCGGCGCTTTCGTCGGTCCCGATCGCTGAAGGCGCCTGTCGGCCAGCCGCCTGGCTGGGAGCAGGTCGTCGAATACCGGCGCAAGGTGTCGCTCGCGCTCACGCTGATCACGACGATCGTGATCCTGATGCTGTCCCACTACACGTTGCGCGCGCAACAAATGCCCGAGATCACGATCAAGATCTATCTCGTGATCTACGGGATCATGACGTGGTTCCTGGCCGCCAATTTCTTCAAGCTCCTCATCGGGACGTGGCATACGCTGCGCGGGCCCGGCAACAATCCGTGGCATCCGTCGAAATCCGCGCAGGAGCCGCGCGCGGGCGCGAAGGTCGCGATCGTCTATCCGGTGTATCACGAGGACGTCGCGCGCGTCGCCGCCGGGATGGCCGCCACGTGGGCGTCGATCGAGCGCGATCACCCGGAATACAGCCATCATTTCGACAACTTCCTGCTGTCGGACAGCCGCAGGCTCGAGTACGGCGTCGTCGAGCAGGCGGCCGTTCACAAGCTGAGGGAGCAGTTCCCGGGCGGCCGGTTCTTCTATCGCCGCCGTCCGGTCAACCTGAACGCGAAGCTCGGCAACGTCACCGATTTCTGCCGCCGCTGGGGCAAGAAGTACGAGTACATGCTCGTGATGGACGCCGACAGCATCATGGACGGCAACGCGATCGTCGCGCTGCTCCGGATGATGGAGGGCAACCTCCGGATCGGCATCCTGCAGACGAACCCGAAGCCCGTGATGCGGCGAAGCCTCTTCGGCCGGATGCAGCAGTTCGCCGCCCGGCTGTACGGCTCGGTCTTCTCGTACAGCCTGCAGGCGATGTTCATGGGGCACGCGTCGTACATCGGCCACAACGCGATGATACGGATGAAGCCGTTCATCAAGTACTGCATCCTGCCCGAGCTGCCCGGAACGCCGCCCTGGGGCGGCAAGCCGCTGAGCCACGACATCATCGAATCCGCGATGATGGCCCGCGCGGGCTACGAGGTCTGGTTCCTGCCCGAGCTCGAAGGGAGCTACGAGGAAATTCCGGCGAATCTTCTCGGATTCCTGATCCGCGAACGCCGGTGGATGCAGGGCAACATGCAGCATCTGCGGTTCCTGTTCATCGACGGCCTGCGCTCGGTGCATCGCGAGACGTTCCTGAACGGCTCGATGGGCTATCTCGCCGCGCCGCTGTGGGCGATGTTCCTCGTCGTCTCGGCCTACGGAATGGTTCACTTCCTGAGCCACGGCGCGCTCGTCATCGGCGCGATCCAGGTTCTGCAGATGCCGATGCTGATGCTGCTGATCTCGTCGCTCGTGTTCCTGTTCATGCCGCGGGTCCTCGCCTTCGTCGTGCATGTGAAGCGCGACCGCGCGCGCGGTTTCGGCGGCAAGGACAAGCTGATGTGGTCGCTGCTGCTCGAGACGATATTCTCGTTCTTCTTCTCGCCGATCATGATGATCTACGTGACCCGCTTCGTGTGGCTCTGGATCAAACGGCGCAGCATTTCATGGGGCACCCAGCAGCGCGACGACGAGCCCCTGCCCTGGTCCGCATGCTTTCGGCACTTCGGCTGGATCAGCGTGATCGGCGTCGTCTGCTGGGCCTCGATGGCTTACGCCATTCATGGCATCTCGGGCGCCCGCGCGCTGATGATCGCGGCGCTCTCGCGCAATTGGGTCTCGCCCGGCGACATCATGCTGTGGTTCTTCCCGATTCTCGCCGGATTCACGGGCAGCGTGTGGATAGCGAGATTCACCAGCCTGACCATCGACGCCGTGCAATCGCGCAAACTCTTTTGCATTCCGGAGGAAATCGATCACCCGCAGGTCATCGACGACGCGATTGCGTGGGAGCGCCGATTGCGAAGCGATCTGCCCGACATTGACGATCCGCAGGCCGTCATCGATTTCGCCGTGCGCGACGTCGGCTTCTATGTCAAGCACCGGCCCGAAACGCGCGGCCGCCCGCACGTCGCCGCACGGCTTCTGCCGTCGATCGTCGCCGGCGAGCCGCTCGCGGGCAAGAACCTGCTGCTCGCGCTGAGCGAGCGGCGCTGCTTCGACGCGCTGCACGCGCAGGCTCGCAGCCGCCGCGCGATGCCGCACGACGACGCGAGGACGCCGGTTCGCGACGAGGCAGAGTCCTTCGCATGACCGGCGCTCCCGTCGGCAAGGCGCGCCACGCCGCCCTCCTACACACAAACACTGCACGCACCAGGAAAACACCATGCTCAAAGTAACGAAAGCCGTATTCCCCGTGGCCGGATTGGGTACGCGATTCCTGCCGGCGACCAAAGCAAGCCCGAAGGAGATGCTGCCTGTCGTCGACAAGCCGCTGATCCAGTATGCGGTGGAAGAGGCGATCGCGGCGGGCATCACCGAAATGATCTTCGTGACGGGCCGCAGCAAGCGCGCGATCGAGGATCACTTCGACAAATCGTATGAAGTCGAGGCGGAACTGGAAGCGCGCGGCAAGGAAAAGCTGCTCGATCTCGTGCGCGGCATCAAGCCGCGCCACGTCGACTGCTTCTACGTGCGCCAGTCCGAAGCGCTCGGCCTCGGGCATGCGGTGCTGTGCGCGGAAAAGCTCGTCGGCAACCAGCCGTTCGCCGTGATCCTCGCGGACGACCTGCTCGACGGCAGGCCGCCCGTGATGAAGCAGATGGTCGACGTGTTCGACCACTATCACAGCTCGGTGATCGGCGTCGAAGAGATTCCGCCCGACGATACGCGATCCTACGGAATCGTCGACGGCAAGGAGTGGGCGGAATCGGTCGTCAAGATGTCGGCGATCGTCGAGAAGCCCGCGCCCGAAGATGCGCCGTCGAACCTGGGCGTCGTCGGCCGCTACGTGCTGAAGCCGCGGATCTTCAAGCATCTGCGCGAACTCACTCCCGGCGCGGGCGGCGAGCTGCAATTGACCGACGCGATCCAGTCGCTGCTGTCCGAAGAGCAGGTGCTCGCGTACAAATACGACGGCGCCCGTTTCGACTGCGGCAGCAAGCTCGGCTATCTGAAGGCGACGGTCGAGTTCGCGCTTCGCCACCCCGAGGTTCGCGGCGACTTCACGCGGTATCTTGCCGAGCGCACGTTGCCGCTGAACGGCTGACGGATTCGCCGGCGGCCCCTTTTCGTCAATCCGTCGCCCCCGCATAGGCGGCTTTGAGCGCGGCGACGTCGAACTTCCGCATGCTCATCATCGCATCGGCGACGCGCGCGGCCTTCACGGGGTCGGCGTCGGCCATCATCGCGATCAGATCGTCCGGCACGATTTGCCACGAGACGCCGAAGCGGTCCCGCAGCCATCCGCAGTCGTCGGGCGCCCCGCCGCCTTCGAGCAACGCGCTCCAGTAGCGGTCGAGCTCCGCCTGATCGCGGCAGCTCACCAGGAACGATATCGCGTGGTTGAACGACTCGGTCCGCGGGTGGCTCATCGCGAAGAAGGGCTGCCCGAACAGCACGAACTCGACGAGCTTCGTCGAGCCGGCGCTCGGCACCGCGGTGACACGCACCACGTGCGAATCCGGAAAGATGCCCGCGTAGAAAGCGGCGGCCTCCTCGGCTTGCGTCGAGTACCAAAGAAAAGGCGTGATCTTTTGAATCGCCATCGCAAATCTCCTGTCAGGGGTGGCTCGATGCATGCGCGAATCGCATGCGGTCATGCAGACGACGGATAGGCCCGCCGAAATCGACACTTCGCGAGAAAAAAGTTTCGTTCTTCCTGGCGAGTTGCTGCGGTGCGCAGATGCCCCCCGGTCCGCCACTCGCCGCCCTCACGCACGCTCTCGCGCAACGTGCCGAGCGAGCGCAGCGGCTTCGCGCGCGCGGTCACCCTCATCCGGCGATCGACGTACGCCCACATCGTCGCGATCTCGGACGCCTCCAGATCGAGGCTGAACATCACGTCGTTGACGACCGCGCGCAGCGCGCCCTCCTGCTGCTCGATCCGCGTCGAGTGCGAGCCTTCGCGCAGGAATTCGTAGAACGTCTCCGGCAGATCGAGGATGCGCGCGCATCCAGCGCTCGCTCGCGCCGTGCGCCAGATTGAAGTGCAGCCACCGGAATTCACCCGGCCGCGCGTCGCGGCCCGCCGCCCATTCGGCCGCGGACGCGAAGCGGAATCCGCACACCATGCCGGACGTGTCCGCGCCGTAGGTTTGAATGATCATTTCGGGTTTCATCGACTGTTCCGCTGTTCTCGGCCGCCGGCCCGCCCGCGCGCGGCGGGGCCGGACGCGACGCGGCCGCGCCTGATGCGAAGCGTACGATACCAGAGCGGAATCACGATGACGGCCGGATGGCCGCGAGGCCGTTTTTCGGAGAGATCGCGTCGGCGCGATGCCTCGACTGGAGCGCGCTGCTGATCACCGGCTACGCGGGCCATCTGGTCGACCCGGCCGGGATGGGCTTCGTCGCGCGCAGCGTCGGGCTCGAAAGCGCGCTCTGGATGCTCGCCGCCCTGCTGTGCCTCGTTCCGTTTTGCGCTCGCGTGGTGACGGCGAACCGAACGTAACGGGCGGCGCGCGTCACCGGTACTGCGCCGCGCCGATGAACTGCGAGAACCGTTCGCACCAGATCACGACGGTCGTGTACGCATCGACATCGACGTCCGCCGCGAGCGGCGCGACGAAATCGCCGAACGTCTTCAGCTCGCCGACTCGCCGCGCGCGCGGCTTCACCGCGAGAAACGCCTCTTTCGATGCGACGAACCCCGGCACGAGGTAGATCTTGTAGTCGGGGCCCGGCGCGACGCGCCCCTCGAATGCGAGCGCCGTGCGCGCGACGGACAGCTTGCCGTCCGCCCAGTGCAGCGGATCGCCGCGCGTGAGGCCCCGCTCGAAGCGCCCGGTGTAGAGCGCGCGATCGGCGAGCGGGCGCAGCTCGGTTTCGGTCGCGCCCGGCTCGGCGGTCAGGATCGGCAACGCATACACGCCGAGCGCGAAACCCAATGCGAGCGCGATCGCGTGCGAGCCGATCCGGAACCCTGCTTTTTTCATGACTGCCGTCCTCCGTAGTCGAATCGATGCGCCGGACGCCCGCGAACGGGCCCGGCACGACTACAGTCGGCGCGGCGGCCGGAATATGACAGATGGCGAGGCACGCGCCGCGTGCGGCATGCCGACACGCCCAGCAAGCGGCCGCCCTTCGCCCGTCACGCTCCCGCCGCGCTCACGTATCCGCAGCAGCTCGTCCTGAAGCACCCGAAGCCGCTCAGTCGAGCGGCGGCACCGTGCCTTCAGTCAGCGTCCTGATCAGACGCGCGCGCCGGCGCTCGAGCTCGACGATCTGGCGCTCGATCGACGCAAGCCGCCTGCGTTGCGCATCGGTGGTTTCCGGGCACATGGCCGCGCCTTCGATCATGCGCATGCAGTCAGGGAACGAACGGATCTCGGCAAGGCTGAATCCTGTTGCGATCAGGCGCTGGATCTGCGCGACCTGCGCGATCGCCGCGAGCGGGAACGACCGGTAGCCGTTGCACGCCCGCGCCGAGGTCAGCAGGCCGTGCTGATCGTAATGTCGGATCGACCGGACGCTCGCGCCGGTCTCGCGCGCGAGCTCGCCGATCGACAACGCGCGCGGTGCCGGGGTCTCGTTCATGTCGGCGAGGATAGCACCGTTTCCGCTTGACTCTGACACCTGTGTGAAGGTTGAAACTACCGGCTCCATCCACTCCGGAGTCTCGATTCATGCGTTCACACCTGCTTCGCCGCACCTTCGCCGCGCTATCGGCGGCGCTCTGGCTCTGCGTCGCCGCTGCCGGCGCGCCGGCTGACACGCACGGCTACACGGCCGTCGCGCCCGACGGCGTGACGCTGGCGATCCAGGAGTCGGGCGACCCCGACGGTTCGCCGATCATCTTCGTCCACGGCCTCCTCGGCAGCCGCCTGAATTGGGACGCGCAACTGAAAGACCCGCGGCTTCTGCGGCACCGGCTCATCACATACGACCTGCGCGGCCACGGCCTGTCCGGCAAACCGGCCGGGACGGGCGCCTATGCCGACGGCCGCCGCTGGGCCGACGATCTGGCGGCCGTGATCCGGTCGTCGCACGCGCGCAAGCCCGTGCTCGTCGGCTGGTCGCTCGGCGCGGCCGTCATCACGAACTATCTGGCGGTCTACGGCGACGGCGACATCGCGGGCGCCGTGTATGTCGGCGGCGTGATCGAGCTGGCGCCCGATCAGATCGTCGCGCATCCGGACGTCTACCGCGACATGACGTCCGCCGATCTGAAAACGCATCTGGACGGCGAGCGCGCGTTCGTCGGCCGGTGCTTCCATCGGCCGCCGGATCGCGAGACGTTCGAGCGCCTGCTCGCGAACGCCGCGCTCGCTTCGTGGGACATGCAACGGGCCGTTCCGTCGATGACGATTCCGCTCGCGCACGGGCTCGGGCGAGCGCGGGTGCCGATGTGGCTCGTCTACGGCGCGCGGGACGCGCTCGTTCATGCCGAGCCGTCGATTGCCCGCGCGAAGGCAGTCAACACGCGGGTCCGGAGCACGCTGTATCCCGACTCGGGGCACGCGCCGTTTCTCGAAGAGCCCGAGCGTTTCAATCGCGATCTCGCCGATTTCGTCGATGGAGTCGACGGGGGCGATGGGGGACGATGCGGCGGAGTCGCGCCGACCGACATGAATTGTGCAGCGCAACGCCAACCGTGACAAAAAAGTATCGGCAGCCGATTTCTTTTGACGTAGTGAACCCGCGCTGCGACTCACTACAGTTGCTCCTACCGTCGGCGCCGCCCGCACGACGGAAGACAAGCAGAATCAAGGAGACACTGGTGAACACGATGCGATTCCTGTTGGCCGCAGCGCTCGTCGGCGCGTGCGTGCCGGTCGCGGCGACGGCCGCGACGCAAGTCTGCAAGGTGCCGACGCTCAAGGTGCTCGCGCAGAAGAGCCTCGGCCTTTCGGTGATGGAGAAGTCGCTGCCCGACTACGAAAAGACGAGCGGCACCCGAATCGAGATCAGCTACTTCGGCGAAAACGACCGCCGCGCGAAATCGCGCCTCGACGCGTCGACGGGCGCGGGCTCGTATCAGGTCTACTACGTCGACGAGGCGAATGTCGCCGAATTCGCGTCGGCCGGCTGGATCGCGCCGCTCCTCAAGTACTACCCGAAGGAATACGACTACGACGACTTCCTCCCCGGCCGCCGCGCGGTCGCGAGCTACAAGGGCGTCGCGTACTTCGCGCCGCTCATCGGCGGCGGCGATTTCCTGTTCTATCGCCGCGACCTGCTCGACGCCGCGCGCATCCCGGTGCCGAAGACGGTCGACGAGCTCGTCGCCGCGATCAGGAAGCTGAACGCGCCGCCGAAGCTGTACGGCTGGGTCGCGCGCGGCCAGCGCGGCTCGGGCATGAACGTGTGGCGCTGGGCGCCGTTCATGCTCGCGCAGGGCGGCGCGTGGACCGACAAGAGCGGCCAGCCGGCGTTCAACTCGCCCGCCGCGGTGCAGGCGACCGAACGCTACCGCGATCTCTTCAAGTACGCGCCGCCCGGCGCGGCGACCTACGACTGGAGCAACGCGCTCGAAGCGTTCCGCTCGGGCAAGGTCGCGTTCATGATCGAATCGACGCCGTTCGCCGACTGGATGGAGGACCCGTCCAAGTCGAGCGTCGCAGGCAAGGTCGGCTACGTGCGGCCGCCCGCGCCGCTGCCGTCGGCCGCTTACGGGCACGGGCTCGCGATCTCGTCGGTCGGCGCGAAGGACGACTGCACGCGGCAGGCGGCGGGCCGCTTCATCGCGTGGGCGACGAGCAAGGAGCAGGAGCAGGCGCGGCTGCGCAACGGCGTGTTCAGCGACTACAACCGCACGAGCACGATCGGCGGCGACTACTTCAGGCAGCACGTGAAGCCGCAGATCCTCGCGGGCCTCGCCGATACGAACCCGGTGACGAAAGCGACGATCTGGGCGACGCCGCAATGGCCCGACATCGGCGACAACCTCGGCATCGCGCTCGAGGAAATCTTCACGGGCACGCAGACCGACGTGCGGGGCGCGCTCGACGACGCGGCGCAGTACGCGAAGGACGCGATGGCGCACGGCGCACGCAAGTGACGCCATGCGCGGGCGGCGCGGCGGCCATGCGGCCATCGGACGACGCGGCTGCGCGCCTTCGCCCGCTTCGCCTCATCGCCTCATCGCCCGCCTCGCAGGAGATTCCGATGTTCAATCATGGCAAGACGAGCCTGCCCTGGCTCTTTCTCGGCCCGCCGCTCGCGCTGATGGCGGTGCTCGGCCTCGTGCCGACGATCGCCGCGATCAACCTCGCGCTGAAGAACCGCGTGCTGCGCTACGCGGACAGCGATTACGTCGGCCTGCGCAACTTCGCGCGGCTCGCGTCCGACCGGCGCTTCGTGAACGCGATCGAAGTATCGGCGCTGTGGGAGATCGTCACGGTCGCGGGCGCGGTCGTGGTCGGCATCGCGCTCGCGGTGTTCCTGTTCGAGCGCGTGCACGGCCGCTGGCGCCGCGCCGCGGTGCTGATCCTGATCATGCCGGTGCTGCTGCCGCGCGTGTCGGCCGCGTTCATCTGGAAGTTCATGTACGCGCCGCTCACGGGCATCCTGAGCTGGCTGCTCGGCACGCTCGGCGTCGCGAACACCGCGTTCCTCGCCGATCCGCATCTCGCGCTCGTCGCGGTCGCGCTCGTCGACGTCTGGCAATGGGGCCTCTTCTTCTCCGTCGTCGTGCTCAAGCTGCTGGAGACGCTGCCGCCCGAGCCGCTCGAAGCGGCGCGGCTCGACTACGCGTCGACGTGGCAGGTCTACGCGTACATCGCGCTGCCGATGCTCAAGGCGCCGATCATGAGCCTCGTGTTCATCAAGATGGTCGAATCGCTGCGCTCGTTCGATCTCATCTACGTGATGACCAAGGGCGGCCCCGGCATCGCGACCGAGACGCTCGACATGTACGCGTACGCGCAAGGCATCGGGCTGTCGGGCAAGGTGTCGTACGCGTCGAGCATGGCGGTGCTGATGATGGTCGCGACGACGCTCGTGTTCACGTTCATCTGGAAGCGGGTCGACAAATGGGACGACTGATCGCGCGCGGCGGCGCCATCGCAATCGGCGGCGCGATCGCGCTCGTCGCCGTGTTTCCGCTCGCCTGGGCGCTCATCAATTCGCTCAAGCGCCTGCTCGACATCGTCACGCCGACGCCGCGCTTCATCTTCGCGCCGACGCTCGACAACTACCGGCAGGTGCTGTCGAGCCCCGAGGTGACGATCGGCCTTTGCAACAGCCTCGCGATCGTCGGCGCGGCGGTCGTGCTGGGCGCCGTGCTCGGCGTGCCCGCCGCATACGCGATCGCCCGCTATCCGGTGCGCGGCAAGCGCGACATCCAGTTCTTCCTGCTGTCGCTGCGCTTTCTGCCGCCCGTCGCGGTCGCGATTCCGCTGATCGCGATCTGGGTCGACCTCGGGCTCTACGACACGAAGCTGTCGATGATCGTCACGTATCTGCTCGTCACGCTGTCGACGATCACGTGGCTGTCGATTCCCGTGTTCCGCCGGCTGCCGCGCGAGATCGAGGAGGCGGCCGCGCTCGACGGCTACGGGCCGTACGCGGTGTTCTGGCGCGTCGCGCTGCCCGTTTGCGCGAGCACGCTGCTGGGCGGCATCGTGTTCAGCTTCGTGCTCGTCTGGAACGAGCTGATGATCGCGCTCGCACTCACGTCGTCGCGCTCGGCGACGCTGCCCGTCGTCGCTTCCGCGTTCACGTCGCTCGGCCAGGAGGTGCCGTGGGGCGTGATCAACGCGTCGACGGTGCTGCTCGCGCTGCCGCCCCTCGTCTTCGTCGGCATGCTGAGCCGGCTGCTGAACTCGATGCTCAAAGGCCGATAAGCGGCCAACAAGGAGAATCCGTTGAAAGCCCTCGTACTCGAAAAGGCGCGCGACCTCGCGCTGCGCGACATCGACCTGCCGCTCGATGTCGGCCCGTCCGACGTCAAGATCCGCATCCACACGGTGGGCGTGTGCGGCAGCGACGTCCACTACTACACGCACGGCGGAATCGGCCCGTTCCGGGTCGACGCGCCGATGGTGCTCGGCCACGAGGCGTCGGGCACGGTCGTCGAGGTCGGGCGCGACGTCACGTACCTGCGCGTGGGCGAGCGCGTCTGCATGGAGCCCGGCATCCCGCGCTTCGATTCAAGAGCGACGCTGCACGGCCTCTACAACCTCGATCCGTCGGTGCGCTTCTGGGCGACGCCGCCCGTGCACGGCTGCTTGACGCCCTACGTCGTGCATCCGGCGGCGTTCACGTACCGGCTGCCGGAGAACGTGTCGTTCGCCGAGGGCGCGATCGTCGAGCCGCTCGCGATCGGGCTGCAGGCCGCGAAGAAAGCGGCGATGAAGCCGGGCGACATCGCCGTCGTCGTCGGCGCGGGCACGATCGGCGCGATGACGGCGCTCGCCGCGCTCGCGGGCGGCGCCGCGCGCGTGATTCTTGCCGATGTCGTCAAGGAGAAGCTCGCGCTGTTCGCGTCGAACCGCGCGGTGACGACGGTCGACGCGAGCACGCAGTCGCTCGCCGAAGCGGTCGCGCGCGAAACCGACGGCTGGGGCGCGGATGTCGTGTTCGAGGCAAGCGGCAATGCGAAGGCGTATGCGGGGATCGTCGACCTGCTGTGCCCGAACGGCTGCCTCGTGCTGGTCGGGATGCCGCTCGATCCGGTGCCGCTCGACGTCGTCTCGCTGCAGGCGAAGGAAGCGCGGATCGAATCGGTGTTCCGCTACGCGAACGTCTTCCCGCGCGCGCTCGCGCTGATCGCGTCCGGCGCGATCGACGTGAAGCCGTTCATTTCGCGCACGTTCCCGTTCTCGGACGGCCTGCGCGCGTTCGAGGCGGCGGCGAGCGGCCAGCCGCACGACGTGAAGATTCAGATCGAAATGGATTGAGCGATGGCACAGATCGTCTGCACCGGTTTGACGAAACGCTACGACGGCGGCGCGCCCGTCCTGCATCCGCTCGATCTCGAGATCGGCGACGGCGAGTTCATCGTGCTGCTCGGCCCGTCGGGCTGCGGCAAATCGACGATGCTGCGGATGATCGCCGGGCTCGAAACCATCACGGGCGGCGCGCTCGCGATCGGCGGCACCGTCGTCAACGATCTCGCCGCGCGCGAGCGCAACGTCGCGATGGTGTTCCAGAACTACGCGCTGTATCCGCACATGACCGTATACGAGAACATCGCGTTCGGGCTGCGGCGCCTGAAGGTGCCCGCCGCCGAGATCGACCGGCGGGTGCGCGAGGTCGCGCGCGTGCTGAGCCTCGACGCGCTCCTCGAGCGCAAGCCGCGCGCGATGTCGGGCGGCCAGCAGCAGCGCGCGGCGATCGCGCGCGCGATGATCAAGACGCCCGACGTGTTCCTGTTCGACGAGCCGCTGTCGAATCTCGACGCGAAGCTGCGCGCGCAACTGCGCGGCGACATCAAGCGGCTCCACCAGCGGCTGAAGACGACGACGCTGTACGTGACGCACGACCAGCTCGAGGCGATGACGCTTGCGGACCGCGTCGTGCTGATGCGCGGCGGGCGCATCGAGCAGCTCGGCACGCCGGCCGAGCTGTACGGCTGCCCGCACACGGTGTTCGCGGCGGGCTTCATCGGCACGCCGGCGATGAACTTCGCCGACGGCGCGATCGAGCGCGCGGCGGGCGGCGTCACGCTCGCGGCGGGCGGCGCGCGCTGGCCGCTCGCCGCGCGCCGCTTCGCGGGCCTGGCCGACGGCCTGCGCGTGAAGCTCGCGCTCCGGCCGAACTATCTCCGGATCGCGACGGGCGCCGGCGCCGGCGCGCAAAACGCGTCCGGGCCGGCGGGCGCGCTCGCGCTCGAAGGCCGCGTCGAGCTCGTCGAGCTGCTCGGCGCCGAGGCGCTCGTCACGTTCGGCTGGAACGGCACGCCGTTCTCGGCGCTCGTGCCCGCGTCGGCCGCCCCCGCGCTCGGCGCCGTGGTAACGTTCACGTTCGACGAGCGCGACCTGCATCTGTTCGACGCGGCGACCGGGCGCAACGTGATGCTGCCCGGCGCCGGGACGCCCGCCGGCGCCGCGATGCGGCCGTCGCCGGGCGCGCCGCACGGGCTGACGATGTCGCGCTCTTGAACGGCGAGCGCCGGCCCGTGCACGCGCAGGAGCGACAGATGAACCCAGACCTCGAGATCGTCCCCACCCGCCGCGACGAATCGTTTCGCGCGTGGTCGCACGACTATCCGCACACGGTCGCGAAGTGGCATTTTCATCCGGAGTACGAAATCCACCTGATCCAGGCGTCGCGCGGCAAGTTCTTCGTCGGCGACCATATCGGCGATTTCGCGCCCGGCAACCTCGTCGTCACCGGGCCGAACCTGCCGCACAACTGGATCAGCGAGCTCGGCCCCGGCGAGCGCGTGCCGTCGCGCGACGTCGTGCTGCAGTTCTCGCGCGAGGCGGCCGAGAAGATGGTCGCCGCGTTCGCCGAGCTGCAGCCGGTGCTCGACCTGATCGACGAAGCGTCGCGCGGCGTGCAGTTTCCGGACGAGGTGGGGCTTGCCGTCGCGCCGCTGATGATCGAGCTCGCGAGCGCGCACGGCTGCCGGCGCGTCGAGGTGCTGATGTCGCTGTTCGACCGGCTGTCGTCGTGCGCCGCGCGCCGCATGCTCGCCGGCCCCGGCTACCGGATCGACGCGCAGCACTACATGTCGTCCACGATCAACCAGGTGCTCGCGTACCTGCGGCAGAACCTGCCGGGCACGCTGCGCGAGGCGGACGTCGCCGAATTCGCCGGCATGAGCGTCAGCACGTTCACGCGCTTCTTTCGCCGGCATACCGGCTCGACGTTCGTCCAGTACCTGAACCGGCTGCGGATCAACGAGGCGTGCGAGCTGCTGATGTGCTCGGCGCTGAGCGTCACCGACATCTGCTATCGCGTCGGCTTCAACAACCTGTCGAACTTCAACCGGCAATTCCTCGCCATGAAGGGAATGCCGCCGTCGCGCTTTCGCGCGCTGCACCGGCTGAACGAGCCGCATGAGCCGCAGGCGAAGCACGAACCGCACGCGCGGCCCGCCGCGTCCGCGGCGCCGGCCACGGACGCCGCACCCGCCGCACTCGTCGCACCCACCGCGCCGTCGCACGCCGCGCGCACCGTCACCCTTTCACACCGGAGCCTCCACCCGTGACCTTCCTCGGCATCGATCTCGGCACGTCCGAAGTCAAGGCGATCCTAACCGACGCCGATTCCGCGCCGCTCGCCACGGGCAGCGCGCCGCTCGCCGTCGAGCGGCCTCACCCGCACTGGTCCGAGCAAAGCCCGCAGGCGTGGTGGCACGCGACGCTCGACGCGCTCGCCGCCGTGCGCGCCGTGCACCCGCGCGGCTTTGCCGCGCTGCGCGGGATCGGCCTGTCCGGCCAGATGCACGGCGCGACGCTCGTCGACCGCGCGGGGCAAGTGCTGCGCCCCGCGATCCTGTGGAACGACACGCGCGCCGCGGCCGAATGCGTCGAGCTCGAGGCGCTCGTGCCCGAATCGCGCGCGATCACCGGCAACATGGCGATGCCGGGCTTCACCGCGCCGAAGCTGCTGTGGCTCGCGAAATACGAGCCCGCGGTGTTCCGCGCCGCGCACAAGGTGCTGCTGCCGAAGGATTACGTCGCGTGGCGGCTGTCCGGCGAATTCGTGTCCGACATGTCGGACGCGTCCGGCACGCTGTGGCTCGACGTCGGCCGGCGCGACTGGTCCGAGCGGATGCTCGCCGCGACCGAGCTGTCGCGCGAGCAGATGCCGCGCCTCGTCGAAGGCAGCGCCGCGGCCGCGCAGTTGCGCGACGCGCTGCGGCGCGAATGGGGCGTGGCCGGCCCCGTCACGATCGCGGGCGGCGCGGGCGACAACGCGGCGAGCGCGATCGGCATGGGCGTCGCGAACGCGGGCAGCGGGTTCCTGTCGCTCGGCACGTCGGGCGTGCTGTTCGCCGGCAACGACCGCTTCGCGCCGAATCCCGGCGACGGCGTGCACGCATTCTGCCATTGCCTGCCCGAGCGCTGGCATCAGATGAGCGTGATCCTGTCGGCCGCGGCGAGCCTCGACTGGTTCGCGAAGACGCACGACGTCGCCGTCGACACGCTGCCCGCGCTCGCCGAGCGCGCGGACGCATCGCGCGCGCCGCTGTTTCTGCCCTACCTGAGCGGCGAACGCACGCCGCACAACGACGCGAACGCGCGCGGCGTGTTCTTCGGGCTCGCGAGCGAGCATCGCGCGGGCGACCTCGCGTATGCGGTGATGGAAGGCGTCGCGTTCGCGATGGCGGACGGCTACGCAGCGCTGCGCCGCGCCGGCACGACGCTCGACGACGCGTCGTTCATCGGCGGCGGCTCGAAGAGCGCGTTCTGGGCGCAGTTGTGCGCGAACGCGACGGGGCTCGCGATGCACCGGCACGCGAGCGGCGCGGTCGGCGCGGCGCTCGGCGCGGCGCGGCTCGCGCGGCTCGCGGCGACGCACGATGCGATCGACGACGTGTGCACCGCGCCGGCGATCGCGGAGACGTACCGGCCCGACCCGGCGTCGGCGGGCCTGCTCGGCGAGCGGCTCGCGCGCTATCGGCGGCTGTATCGGGCGTTGAAGGACGAGTTCGCGGGCTGACGCGCGACGCCGCGCCGGCGGACGGCGCGCGCAAGACCGGGCGCGCATGCTCTGACGCGCGGCGTCGCGCCGCTGTCCGCGCGCCGCCGCCCCCACCACCGCCGCGAACGCGGCGATCCCCGACCCGGCAGGATTCGCGCCGGCACCCGCCCGCGCGCCTCAAGCCGCCGCGCCGCGCAAGCGCGCGCTCCGGTCCCGGCACGCGCGCATGCGCGCGGCCTCCCGCGCGGCGCGGCTGCGCACCCGCCGCCTGCGCCCGTACATCTGCGCCGGCCCCACGTAAGCCGTGTTCCTCGGCGTCGCCGCGCCGCCGTCGCGCGGCGCGCCCGCTTCAATAAACGTCTCTCGCATAACGCTTGTCCTTCGCGAGCCGCGCGACGTAGTCCGCCGCCTGCTCGTCGGTCATCCCCCCATGCCGCGCGACGATTGTCTTCAGCGCCGCGTCGACGTCCTTCGCCATGCGCGACGCGTCGCCGCACACGTAGAAATGCGCGCCCTCCTCGAGCCACGCCCACAGCGCCGCGCCCTGCTCGACCATCCGGTCCTGCACGTAGATCTTCTCTGTCTGGTCGCGCGAGAACGCCACGTCGAGCCGCGTGAGGAAGCCGTCCGCGCGCATCTGCGCGAGCTCGTCGCGGTAATAGAAATCGGTGTCCGCGTGCTGCTCGCCAAAGAACAGCCAGTTGCGCCCCTTCGCGCCGCGCACGCGGCGCTCGTGCAAAAAGCCGCGGAACGGCGCGATGCCCGTGCCCGGTCCGACCATCACGATCGGCACGTCACCACCCGCCGGCAGCCGGAAATGCGCGGACTTCTGCACGAACACCGGCACGGGCGCGTCGGCCGCGCGGTCCGCGAGGAACGTCGACGCGACGCCCTTGCGCTGCCGCCGCCCGTTGCCGTAGCGCACGGCCGACACCGTCAGGTGGATCTCGCCGCGATGCGCGTTCGGGCTCGACGCGATCGAATAGAGCCGCGGCTGCAGGCGCTTGAGCATGCCGACGAGCTCGGCCGCCAAGAGCTCCAGTGGAAACTCGTGCAGCACGTCGGCGAGCTGCTGGCCCCATAGCCACTGCTTCAGGTCGGCCTTGCGGTCGTCGCCGAGCAGGCGCGCGAGCGCTTCGCCCGAGCGGCTGCGCGACGCGACGAACGCGAGCGCGTCAGGATGCGGCCGCGTGATGTCGAGATGCTTCGCGAGCGCGTCGGCAAGCCGCAGCTCGCCCACGCCCGCGACCGCCACCGGCGCGTCCGGCTTCAGGCGCGTGAGCGTCAGCAGCTCGTCGACGAGCTCCGGGCAGTTCGCCGGCCACACGCCGAGCGCGTCGCCCGTTTCGTATTCGAGCGCCGCGCCGTCCGTCGACAGCGACACGCAGCGCGTATCCTTCGCCGCGCCCGGCTCGTTGAGCCGCAGGTTCGCGACGAGCCGCGACGCGGCCGGACGCGTCTTCGTCGGAATCGCGCCCGACGGAATCATCCCGTCCGCCGGCACCGCGTGCAGCGCCGCATCCTCTTCCTTGATCCGCGCGATCGCGCGCTCGAGCCACGCGTCGGCGGCCGGCTGGAATTCGGCGTCGCAGTCGACGCGCTCGACGAGCCGCGTCGCGCCGAGCGCGGCGAGCCGCGCATCGAGCCGGCGGCCGTGGCCGCAGAACTGGTCGTAGTTGCGGTCGCCGAACGCGAGCACCGCGTAGCGCAGCCCGTCGGCGCGCGGCGCGTCCTCCGCGAGGAGCGCCGCCCAGAAATCCTGGCCGTTGTCGGGCGCGTCGCCGTCGCCGAACGTGCTCGTCATCAGCAGCGCGTACTGCGCCTTCGCGAGCGACGCGGCCGGATAGTCGGCCATGCACGCGACGCGGATCTCGAAGCCCGAGTCCATCAGTTGCGTCGCGTAGCGCTCGGTCAGCGATTCGACGTTGCCCGTCTGCGACGCCCACAGCAGCACCACCTTCGGCCGCGTGCGCACGATCCTCACGCCGCTCGGCGCGCTCGGCGCATCGGCGGCCGCGCGCGCTGCCGGCTGCGCCGCATCCGCGCGCGCGTCGACGAGCGAGTCCACGCGCGCCGCCGCGCCGCCCGGCGCGCGGCTGAACAGCCCGGCGAGCAGCCCGTCGACCCACAGACGCGCCCTCGCATCGAACGGCGCGCTCGCGGGCAGCACGGGCACGCCGGCCGCACGCCGCCCCTCGGCCGAGCGCAGCCCGCTCACGAAGCCCGCGACGTAGACGCGCTCCGCGTCGGTGAGCTGCGGCGCGCTCGCCGCGGCGGGAACGCCGAGCAGCGCGGCGAAGGGGTCGATGTCGGACATGTCGGGTTCCTCGGAGGAGGCGGCGGCGCGGGCCGCTTCGCGCGCGGCGTGCGCATCGGCTTCGTGCGAGCTGGTTGCTTCGTGCCATGCGGCGCGCGGCGCGCGAGCGCGGTCGTCCGCCTCGACGTCGCCCCCGGCGTCCGCGTTGCCCGGCGCGTCGACGCGCGCGAGCGCGACCGCGCAGAATTTGAGTTCAGGCTGCAGCGACACCGGATCGACCGCGTCGTTCGTGACCGCGTTCACGCACAGATCGTCGCCGTAGACGTCGTTCCAGTGCATCGGCGCGAAGCACGCGCCTGGCTGCACGCGATCCGTGACGACGGCGGGCAGCACCGCGCGGCCGCGCGCCGAGCGGATCTCCACCGCGTCCTTCGCGGCGATCGACAGCGCGGCCGCGTCGTCCGGATGGATCTCGACGAACGGACGCGGATTGAGCTTGTTCAGCATCGCGACCTTGCCCGTCTTCGTCATCGTGTGCCATTGATGCTGCAGGCGCCCCGTATTCAGCACGATCGGGAATTCGGGCGTCGGCATCTCGGCCGGCGCGACGTGCGGCCGCGCGTGGAAGCGCGCCTTGCCGGTCGGCGTCGGGAATGCGACCCGCGGCACGCGGCCGTCGGGCAGCGTCACGCGCGTCCGGCTCGCGCCGTCGTTCAGGTAGCGGACCGGATGGCGGTCCTGTCCGCCGTCCGGCGGACACGGCCATTGCAGCGGCGCATCGCGCAGCGCCGCATGGCTCGCGCCGCGCAGGTCGTAGCCCGTCTTCGGATTCGCGAAGCGCCGGATCTCATCGAATACTTCGGCAGCCGAACCATAGTCGAACGCGTCGCCGTAGCCCATCTCGCGCGCGACCGCCGCGACGATCCGCCAGTCCGGCCACGCGTCGCCGGGCGGCTCGACCGCCTGCCGCATCAGCGTCAGGTTGCGCTCCGAATTGATCATCACGCCCTCGGCTTCCGCCCACAGCGCGCCGGGCAGCAGGATGTCAGCGTAGCGGTTCGTCTCGGTGTCGAGGAACGCGTCCTGCACGATCACGACCTCGGCCGCCTGCAGCCCGGCGATCACGTTCTTGCGGTTCGCGACGGTCGCGGCCGGATTCGTGCAGATGATCCAGCACGCCTTCACGTCGCCCGCCGCCATCTTCGCGAACAGGTCGACGGCGCCGCCGCCCGCGTCCGGGCGAATCGTGCCGACGGGCAGCCCCCATACGTCCTCGGCGAAACGGCGGTCGTCGCCGTCGAGCGCCGAGCGCTGGCCGGGCAGCCCCGGCCCCATGTAGCCCATCTCGCGGCCGCCCATCGCGTTCGGCTGGCCGGTCAGCGAGAACGGCCCGCTGCCCGGCCGGCAGATCTTGCCCGTGGCGAGATGCAGGTTGCAGATCGCGTTCGTGTTCCATGTGCCGTGCGTGCTCTGGTTGAGCCCCATCGTCCAGCAGCTCGTCCATTCGCGCGCGTCGCCGATCCATTGCGCGGCGAGCCGGATGTCTGCCTCGGCGAGGCCCGTGATCGCGGCGACCCGCTGCGGCGTGTAGTCGCCGAGAAAATCCGGCATCGCGTCCCAGCCTTCGGTGTGCGCGGCGATGAATTCGGCGTCGGTCCTGCCGCTCGCGTGCAGCAGATGCAGCAGGCCGTTGAGCAGCGCGAGATCGGTGCCCGGCCGGATCTGCAGGAACAGGTCCGCCTTCTCGGCCGTCGCGGTGCGGCGCGGATCGACGACGACGAGCTTCGCGCCCGCCTTCACGCGATCCATCATCCGCAGGAACAGGATCGGATGGCAGTCGGCCATGTTGGAGCCGATCACGAAGAACAGGTCCGCGCAGTCGAAATCCTGGTACGAGCCGGGCGGGCCGTCCGCGCCGAGCGACAGCTTGTAGCCGCTGCCCGCGCTCGCCATGCAGAGCCGCGAGTTCGATTCGATGTGCGGCGTGCGCACGTAGCCTTTCGCGAGCTTGTTGACGAGGTACTGCGCTTCGAGCGACATCTGCCCCGACACGTAGAACGCAAGCGCGTCGGGGCCGTGCGCGTCGAGCGCCGCGCGCAGCCGGCGCGCGGTCTGCGCGATCGCGTCGGCGATCGGCACGGGCGCGGGATCGCGGTCGCGCGCGTCGCGCACGAACGCGCGCTCCAGCCGGCCCGCGTTGCGCAGCGCGACGTGCGCGGACGAGCCCTTCGTGCACAGACGCCCGAAATTGGTCGGGTGCTCGGCATCGCCGGACACCTTGACCACCTCGCCGCCCTCGACATGCAGCACCATCCCGCAGCCGACGCCGCAGTATGGGCACACGGTCTTCACGCTCGCGCCCGTCACGTTCGCCTCGCCTCGCTTCGTCGCCATCGGCCGATGCGGCGCGTTACGCCGCGACCCACACGTAGCCGTCCTCGACACGCGACGGATACGCGCTCACCGACTTGTCCGGCGCCTCGACGCACTCGCCCGTGCGCAGGTCGAAGTGATGCTTGTAGAGCGGCGATGCGACGACGATCCGCTCGCCGAGGCTGCCGATCAGCCCGCGCGACAGCACGGCCGCGTGCGAATGCGGATCGACGTTGCCGATCGCGAACGCGCGGCCGCCGTCGCCGGCGTCGACATGGAACACGGCGATCTGCTCGCCGTTGACGAGCGCGCACACGCCGGTATTCGGCACGATCTCGTCGAGTGCGCAGACGGGCGTCCACGCGGATGCATGACGTGGGTTGTTCATGGCGATCTCCTTGCGTTGACTGACGAAGACGGCGCGCTCAGGCCGTCTCGGTTTCGGTTTGCACTGCGGGTGGCGCTTCGGTGCGCGCTTCGGCGGGCATCTGTGCCGCGCGCGCGCCGCCCGGGCCGGCCGCATCGCGCTCGTCCCGCGTCGCCGGGCGGATCTGGCCGCGCGCCTCGACGAACGCGATCGTCGAATCGGGCGCGTCGCTGTTGATGAAATGGCGGAAGCGCCGGCGCGTCGCCGGATCGGTGACGGCCCGCTTCCATTCGCATTCGTACGTATCGACGACGTGCTGCATCTCCGCTTCCAGCTCCGCCGCGAGCCCGAGCCTGTCGTGCACGACCACGTCGATCAGGTAGTCGAGCCCGCCTTCGAGGTTCTCGCGCCACACGCTCGTGCGCTGCAGGCGGTCGGCCGTGCGGATGTAGAACATCAGGAAGCGGTCGACATAGCGCACGAGCGTCGCGCGGTCGAGGTCGGCCGCGAGCAGCTCCGCGTGGCGCGGCTTCATCCCGCCGTTGCCGCACACGTACAGGTTCCAGCCCTTCTCGGTCGCGATCACGCCGATGTCCTTGCCCTGCGCCTCCGCGCATTCGCGCGTGCAGCCGGACACGCCGAACTTCAGCTTGTGCGGCGCGCGCAGGCCCTTGTAGCGGTTCTCGAGCTCGATCGCGAGGCCGACCGAATCGCCGACGCCGTAGCGGCACCACGTCGAGCCGACGCACGATTTCACGGTGCGCACCGACTTGCCGTATGCGTGGCCCGATTCGAAGCCGGCGGCGATCAGTTCTTCCCAGATGAGCGGCAGTTGCTCGACGCGCGCGCCGAACAGATCGACGCGCTGGCCGCCCGTGATCTTCGTGTAGAGGCCGAACTTCTGCGCGACCTGGCCGACCGCGATCAACCCTTGCGGCGTGACTTCGCCGCCCGGCATCCGCGGCACGACCGAATACGTGCCGTCGCGCTGGATGTTCGCGAGGTAGTAGTCGTTCGAATCCTGCAGCGACGCGTGCTCCTTCTTCAGCACGAACTCGTTCCAGCACGACGCGAGGATGCCGGCGACGGCCGGCTTGCAGACGTCGCAGCCGAGGCCGCGCCCGTGCTTCTTCAGAAGCGCGCCGAACGTCTTGAACCGCTCGACGCGCACCATGTGATAGAGCTCCTGGCGCGAATACGGAAAGTGCTCGCACAGATGGTTGTTCACGTCGAGGCCCTGCTTCTTCATCTCCGCCTTCATCACCTGCGTGACGAGCGGCACGCAGCCGCCGCACGACGTGCCCGCGCCGGTGCAGCCCTTGAGCGCGCCGATGCTCGTCGCGCCCTGCGCCACCGCTTCGCACAGTTGCGCCTTCGTCACGTTGTTGCACGAGCAGATCTGCGCGGCGTCGGGCAGCGCGCCGACGCCGGGCGCCGGCTTCGCCGCGCCGTCCGCCTGCGGCAGGATCAGGAATTCGGGCGCCTGCGGCAGCTCGATCCGGTTCAGCATCATCTGCAAGAGCGTGCCGTAATCGGCCGCGTCGCCGACCATCACCGCGCCGAGCAATGTCTTCCCGCACTCGGACACGACGAGCTTCTTGTAGACGCCGCGGCGCTCGTCGGCGAACTGGTAAGCGCGGCTGCCGGGCGTCTTGCCGTGCGCGTCGCCGATGCTCGCGACGTCCACGCCCATCAGCTTGAGCTTCGTGCTCAGGTCCGCGCCGGTGAACGCGTCGTCGCCGCCCGCGAGCTGCCGCGCGACGACGCGCGCCATGTCGTAGCCGGGCGCGACGAGGCCGAACGTCTGGCCGTTCCACGCCGCGCATTCGCCGATCGCGTAGACGTTCGCGTCGCTCGTGCGGCAGCCGCTGTCGATCGCGACGCCGCCGCGCGGGCCGATCTCGAGCCCGCACGCGCGCGCGATCTCGTCGCGCGGCCGGATGCCCGCCGAGAACACGATCATGTCGGTGTCGAGATGCGTGCCGTCGGCGAACGCCATCCGGTGCGCGCCCGTCTCGCCGTCGACGATCTCGAGCGTGTTCTTGCCCGTGTGCACCTGCACGCCGAGCGCCTCGATCTTCTCGCGCAGCATCCGGCCGCCGCCTTCGTCGACCTGCACGGCCATCAGCCGCGGCGCGAACTCGACGACGTGCGCGGCGAGCCCCATGTCGCGCAGCGCCTTCGCGCATTCGAGGCCGAGCAGCCCCCCGCCGACGACGACGCCCGACTTCGCGCGCGCGCCGCAGGCCCGCATCGCCTCGAGGTCCTCGATCGTTCGGTAGACGAAGCAGCCGGCGCGCTCGCGGCCCGGCACGCTCGGCACGAACGGCGTCGAGCCGGTGGCGAGCACGAGCTTGTCGTACGCGAGCGTCTCGCCCGTCGACAGCGCGACCGTGCGCGCGCCGCGGTCGATCGCGACCGCCTTCGTGTTCAGCAGCAGGCGGAAGTTCGGGTGATGCTCGAAGAAGCCCGGCTCGACGAGCGACAGATCATCGGCGGACTTGCCGGCGAAGAATTCGGACAGGTGAACGCGATCGTACGCGGGGCGCGGCTCTTCGCAGATCACCGCGACCTGCGGCGCGGCGCTCGCGCCCTGCGCGCCGGCCGCGATGCATTCGAGCAGCTTGTGACCGACCATCCCGTGACCGATGACGACGATTTTCATGATGAATGCCCTTTTGTTGATCCGTGAAGCCGTTCGTCAATGCGTGAAGCCGCTCGCGGCGAGCGCGCGCTCGCGCAGCGCCGCCTCGCGCGCCTTGTGCTCGGCGCTGAACCGTACCGCGAGCGCGCAGAACGCCGAAACGGTGACGAATAGGCCTAGCAGCGTGAGCGCTTGTTGGATATCGCCGACGCCTTTCATCAGGAAGCCGGCCGCGACCGCGCCGACGTTGCCGCCCGCGCCGATGATCCCCGCGACGCCGCCGAGCGCGCGGCGATCGATGAACGGCACGAGCGCGTAGGTCGCGCCGCACGCCATATGCGTGAAGAGGCCGAACGCGACCATCGCGACGACAGCGGCCGGCACGCTGCCCGCGTGCGCGAACCCCAGCAGCCCGAGCCCTTCGCCGACGATCAGCGCGAACAGCAGCGTCGCGCGCACGTCGAGCCCGCGGCGCGCGGCCACGCGGTCCGACAGCCAGCCGCCCAGCGCGCGCGCGAAAAGCGCGAGAAGGCCGAAGATGCCGGCGGCGAGGCCCGCGTCCCTCAGCGACAACTGGAAGTGATTGACGTAATAGAGCGCGGCGATGTTGTGCATGAACACCTCGACGCCGAAGCACGCGCCATACGTGACGAACAGCATCCACACACGGTAGTTCGCGCACGCGGCGGCGAAGCTCGCGAAACCGCCCTTCTTGCCGCAGTCGATCGTCACGCCGCGCGCGCGCAGCACGACGAAATCGCCCTGCGGGCAGTCCTGCGTGCCGCGCCAGTAGACGATCGCCATCACGAGCATCGCGACGCCCGGCGCCGCGAGCGCGGCGCGCCACGCGGACGCGTCGGGCAGCCCGAGCAGCAGCGCGGCGGCGACGAGAAGCGGCATCGCCGCCTGCGCGGCGCCCGCGCCCGCGTTGCCCCAGCCGGCCGCCGCCGCGTTCGCGGTGCCGACGACGTTCGGCGCGAACATCACCGACGTGTGGTACTGCGTGATCACGAAGCTCGCGCCGATCGCGCCGATGCCGAGCCGGCACAGCAGGAACGTCGGGTAATCGTGCGCGAACGTCACCGCGAACACCGGAATCGCGCCGAGCGCAAGGAGGCCCGCATAGACGCGGCGCGGGCCGAAGCGGTCGCACAGCGGACCGACGACGAGCCGCACCGCGATCGTCGCCGCAACGGCGGCGATGTTGACGTTCGCGACCTGGTCCGCGCTCAGCCTGAATTCGCGGGCGATCAGCGGCATCAGCGGCGCGCACGCGAACCACGCGAAGAAACACACGAAGAACGCGATCCACGTCAGATGGAACGCGCGCATCGGCGCGGTGCGCCAGTCGAGAAGATCGATGCGGGTGGCTTTGTCGGACATCGGAGTTGTCTCATCAAACGAAAACGGCGCCCTGCGAACCCGGTCGAGTGACCGGATGCGTAGGACGCCGTTGCCCAGGAAGCCCGTTGCCGGGCGAATCGGTATTCGGTGCTGCGAAGCGAATCGTCGTTGAGTCGCCCGTCGATCGCTTAGCAAGCGCCGTGCCAGTCGCCGCAAAGCGTGATGCCGCGCGGGATTGCGCCCGATTGCACGCGATTGCACCGGTTTCGCGCCGCGCGCCGACGATGCGCGATGACGCAGCGAAGCACAGATCTGGTGCGATGCAGCACTGTCGGCGTGCGACAGGTCGGTGCTGAACCGGTGCGGAGACGGGGCGGTCCGCGCGCCGCGCCCGAGCCGCCGCGGTGGCTTGCACGCCCATCGATGACCAACCGACCACCGCGGCTGACGCGCACGATGTCCCCGACGCACCGCCCTCGCCTGCACGACACGACGCGCGAAGCCGCCGCCCCGCGTCACCGGGCGCGCGAGCGGCGCTGGCCCGGATATTGCTCAACGTGAAGCGTCATCGGCAACGGCGCCGGTGCCGCATCGCATGACTTCTTCCGGATCGTCCGCCGACGGACGGTCCAATTGGACAACGGTGTCCCACGCGTCCGGCCGATTCGTCGGCCGGATGCGCAGGACACCGTTCTTTTTTTGGCGAAGCGCATTTGCCGCGAACGCGCCGCGCGCACGGCATGGGGATACGAAGATGAACACGATGGGCAAAGTCACGCTGCTCGGCGCCGGCCCCGGCGATCTGGACCTGCTGACGCTGAAGGCGGCGAAGGCGCTCGCGGCCGCCGACGTGCTGCTGCTCGACGACCTCGTCAATCCGGACATCGTCGCGCTCGCGCCGCAAGCGCGCGTGATCCGCGTCGGCAAGCGCGGCGGCTGCCGCTCGATGCCGCAGGCGTTCATCGAGCGGCTGATGTGCCGCTACGCGCTGCGCGGCGCGCACGTCGTGCGCGTCAAGGGCGGCGACGTGCTGCTGTTCGGCCGCGCGGGCGAGGAACTCGCCGCGTTGCGCGCGGCGCGCGTGCCGGTCGAGATCGTCAACGGGATTTCGTCGGGCTTCGCGGCCGCGGCGAGCCTCGGCGTGTCGCTCACGCACCGCGATCACTGCCAGGGCGTGACGTTCGTCACCGCACACCGGCAGGACCACGGCGAGCCCGACTGGGCAAGCCTCGCCGCAACCGGCACGACACTCGCGATCTACATGGGGATGAGCCGCATCGAGCGGCTTGCGGCGGGCCTGCTCTCGGCGCTCGACGCCGCGACGCCCGCCGCCGTCGTGCAATGGGCGGGCACGCCGGCCGAGCGGCGCTGGACCGGCGCGCTCGGCCGTCTCGCGTCGGGCGCGGCCGAAGCGGGGCTCGGCAGCCCGGCCGTGATCCTCGTCGGCCGCGCGATCGGCGAAGCGCTCGCAATCGGCGGCGCTTGCGCGGCGCGGGACGCGACGGCGCCCGCCGGTTCGGACGGCGCGCATGCCGCACACGCCTCGCACGCCGCCGCATGCGCGCTCGATCGCCCGCCGGTCTGCCACGCGGCCTGAGCCGCGCCAGCCGGCGGTTGCGCGCCGCGTGCGCGCGCGTATGGTGTAGTAGTCAACACAAGAGCATGGGCGGGCGCCGCCGCAACGCGCCCGCCGCTTCCGTCCGACACATGGAATCGACCGATCCTTCCTCCCGGCTGCGGGTGCTGCTCGTCACCGATACCGACAAGCCGCTCGGCGAGCTGCGCGACACGCTCGCGCGCCTCGGCTACGAGATGCTCGACGAGGTCGCGACGCCCGCGCGGCTGCCCGCGGCCGTCGAGGAGCAGCGCCCGGACGTCGTGATCATCGACACCGAATCGCCGTCGCGCGACACGCTCGAGCAGCTCGCGGTGATGAACGCGACCGCGCCGCGCCCCGTGCTGATGTTCAGCCACGACGCCGACCAGCGGTTGATCCGCGCGGCGGTCGGCGCGGGCGTGAGCGCGTATCTGATCGAAGGGCTGTCCGCCGGGCGGCTCGCGCCGATTCTCGAAGTCGCGCTCGCGCGCTTCTCGCACGACGAGCAGTTGCGCAAGCGGCTCGCCGACGTCGAGCTCGAGCTCGCGGAGCGCAAGCTGATCGACCGCGCGAAGCGCATGCTGATGGACCGCCGCAAGCTGTCCGAGCAGGACGCGTACGCGACGCTGCGCCGCAGCGCGATGGATCAGGGCATCCGGATCGTCGAGGCGGCCCGCCGGCTGCTCGCGGCGCACTCGCAATCTTGACCCTAAGGTGCACTCAGCATGGACCCAGCGCGCATCAACCAAGCGACTCCCGACGCGCCCGAACGCGGCCGTCTGCGCATCGGCTTCGTCGCGCTCAGCGACGCGGCGCCGCTCGTCGCGGCGAAGCGGCTCGAACTCGGCGAACGTTACGGCCTCACGCTCGAGCTGTGCCGGCAGCCGTCGTGGGCGAGCATCCGCGACAAGCTGCTGTCGGGCGAGCTCGACGCGGCGCATGCGCTGTACGGGCTCGTCTACGGCGTGCAGCTCGGCATCGGCGGGCCGCGCGCCGAGATGGCGGTGCCGATGGTGCTGAACCGCAACGGCCAGGCGATCACGTTCTCGAACCGGCTCGCCGACGCGCACCGCGCGTCCGGCAACCTGAAGGCCGCGCTCGCGACGCTCGGCCGGCGCCCCGTGTTCGCGCAGACGTTCCCGACCGGCACGCATGCGATGTGGCTGTATCACTGGCTCGCGTCGCATGGCGTCGATCCGCTGCGCGACATCCGCAGCGTCGTGATTCCGCCGCCGGAGATGGTCGGCGCGCTCGCGGCGGGCGAGCTCGACGGACTGTGCGTCGGCGAGCCGTGGAACGCGGTCGCCGAGGCGCGCGGCGCGGGCCGCACGGTCGCGGCGACGAGCGAAGTGTGGCGCGATCATCCGGAGAAGGCGCTCGCGTGCCGGCGCGAATTCGTCGCGCTGTATCCGAATGCCGCGCGGCTGCTCGTGCGCACGCTGCTCGACGCGTGCGCGTGGCTCGACGATCCGGCGCATCGGATGCGGGCGGCCCAGTGGCTCGCAAAGCCGGACGCGATCGGCGTGCCCGTCGAGCAGATCGCGCCTCGACTGCTCGGCGATTACGGCGCGGGGCCGTTCGCGCAGCCGCCCGCGCCGATCCGCTTCTACTCGAACGGAACGGCGAACCGGCCGGCGGCGAGCGACGGCCTGTGGTTCCTGTCGCAGTATCGGCGCTGGGGGATGTTGAGCGGCGACGTCGACGATGCGGCGATCGCGAACGGCGTCGCGCAGACGGCGATTTATGACGAAGCGGTCGCGCTCGCGGGAGTGCGGGGCGTCGATTGACGCGGCGCGCGCCGCATGCATGCGCGCACGCTCACTCGGCCACATCGCGAACGCACCGCAAACTTCGACGCATCGCCGCTCGAATCATGTGCGCGGATCTTCAGCGCATGCCGGCCTCCGATGCGCTCGCCGATTCGCAGCGGCAGCGCGAAAACGGCGAAATCGCCAGATTCGACGCGAGCGGGACGTTCCCGCCGTTTCAGCCCGACGAGCACGTTCCTGTTCACCCATCGGATCGACAGACGATTCGCCGCGACCGCGCGCTACGGCTTCACGCGAATTAAGCGGAATCAATTACCACATTCCGCATTTTTAATGCGCGCTCGTTTGAATCATTAACAACTCGATACATTGAAGACGCAAAAGGCAATACCCATTCGCGCCCCATTCCTGTGACGAATGGTTTAGCATGCAACCGCACGTTGCTGCATCAGCACGCCGCGATCCGCATCCGTCAGGCCCCCGCGCGCATCCGGTCGTCTCGCACCGAGCATCCCGATTCAAGCGTCATTCAGCAGTGCTTTCGCCCGTCAGGCAACGTCCGCTCACCGGACCCACCGACACAATTTCCCTTGCCCAAGAGCAAATGGAGGAGATATGAAGGCGCGTCTTGATACGAGGAAAATCTTCAGTTATTTATTCGCCTTTTTCATTGCCTTTCTCGCAAGCTGTTCCGATCACGACGACATCTCGGGCGGCGGCGAACCGTCCGCATCCGCGCTCGCGTTCCGGCTCGACCGCGGCGGGCAGATCAACGCGTTCTACCGGCAGGACAAGATCGCCGCGCATCTGCTGATGCGCTCGTCGACGAAGCCGCGCCTGCTCGTCGTGTTTCCGGCCGGCAACAGCGGCGCGGGCCTCTGGTTCGACGACACGCCTCAGCCCGTCAACTGGAGCCAGGACACGCCGATCGCGCCTGCCACCATGCAGGACGCGTCGGGCCGGACGCTGTACGGCATCGGCGTCGACGTGTCGGCCGACGTGAGCAGCCTGTCGATCCGGCAGGCGCTGCTGAGCTCCGTGCGCTTCCTGCGCGACTACAACGGCGGCGCGACCGTGCCGTCCGACATCGTCGCGCAGCCGTCCGTGTCGAGCAACGTCGCGCTCTGGCAGCGCAACCGCGTCGACGGCGCGCCGGGCTACGCGCTGCGCGTCACGGTGATCGACGGCGGCGCGATCGCCGCCGACGGCGCCGGCAAGCTGCTGCTGCAATCATCGTCCGGCGCGCCGACGCTGCGGCTGCGGATCGAGGCGTTCAGCGGCGAGACGCCGCTGCAGCCGATCACGCGCGCGAATCTGTTCACGTCGGCCGTCAACCCCGATCCGCTGAGCCAGAACGTGTTCGAATTCCTGAGCTTCAGCGACAAGCTGCTCGCGGGCTCGTGGCAGTACGACACCTACTTCGGCCGCGACACGCTGATCTCGGTGCGGATGCTGATGCCCGTGCTGCAGCCCGACGTGATCGAGGCCGGGCTCGGCTCGGTGCTGAGCCGCCTCTCCGCGGACGGCAAGGTCGCGCACGAGGAAGGCATCGGCGAATTCGCGCTGATCGACAACCGGAAGCACGGCCGCCCGAACGATCCGACGCCGACCTACGACTACAAGATGATCGACGGCGACTACATGCTCGCGCCGATCATGGAGGACTGGCTGATCGAGGATCCGCGCGGGCAGGCGCGCGCCGCCGCGTATCTCGCGCAAAAGGGCGACGATGGCGCGACCAACGGCAGCCGCTTCGTCGCCAATCTGCTGCGCGTCGCGCAGACCGCGCAGCCGTTCGCGCAGCAGGCGCTCGCCGCGAACCTGATCCGGCTGCGCCCGGGCGAGATCGTCGGCAACTGGCGCGACAGCACCGACGGCATCGGCGGCGGCGTCTACCCGTACGACGTCAACGTCGCGCTTGTGCCGGCCGCGCTGCGCGCGACGAGCAACTTCCTCGCGCGCGGGCTGCTCGACCCGTATCTGAGCGCCGACCAGCGCGCCGTTCTCGCGAACGCAGGCGCGGCGGCGGCCGTCTGGGAACGCGCCGCGCCGCCGTACTTCCAGGTCGCCGTCACGCCGGACGACGCGCGCGCGAAGCTCGCCGCTTACGCGCCGCAAGCGGGCGTGCCGGCCGGCACGGTGCCGAACACGGCGCTGCAGTTCGATGCGATCGCGCTCGACGCGAACGGCAACCCGATTCCGATCATGCATTCGGACGGCGGCTTCGTGCTGCTGTTCGGCGATCCGCCGCCGGCGCTGCTCGCGCGCATCGTCACCGACGTGATGCGTCCATTCCCGGTCGGTCTCGTGACCGACGTCGGCATGCTGATCGCGAATCCGGCGTATGCGGCCCCGACGCTGTGGCCGCGCTTCACGAACTCCGCATATCACGGCACGGTGATCTGGTCGTGGCAGCAGGCGATGTGGGCCGCGGGCCTCGACCGGCAGCTCGCGCGCACCGATTTGCCGGGCGACCTGCGCACGCTGCTCACGCAGGCGCGGCAGCAGATCTGGCAGGCGATCGCGAGCGCGAAGGACATGCGCTCGACCGAGATGTGGTCGTGGTCATACGCGAACGGGCAATACCAGACGGAGGCGTTCGGCACGCGCAGCGCCGACGCGACCGAAGCGAACGCCGCGCAATTGTGGAGCACGACATATCTGGCGATCCGGGACCCGCAACTGCGTGCGGGCAAGTACTGGTGGGAGGCGCGCGGAGCCGGCGGCGACGCGCCGCAGCGCGACTCGACGGACGCGGCGGCGGGGAACGGCGTGGGCGCCGCGAATGCCGCGAACGCAGTGAAAGGCGCGGCTTCGTGATCGCTCGGGCGAGCGATCGTTCGATGACGCGCCGCAGTCGAAGCCGCCTCGCATGAGAGCGGCCCGCCGCGCCGGCTCGATCGGAGCGGCGCGGCATCGAGCGCGACATCGAGCGGCTGCGCGTTCGCCGTCGCGCCGACGCCGCCGCGCCCGAAAGCGCGGCGCAAAAAGAGAAAAGCCGCGCGAGCGATCGCGCGGCAAAATCCGCCTGCATCCAAGGGCCACCTCCAGATGGCGGGCGGCGCACTAGCCTCGATCAGCCACTAGTGCCGAACCAACGAAACCGGTCGAGCGTCGGGGCGGCGGCGGCTTCGCCGCCCCGACGCTTCGGCGGACGCGATCAGCGCGCCGCCTGATAACTGCGAAACAATGCGGCGGCGTTGCGCTCGAGCGTATCGAGGTGATAGCCGCCTTCCTGCACGATCAGCGTCGGCACGCGCAATCCGCCGACGAGCGCGCCGAGCCGCCCGAAGCCCTCGGTCGTCACCGCGACCTTCGCCTGCGGGTCCTCGCGATACACGTCGAAGCCGAGCGCGAACACCAGCACGTCGGGCGCGAAACGCTCGACGATCGCCTTCGCGCGCTCGAGCTGCGCGAAGAACACCGGTTCGGCCGAGCCGTGCGGCATCGGCAGGTTCACGTTGAACCCTTCGCCGCGCCCCGCTCCGCGCTCCGCTTCGTAGCCGGTGACGGCCGGATAGAAGTTCGTCGGATCGCCGTGGATCGACACGTACAGCACGTCGTCGCGATCGTAGAACAGCTCCTGGATGCCCTGGCCGTGATGCATGTCGGTATCGAGGATCGCGACGCGCGCGTGGCCGGCGCGCAGCGCCTGCGCGGCGATCGCCGCGTTGTTCAGATAGCAGAAGCCGCCCGCCGCGTCGCGGCGCGCATGATGGCCGGGCGGACGGCAGAGCGCGTATGCGTCGCGCGCGCCGCGGCCGAGCGCCGCCGCGCCGGCGAGCGCGCTCTGCGCGGACCAGTACGCGGCGCGATACGTGTGCTCGCCGATCGGACAACTGCCGTCCACAAGATAGCGCGCCGCCTGCGCGAGCACGCCGCGCAGCGGATTCGGCTCGCGCACGTAGATGTTCGAGATCACCTCGGGCCCCCAGTCCTCCGGGATGCGCCGCCACTCGCGATGCGCGCCGGCAAGAAAGCGCAGGTACGGCTCGCTGTGCACGGCCGCGAGCGGCGCCGTGCCGAAGTCCTCGGGCGCGCGCACGTCGAAGCCGAGCGATTTCGCGGCGTCGAGCAGCCGCACGGCCCGTTCGGGCACCTCGTGCGGCGCGCGCATCTTGCCGCGCGACAGATAGGTGAGCGGACTGTGCTTCAGTTGGTCCGGATGAAAATAAGTCAGCATGCGAACTCGGTTCGTTCCAGGATCGATCGGTCAATGCGGCTGCGCGGCGGCGTCCGCGTGCGCGCCCGCATGCGCCGACTGCGTCGATTGCGCCGCGTGCTCGCGCACGCCGGCGCGCGCGAGCACCGCGCCGAGCAGCACGTTCGCGCCCGCCTCGACGTGCTCGGGCAGCGCGCGCTCGGCCGCGTTGTGCGACAGCCCGCCGACGCACGGAATGAACACCATCGCGGCCGGCACGCAGCGCGCGAGACGGATCGCGTCGTGCCCGGCGCCGCTCGCGATCCGCTCGTGCGCGTAGCCGCAGCGGCGCGCGGCCGCGTCGACGAGCGCGACGCACGCCGGATCGAACGGCGTCGCGGGGCTCGACCAATGCACGCCGATGTCGACCGCGACGCCGCGACGCCCGGCGATTTGCGCGCACGCGTCGCGCAGCTCGCGCTCGATCGCGTCGAGCCTGTCATCGTCAGGATGACGAAGGTCGATGCCGAACGCGACGCGCCCGGCGATCGTGTTGCGCGACGCATTGTCGATCGCGCCCTGCCCGATCGTCGCGAGCGCGTCGGGCGCATGGCGCGCGACGAGCGCTTCGATCGCTAGCGCGATCTCGGCGCTCGCGACGAGCGCGTCCTTCCGATACGGCATCGGCGTCGTGCCCGCGTGCGCGGCGACGCCCGTCACGGTCGCGTCGAGCCAGCGGATCGCCTGTCCGCCCGTGACGACGCCGATCGCCGCACCGTGCCGCTCCAGCACCGGGCCCTGCTCGATGTGCGCTTCGAAGTACGCATCGACGCGTTCGCGCAACTGCGCGAGCGCCGGCTCCGGGCGCAGCGCCGCATGCGCGCCGCGCAGCCATGCCGTGCGCAGCGCGTCGCGATAGCCGCACGCGTCGAGCGCTTCGGCAAGCGTGACACCGTCCGCATCGCGCGCGGCGAGCGCCGCGTCGAGCGGCAGCGCGCCGGTGAACACCGCCGAGCCGAGCATCGCCGGCGTGAAGCGCGCGCCCTCCTCGTTGGTCCACGACACGATCTCGATCGGCTTGCCGGTGACGATTCCGCGATCGTTCAGCGTGCGCACGAGCTCGAGCCCGGCGAGCACGCCGTAAGCGCCGTCGAAGCGGCCGCCTTCGGGCTGCGTGTCGAGATGGCTGCCGACGAGCACGGCCGGCTGCGCGTCATCCGCGCCGGCGCGCCGGGCAAACAGGTTGCCGATCGCATCGACGCGCACCGTCATCCCCGCTTCGCGACACCATTGCGCGAAGCGCTCGCGGCCGCGCCGGTCGGCGTCGGTCAGCGCGAGCCGGCGCACGCCGCCGCGCGCGGTGCCGCCGATTTGCGCGAGCTCCGTCAGGCTGTTCCAGAGCCGCGTACCGTCAATTTCCCACACTGAGGCATTCCTCCTTTTGTTCCGAATCAGCGCGTGAGCACGGCGTCGGCGACGTCGGCCCGCCGATGGCGATGCGCATCGAGCGCGATCACGCCGACGAGCGACAACGCCGCGAGGCACGTGTAGAACACCGCGAGCGGCCACCACTGCCCGGCGAACCGGTGCGCGAGCCACGTGCCGGCGAGCGGCGTCAGCCCGCCCGCGATCGCGCCGCACATCTGGTACGAAATCGAGATCGCCGAATAGCGGACGCGCGTCGGGAATGCGCCGCTCACGAAACCCGCGATCACCGAATAGAAGCCGGCGAGAAACACGGTCGCGATCGCGATGCCGACCACCATCGGCACGAGGCGCCCGGTCTGCACGAGCACGAACATCGGATACGGCGACGCCATCGCGAACAGCGCGGCGAGCTTGAGAAAGCGCGCGTCGCCGAGCGTGCCGGCGAGCCATGCGGCGATCGGCTGCGACACGAACTGGATGATCGCGACGATGAACAGGCAATCGAGGATCAGCGATTTCGTCACGCCGACGTGCTGTGTCGTGAACGCGATCATGAACGTGTTCGTGAAATACAGCCCCGCGATGCCGATCGTGTTCGCGCACAGGCAGAACAGCAGCATCGCGCGCGACGTGCGCAGCACCTCGGCGATCGGCCGCGCGACGGTGCGCGCCATCGTCTTCTCGTGCGCGAACTCGGGCGATTCGTCGACCTTCAGCCGAACGAACACGCCGACCGCGAGCAGCGCCACGCTCGCGAGAAACGGCAGCCGCCAGCCCCACGACATGAACGCATCGTGCTCCATCGACGCGACCGCGCGAAACGCGACGAGCGACAGGATGAGCCCGGCCGGGCTGCCGAGCTGCGCGAACGACGCGAAGAACGTGCGCCGCCCGTACGGCGCGTGCTCGCCCGCCATCAGCACCGCGCCGCCCCATTCGCCGCCCACCGCGACGCCCTGCACGATCCGCAGCAGCACGAGCAGCGCGGGCGCGAGCAGGCCGACGCGCTCGTAGCTCGGCAGCAGGCCGACGCAGACGGTCGCCGCGCCCATCAGCGCGAGCGTCGTCATCAGCGCCTTCTTGCGGCCGATCCGGTCGCCGAGGTGGCCGAAGACGAGTCCGCCGAACGGGCGCGCGAAGAAGCCGACCGCGAACGTCGCGAACGACGCCATCGTGCTCGTGAACGGATCGTGCGACGGGAAGAACAGCTCGCCGAAGACGAGCGCGGCCGCGTTCGCGTAGATGTAGAAGTCGTACCACTCGATCATCGTGCCGACGAACGCGGCGCCGGCCGCACGGCGCGGCTGGCGCGCCGGCGGGCTCGGTGGGATGCCCCGGTTCAATGCAACCTCCTCGCTGAAATGTCCGCCCGGCCGAATCGCCCGGATTCGGCAAATGGGCGTTTTATCGCGCACCGGGATTAATCGGTCAAATTCTAAGTTATTATCTTTCGAATAAATTTCATTAATCCAGTTCTACGATGCAAAATCGTTTCTCTGGAGTAAAAATAAATGCCGAATATTCGAAGCCATGTTTCACGCGTCCTGATGGACCGCCTCGATTGGAATCTGCTGCGCACGTATCTGGCGATCATGCAGGAGCGCAGCATCAGCCGTGCGGCCGCGCGCCTGCACCTGACGCAGCCGGCGGTGAGCCAGGCGCTCAAGCGGCTCGAAGGTTCGCTCGGCCGCACGCTGATCCAGCGGCGCGGCGCGCAGTTCCTGCCGACGCGCGCGGGCGAGGAGGTCTACCGGATCGCGACCGACATCTACGGCCACATGTCGCGGCTCGACAACGAGCTCGACGACCGCGGCGGCGAGCTGATCGGCTCGGTGCGCCTGCTGTGCGTGAGCCGCGTCGAATCGCCCGTCTACGACGAATTCCTCGCCGAGTTCCGCCGCACTTATCCACGGGTCGATCTGCACGTCGAAGTGATGCGCTCGGCGGATATCCTTTCTTCTTTATTGCAGAAAACCGCGACTTGCGGGCTCGCATTATGTCGAACGCCGGTCGATAAAATCGAATTACGCAGTTTTTTGCGACAACGCTATGCAATGTTTTGCGGGCGTCACCACCGGTTGTTCGGCCGTCAGGCGCTGAAAATCGAGGATCTGCTCGCCGAGAATTTCGTTTCCTTCACCAGTGACCAGATTGGCGACGCGCTCGCGCCGCTCACCGTGTTCCGCGATCAGCGCGGCTTCACCGGGCGCATCGTCGCGACATCGCCGAGCCTCGACGAAATCCGCCGCCTCGTGTTCGCGGGCTACGGCATCGGCTGCCTGCCCGAGCACATCGTGCGAGACGACCTCGCGCGCCAGCGGCTCTGGCGGCTGCCGCCGGAGGAAGGGCTGCTCGACGTCGAGATCTTTCTGATGTGGAACCGCGAGCGCCGGATGAACGCGGCCGAGAACGTGTTCATCGATGCGTTTCAGCGCTACGTGCAGCGGTATCCGATGGCGGAGCGGCTTGGGATGCTGCATTGAGCGGCGGACCGCGGCCGATCTCGGCACGCAGGGAATCACGCCTTGCGCGCCGGCCGCGCGGCCTGCTGCATCAGGCGGCCCAGTTCGTCCCACTCGCCCGCGTGCTGCAGCGTCTTGATCTCGTCGAAGCAGACCGTGGCCATGATGCTGCACGCGTTGCGGCGCCCGCCGAGGCGCGCCTTCATGTGCTGGTTGACCAGTCGATAATATTCGGCCGACGATTCCCAGTTCATCCCGCCGATCAGTCCAATCGTTTTCATCGTGCGTCCCTGCATCGTTCGTGACGTCGACGAACAATCTGGCGACGCGGCCGCCGCCGCGTCGGGATACGCATCGCCGATCTGCCCGGCCGCGCGCGCGAGCACGTCGGCGCGGCGGCCGACGATCACCACGCGCGCGCGCTGCCGCGTGAAACGGCGCGCGGTCGCCAGGCCGATTCCCGTGCCGCCGCTGCTGACTACGATTACCTGTTCCATGTGCATGCTCCCGTGCGGCCGCAACGAATGCACCCGCTTCCGCGCCCGTCTGCCCGCTACCATTCGGCGGGCGACGTGCCAAGCGCACGCGCCGGATGCGGCCATTGCACCGGCGCGCGCTCGATCGCCACCGGCGCGCGCACGCGCTGCGCCGGTCCCCAGCTCGTTTGCTCGCTCCATGCGTCGAGATCGTCCGCCGTCTCCCGCGCGATGGGCGGCCGGTCCGCCTCCTGCGAGCCGCCCGATACGAGCAGCACCGCCGTGCGCGCAAGCGACGCGCGCATGCGCGCGCCGACGCCCGTCGCGAGCCGGCGCGCGAGGCCGCGAATCGCGGCGGTCGCAAGCAGATAACCCGCGCCGTGGTCGAGCGCCTGAACGGGCAGCGGCACCGGGCGCTCGCCGCCGGTTTCGCGCATGCCTGCCGCCACGATGCCCGCGCTCGTCTGCACGAGGCTGTCGAAGCCCCGGCGGGCGCGCCACGGCCCGCTCCAGCCATACGCGTCGAGCGATACGTCGACGAGGCCCGGATTGATCCGTCGCCGTTCGTCGGCGTCGAAGCCGAGACGGTCGAGCGCGCCGGGCCGGTAGCCGTGAACCATCACGTCGGCCTCGCCGATCAGGCGGCGCAGCAGCGCGCGCCCTTCGCCGGATTTCAGGTCGACGCGCGCGCAGCGCTTGCCGAGCACCACTTCGGGCACCGTGCCCGGCTCGTCCCAGCCGATCGGATCGATGCGCAGCACCTGCGCGCCGAAGCCCGCGAGAAAGCGCGTCGCGACGGGGCCCGCGAGGATGCGCGTCAGGTCGAGCACGCGCACGCCGTAGAGCGGCCGCTCGGCCGACGTCGGCCACGCGGGGCGCTTGCCGTCGACGCTCACGTCGTCATGAATCATCAGCGGCTCCGCGCTCACCGCGAGCCCTTGCGGATGACGCGCCCATTCGTCCTGCGTATGCATGACGGCCGCGCAGCCGCCGTGCTCGACGACGGCCGATTCGAGCGCGTCGCCGCGCCACTGCTCGACCGCGCGGGCGACGGCCTGCCTGTCGGGCCGCGTGCCGAGCACGGCGAGCACTGCGAGCGCGGCGTCGCGATGATGCGGCGCGTTCGTGTGCAGCCTGATCCAGCCGTCGGCCGTGCGGTAGTCGCCCGCGATCGCGTCCCACAGAGGCGGCATGTCCCAGCCGCGCGGGCGCAGCGACGTGCCGAACCAGATCGATGCATAGCGGCGATCGACGCGCACGCCGGGCAGCGTGCCGGTCGCGCGATGCACGAACTCGGCGAGCGCGACGCTTGCCGCGCCGATCACGGCCGATGCGAAATCGGTGACCGGAAAGACCGACGGCAGCACGCCCGCGCCGCTGAAATCGAGCGCATGCAGAAGATCGGGATCGCCGTTCGCGGCCTGCCAGATTTCGCGCAGATACGCGGCGGTGCGCGCGTGGCCGGACTGCTCCGATTGGGATGAAGAAGAGAGATCGAACATTGACGCCTCGGCTCGAAGATATCGCAGCAAGATTATTTCCCGCGCAACTCGAGTGTCAACGTTGATTCCGGGAATCAAGTCATTTTTATCGGATTCCACCCGGCGCTTTTTGAAAACGCATCCGGCGGCGCGCCCCACCTGCGCGCCGGCATGAAAGCGCGCATCGCGCCGCATCGATCATTCCGGCGCTTTCCGGCACATTCCGGCGCTGTCGTAAAGTTTCAACGATTCGATATCGAAAAAAAACGCATCGAATTCCGATTCACACAATCGATTTTCTTTTTCGCGAATCGCCATGAAGAGGCACCGAGCGACCGACGTGCGGCGGCATCATGCGATGCGCGCTTCGGCGTTCGCTTCATCGATGACGCAGCTCTCCACCCCATGCCACACGACATGCTTCGACATTCTGAACATTCTTGAACGACGCGCATCGCTCTCCACGTTTTCGCCCGGCATCGAACGTCCGGATCTGGAAAAACGTCAATGTCATCGAGATGCATTGTGTTTATCATGCGCAAGGTCTCGCGCTCCGCATGACCTGCCGCCCCGAGCACCAATGATGAGAAAAGGAGGAGAGGCGGCACGCGCGCCAGCGCCGATTCGCCGGACACATTCGACCATCCCTTTCCGGACAACGACACAACGCACATGACATCCCGCCGCCTCGCCTCGCGAACCGCCCTCGCCGCCTCGCTCTCCGCCCTGCTGCTCGCCGCATGCGGAGGCGACGGTTCCTCCAGTGCGCCGAACGCGGGCGCCGCCGCGCCCTTGACGCCGGCGGCGGCGGCAGGCACCGCGGGAACGACGGGCGATACGACAGGCAATACGCCGGGCGCTACACCCGCGCCCGCGCCGAGCAGCACGTCCGCGAGCCAGCTCTCGATCGCCAGGATGGAATTCGCGCAAACGCACGTGATACCGAGCGGCGGCCTGAGCTGGACGCTGCCGAACGCGAGCGCGAGCCTGCGCCTGATCGGCAAGCGCGATGCGCTCGCGTTGATCGCCATCGGCCAGGCCGACGCGGCGCAGCCCGTGCTGGAGGCGTGGAAGGACGGCGCGAAGCTCGGCGCGCTCGCGCTGAGCCCGCCGTCCGCGCTGCCGCCGACCGAATCCAACGGCCACGCGTATGCGACCGATCGATGGAGCGCCGTCGTGCCCGCCGCATGGATGGTGCCGGGTGTGTCGTTCAGCGTGTCGGCGTCCAACTACACGTCGAGCGTCGCGCAAGCGCCCCTGTTCGGCACCGACGCCGACGTGCGGTTGACGATCCTGCCGTTCTACCTGTTCGGCGCCGACGACACCAATTCGCCGCCGCTGTCGGCCACGCAAGCGCCCGACGCCGCCACGCAGCAGGAGATTTTCGCGAAATGGCCGACCGCCGACCTGAAGGTCCGCACGCACCCGGCCGGACGCTTCAGCCTCGCGACGGTCGTCGTCGGCCCGCGCGCGGACCGCACGGGCGCCGCGCAGCCCGCCTATTCGGTGACCGCGCTCGACCAGCAGAAAGACGGCTACGGCGTGATGAGCGCGATGCTCACGCTGATCACGAGCATGCGTACCGCGAACGGCGACGGCCCGCTCAACGAGCAGTACTACGCGCCGCTCATCGCGCTGAACGCAAACGGGAAGTTCGCGAACCTCGGCGGCGGCCTTGGCGGCGTCGGCTCGGGCGCGGCGGTCGGCGATCATCGGTACACCGGCATCTTCATTCACGAGCAGGGGCACGCGTTCGGCCTCAATCACGCGGCCGACGAGTACGCGAAAGGCGCCTATCCGTATGCGGGCGGCAGCCTGAGCGGATCGGCGTGGGGCTACGCCCCGAACCACCGCGAGTTCCTCGACGTGCTCGTGCCCGCCACCGCATCGAGCTACGCGAAGTGCGCGAGCTCGCATCAGCTCGACGCGCAAGGTCGCTGCTACAAGCAGGACCCGATGCAGGGCGGCGCCGGCGATCAGTCGAGCGGCTACCCGTTCGCGACGTTCTCGGACTACAACACGGGCCGGATGCAGGCATGGATCGCATCGCGCGTGCTGGCCGACGCGGCGTCGCCGACCGGCTACAGCAAGTGGGACGCGGCCGCGCAGGCGCGCGCGCCGTACACGCCGACGACCGACAACAAGGGGCTCTACGGCGTCAACCAGAATCTGCCCGTGCAAACCGGCGTGCCGGTCCACACGATCGTCGTGAGCTTCAGCAAGGCCGGGTCTCCGGGCGCGTCATACATTTATCCGCCGTTCTCCTACACCGGAAACCTGATCGCGACGTTCGATCCGACCTCCGCTGCGGACCGTCAGGCGATCACCGTCGATAAAGGCACGTACCCGTGGTATTGCAAAGGCAGCGGCTGCGATTACACGCTGCGCGTCACGTATGCGGACGGCAGCCAGACATACCGCGTGCTGCAAGGCGGATTCCGCGCGTGGTGGACGCCCGCCGTCGACGACGCGAACGCGGCCAATCCGCTCAGCGGCAGCAGCTTCCGCGTGTGGGCGATCAACGTGCCGGGCGACAAGCGGATCGGCAAGATCGAACTGCTCGACACGCCGATGGTATGGAACGGCGTGCCGGCGAACCCGACGGTGCTGCTCAGCCGGTGACGTGACGGACGATCGGGCGCGGTGCGCGCATGCGCGCACCGATCGCCTGAACGAAGCGCGTCAGCCTCTCGCGACGACGTCGATGCGCAGCGCGTCGCCGCCCGCCGCAATCACGAGCAGCCGGTCGACGTTCGGATGCGCGCCGGGGCGATGGCGCGCGTCGGCGGTGTGTTCGGCGAACACCGCGAGGCCGTGCTCGGCGGCTTGCGCGTCGAGCGTGCCGAACGCTTCGCGCAGATAGTGATAGACCGCCAGCGAGCCTTGCTTGCCCGGCTTGTTCTCGATGCTCGCGACCACCGCGCCGCCGCCGTCGACGAGATCGATGCGCTCGATGCCGTCGATCGCGGGCAGTTGGGCGAGGTTGTCCTTGAATACTTCCGTTGGCTGAATCACGGGAAACGCTCCGTCTGGTCGGGAAAAAAATCGCGCGGGGCGTATGGTAGCCGATTGTCCCGGGTGGCTGACGAGCGGGCGGCGCGTCGAGCGCCTCGTCACTATGGCGCGTGGCCTCGCCGCACCGCCTACGCGATCCGCGTGGACCCTTCTATCGACGTTCGAGCCGTAATGACTCTGACATCGGCAAAAGCCTACGCCACCGCCAAATCCCCCGCATTCATCGGGTCATTCTCCGCGAGATAGCGCCGCTGGTCACACCAGATCCCCCGCTGATCCCATAGCGCACAGGGCCACGACGTGAATGCAGCAACCGAATCGTGAACGTATTCGGCCAGCAGTTGATCGACGGCCAGCAAAGGCGGCTCCTGCTCGTCCCACGCCGACAGGATCATTTTTTCGTATGGAGTCAGTTCGCGCGGGGTCGGCGGGTAGCTATGCGGGCCGGGGCGGCGTTCGATCGGGTTGCGCAGGAACTCGATATGCCGCTCCAGCCGCCGCTGCTCGCCCAATAGTTGTCTGGCTTGCTCTTCGGGATCCTTCGGGATGTCATAGACCCATTCGTTCGGCTGGCATGGCGGGTGGTCGGCGTCGGTTCCGGCCGACACGGCCGCGCAAAACGATGCGCCGACTTTTTGATAGAGCCGCCCCAATACGCGATCGTCCGCACGGTTGCGAGCAAGAACGCTGCGCCACCGGAAGTTCAGGTAACGGTGTGGCTGGATCAATGCTTCGAGCGTGTCGCCGAATGCGGACGGCAGGGCAGCCATATAGTCGCCGTACAGCTTCACAACTCGCGCGTCGTCACGCAAATCGAAGTCCACCCTGAAATCCACCTTCATCTGATCAAGAGGCGTCAGAGGCACTCCGGCGCTCAACGCCTCGGCGAACATATGGCGCAGTGGAATCAACGACAAGTCCTGCTCGCGCCCCTGCTCATCTGGCCCATATCCGCCGCCGACATCGGAATGCACCCCCGGATATACCACTTCCTCGCAGTTGCCCGGATAGTTCTTGTCGACGCGCACCGAATCGAGCGGAAATGCTCGCCGCACCTCATGCGCCGAGACATAATGCACACAACGCTCCACTTCGGCCGGGATCGCCAATTCCGACGCCCAGTCGAGATGTAAAGCGGGACCGCCGACCGAGGCGACCGTATCAAAAATACCCATGAAATTGATGCGCAACGGCACGCGCCCCCCATTCGGAGTGGTCCAATATAGCTTGCCGCCGTCTTTGCCGCACTTCTGTTCCACGAATCGGCGAGCAAACGCTCGTGCCTCCGTTGCACCCCGCGAGAACCCGAAAATCGCCACGGTGATTTCGCGCATATGCTTCCATGAGCCCGGTCCCCATTCAACTTCCAACAAGCGGGAAAACTCTGCCAGAGCAAACTTGATACGCAGATCACCACCAGCGCCAAGGCCAAGCCCGAGCGTTCCGCCTTCATCGTCTGTCAGACGTTCCGTATAACCGGCTACCTTGACGAACTTGAAAGGCGTCCCCACACCCGGAAGATAGGTCGCCATGGCATCCTCACTAATAGCTCTCTTGGCGACGCGGAACAGTTTGGCGACATTCGAGTGCTTGCTTTGCGGCAAGTCGCGCTCCATGTTGTTGTTCGTGCCGTCAAAAAAGAACGATAGCGCGGGATAGAGCCGGCACGCGATCATGTCGGCCTTATCAACGGGGCATTGACGAAGGATGCGCTTCGTTGCACCATCAACTGCAGCGCGGTTGATCTCTTCATTAGTAGCCGGTGCACCAGCTTGTCGAACCGACATGAATCTCTCCCGTTGATAGTTACTTGCTCACACATCCCGATCGACTAGGTGAGAACGCCAATTCAGCGGTATTGCGATCTCGTAGAATGACACAAAGATAAGCGTCCGACTTGCGCCAATCAGGATCTTGATGTGGGCCGCCTGGAGGGAAGTTCACCTGAACGCTGTGCCTCTCACGTGGCATTGTGATTGCCTTGGTTTTGGGATCCTCCTCAGTTCCCCAATCCCACGTCACGGTGACGGGTTTGCTCCAGTCTTTCATCCCAGGAAAACAGCATGCAGCAGATCCCCCCCGCTTCCATTCGCATCCGCATCGCCTGCCCAATACTTGTCGACAAAGATGTTGACTGCGTAACGGTCTGTGTGACTTACCGGCACCATGGCAAGCGCAGACCCGCTACCGGCAAATGGGTCGTCGGGTAGGCCGCCGGAACCCGCGCAAGCGGTCAGCGTGAAGACAGCAAAGCCCGCCGCGAAAGCCATGCGCTGGAATGTAGCAAAGGTCATCTTGTGCGTCCTTCTTGGCAAATAGCCTGATTATGCTTGGGGTCGATCGATCGCTACCGGTAGTAGCGGTTTCAATAATGCAGCGCCTTCGGGCGATGCCTCGAACGCCTCCCCATACCGGGCGGCAAGCGAGCAGTATTCCATGAGCACGCCGACTCCCTCGATACCGCGCTGCCGAGCACGTTCAATCTGCCGGCATACGAATCCGTAGCGCTCGTCTTCCGGGATTTCAGCTAACGTCGACGGATCGCGTTCATTGAGATGCAATAGCAACCCGTCCGGCACACTCGCATCAATCAAAGCATCCACCTGCCCCTGATCGAGCTTGAGCGGCGGCTTGAGCGTCGCGGCGGAAGCCGGCATCCGAGCCTGACGCCAGTCGATCTGACGCAGCGCGCCTTCACGATCCCAATACGTCCACCTCAGGATCGGCGTGAGCCATGCCTGACGCTGCGCGTCGGACAGCACCGGCCCTTTCACGAACAGCGTCTCGTCGTCTTGCGAACCGACCAGCGTCGCGAGAATCGCCGGGTCCCAATACGCGAGCACGATCGGTTCGCCATCCGGCAAGCGCACGCGCAGAAACAATTTCAGATGCTCCGCGAGCGCCGCAAGCGGCAATGGCGATGCGAGCAGCGTCGCGCACGGCGATGACGGTCCATGTCGTTCCAGCCATGCGCGCGCCGATTCAAAGTGACTTGGGGGAATGTAGACGAGATGCGGCGAAACGGCCCGCACGTCCGCTCCGCCGTCCATCAGGCACGCGACATGATCCGACCGGACCGACAATGCCCCGGGCAGACTGCCGTTCTGCAACGGGTCGACGAGCACATATAGGTGCGCCTCTAACGAATCGGCCTCGCCGAACACGGTTTGCGTATCCATCAGCCCCCCGTCGACACGAACGCCGATCGCCCCGCCGCGCGTTTCATCATGCACGGCACGCACACCGCATCCGGCTGCGTCGGCATCGGATACGGCATGCTGGCCGGGCCCGAGAAGTTGTGCATGCTGCCCTTGATGTCGATCCTGCCCGGCGCATGGATCTGGATGTCCCCGTCCTTCAGGCGGATGTACGCCTGCCCCGACGTGATCAGTATCTCCTTGTCCGCCGCGATCTCGATGCGCTCCGTTGCCGACACGATTCGCACCGTCCTCTGGCCGATCAGGTCGAGCGTCTCGCGATGCGACTCGATTTGAACCGCGTCCTTCGCGAACAGCTTGATCCCGTCCTGCGCGAACACGCTCACCTTCTCGCCCGCGCTTGCCACGAACGACTTCCCCGTCGCGACGAACGCGCTTTGACCCGCGACGACGTTCACGTGCCGATCCGCCGACGTGTGCAGCGACTGAAACGTCGTCAGGCCCATGCCGCCCGCGCTGCCGAGCAGCATCGCCGGCACCTTGAAGCCGTTCGCGCTGCCCGTGCCGCCGCCCGACGTGCGCCCGCCGCTCAAGCCCGGCTCGACTGGCTGCCGCGTCGCGTCGGTCAGTTCCGTGAGCGCGTCGTGACCCGCTTTCAGACTCTCCGCGCGATGCTGCTCGCTTAGCGACGACTGCTGCGCGAGCACCTCGGCCGCGTCCTTCAGTTGATCGCGCGCCGCGTCCACCTCCAGTTGCTCGGCGTCATGGCGGGTCGAGTGCGTGCCGATGTACAGGCCGCGATTCGCGCGGACCGCGCCGTATTGGTCGGCATGCATCGTGAAGCCCGAGCCGAGATAGCGGCCGCGCGTATTGCCCTGCTGAACGATCCCGTAGCCGAGCGTCAGATGACTGTAGTCGCCCCGCGTCTTGCTCAGCAGACGCGCGCGCACCTGTCCGGTCGCATCGTCGAGCTGCATCTCGCTGTAACCGCCGCCGCCTCCGTATTCGCGCGACTGGAAGCCCGACAGCAGCCCGTCCGAATGCCACATCGGCGGCGTCGCCCCGCCCGGCGCGCGCGATACGATATACGGGCGGTCGCAGTCGCCGCCGACGAAATCGACATAGACGGTCTCGCCGCGACGCGGCACGTGTACGCCGCCGTACTGCTGCCCGGTATCCGACTGCGCGACCAGCAACGGCGGCGACGTCTCGAACGCGTCGGGCGGACTCTGCCTGTCCCAATGGAATCGCGCGCGCACGCGGTTCAGCGGATCGGTCCAGACCTCCTCGCCGTTCGGCGTGACCACCGTCGCCATCTCGACCGACATGGCCGGCTTGCGATGCTCGAACGGGCTGCGGTATTCGATGTCGGTTCGCTGCGCGTCCACTTCGATGACGTAGAGGCCCGTCGCGCCGTCCTGCGGATGCGGCGCAACCGCGAACGCCGGGCCATAGCCCGAACGCGCCCGCTCGATGTCCGATTGCAGGCTGTACGGGAAATGCAGGCCCGAGCGGGCGATCGGCACGTTGTTCTCGATCGTCCAGCGTGCCGCGACGGCGACGAATTCCCGCTCCTTCGGATCGGCTTCGGCGTGCGCCGGATGATCGTTCAGCACGAACCGGCCGCCGACATCGACCCAGCGCGAGCCGCCGACGCCGGCGTATCGCCTCGACCGCGACTCGTATTCCTCCGCTCGAATGCGCGCCCACGCAACGCCTCGATCCGAGTCCGGATACCGGTACGCACCCGCGCTATAGTCTTCGAGCGGCGGATACGGAATCGCCTTCTGCTCCCGCGTGCGCCAGTTCGTCTGCTCGACGTAGCGGGTCGTTTGCACCGACTGCCGGACCTCGAAGGGCGTCGTCGGGCGCTGGTAGTCGCCGGAACGCGAGGCGACGTGCACGCTGTTCAACTGGCGCAGCGTCGTCCATTGCGTCAAGCCGTCGAACTCGTCGCCGGCATTGCCTCGATAGAAGTCGATCGGCTTGGCGTCCGGCAGCGCCTCGACGCGATCGACGATCCGGAGCATCGTCTTCTGCTCGCGACCGTCGTGGGTCCAGTAGCCATAGAGCCCTTCGTCTTCCATGAGCCGGTTGACGAAGTGCCAGTCGGTTTCGCTCTGCCGGCAATACGAACGCTTCGCGAGCGCCCCGCTCAGCGCGAACCGGAATGCGCCCTGAAGCTGCGGATAGCGATTGAATACGTCGGACAGGATGTCCTGCGCATCGCGGTCGAGCCAGAAATGCTCGTCGCGGCGATGCCGGAGAAAGTGCAGCGCCGACGAAAAGCCGATTTGCCACGACGTCAGGCCGCCGTCGGCCCCGAGCCGGCGCACGGTATGCACGTAGCCGTGGATCGGCCGGTAGTCGGCATTCAGGTCGAGCACGCCGCGCGGCTGCTGGAGCCACAGCGTCACGGGCTGCGCGATCAGCGCGTCGGGATTCAGGTCGTCGCGCGTGGTCGCGGCGTCGATTGTCCACGTGTAATCGCGGCCGAGCCTGGCGTCGCCGACCGCGCGCAACGGAATCAGCGTGTTCGCGCCGAGCGGCGTGTCGAGCTTCAGCAGCCGCTCGCGCTGCAACAGCCCACGATGAATCGCCTCGAAGATCGGCGCAAACGCCGCCTCCTGCGGCCCGCGTGGCCCCAACGTCATGGTTCAAATCCTTTTTTTTCTCAGGTTCGCCGCAATGGGGCGCGTCGCGCCCCTTGTTGTCAGGCGATCGAGCGCAGTATCGGTACCGGCGAACCGCCTTCTTTGGCGAATAAGGATACCAAATCCGCTGGGGAAAACATGAAGTCGGTCGGCCCCCGGCCCGACGCGCCAACCCGGCTAACCAAAATTGACAAATGCTTTTTGAATGCCGATCCATTGCTCATGGCCATGCTCGCGTGCGGCGAGGCGTCGCCGCATGGGAAGAGCTCGAGCGTTGCGTCGATCGTTTCATGACGATCGACGACGCACCCGAGCATGCGATGCGCGAGCTGGCCACCGGCTCCGACGACGCTGGCCCCGGCCTTTGCGCCCTCGCACAACGGCGCGCCGAAGCCGTCCGTCGCCCTTCCCGCATCAAGAACGCCTGCCCGCCCGCCGCCAACGTGTAAACTGCTGCCTTTTTTTGACACTGACACTCGTCGCATGGTGCAAGTCCCGCAACGTAGCGCGCTCGGCGGCCCGACGCTGATCCGCCTGCTTGCCCGCCTCGCGGACGCCGACGTTCCGCCGTCCGGGCAGTCGCTGTCGGACCGGCTGAGCCAATGGCTCGCGTGGACCGACGCGATCGCGCTGTCGTCCGCGCTGAGCATGAGTCCGCCCGCCGTCGCGGCCGGCGCGCGCCCCGCCGGCGACACCCCGCACGGCCAGGGCGCGCGCGTGCGCGCGTCGCTCGCGAAGGCGATTGCCCGCACCGGCGCGTTCGCCGCCGCACGCGACGGCGTCACCCGCGCCGCCACGCGCGGCGCGCCGCCGAACGACGCGCCCGCCGATTTCACGCTCTTTCGACACGACTACCTGTCGATGCAGCAGGCGATGGAGATCGACATCGGCGATCTGCGCAGCCGCCTTCGGCAGACGATGGCCGCGCAAACGCCCGCGCTCGCCCGGCTCGCGGTGCTCGACGCGACGATGGAGCGCGCGCTCGTCGCGCGCGAGCGGAGCCTCTTCGCGTCCGTGCCGAAGCTGCTCGGCGCGTACTTCGAGCGCGTGCGCCAGGCCGAGCAGCAGCGTCTCGCCGAGGCCGAGGCCGGGTCCGGGGCGACGATCGGCGCCGATGCCAACGCCGCGAAAAACACCGCCGCCCCCGCGCCGGGCGCATGGCTCGACGCATTCCGCAAGGATATGCAGAGCGTGCTGCTCGCCGAGCTAGACGTTCGTTTTCAACCGGTCGAAGGGCTGCTCGCCGCCCTTCGCGCCAGCTAACCGGGCTCCCATGTCCAGATTTCACCTTCACCTCGTCGTCTTTTTCGCCGGCCTCGCCGCGGTCTGCTGGATCGGCGCCGGCTATGCCGTCTCGAATCCCGTCGCGCTCGCCGTCACACTCGTGATCGCGGCCTGCTATCTCGCCGGCGCGCTCGAATTGCGCCGCTACCAGCAGGCCACGTCGACGCTCGCGCGCGCGGTCGCCGAGCTGTCCGAGCCGCCGTCCGCGCTCGGCGCGTGGCTCGAGCGGCTGCATCCGAGCCTGCGCCACGCAGTGCGCGTGCGCATCGAGGGCGAGCGCGTCGCGCTGCCGGGCCCCGCGCTGACGCCGTATCTGGTCGGTCTGCTCGTGCTGCTCGGCATGCTGGGCACGCTCGTCGGGATGGTGATGACCCTTAGAGGCACCGGCGCGGCGCTCGAAAGCGCGACGGACCTGCAGGCGATCCGCGCGTCGCTCGCCTCGCCCGTGAAGGGGCTCGGGTTCGCGTTCGGCACGTCGATTGCGGGCGTGGCGACGTCGGCGATGCTGGGTTTGCTGTCGGCGCTTTGCCGGCGCGAGCGGCTCGACGCCGCGCAAGCGCTCGACGCGAAGATCGCGACGACGCTGCGCACCCATTCGCACGCGCATCAGCGCGACGAAACCTTCAGGCTCCTGCAGCGGCAAGCCGACATGATGCCGGCGCTCGTCGACCGGCTGCAGACGATGATGACGGCGCTCGAGCAGCAAAGCGCCGCATCGGCCGAACGGCAGATCGCCGGCCAGCAGGCGTTTCTCGGCAAGGCCGAGGAAACGTACGCGCGTCTCGCTTCGTCGGTCGGGCAGTCGCTGAAGGACAGCGTCGCGGAAAGCGCGCGCGTCGCCGGATCGGCGCTGCAACCCGTCATGGAGACCACGATGGCCGCTCTCGCGCGCGAGACGTCCGCGCTGCACGACGCCGTCACGCACGCGGTGGAGCGGCAGCTCGACGGGCTGTCGGCCGGCTTCGAAACGACAGCGGCCAACGTCGCGAGCGTCTGGCGCGATGCGCTCGCCGAGCATCAGCGTTCGAGCGACGCGCTCGCGGAGCGCCTGCACGGATCGGTCGACCGTTTCGCCGAATCGTTCGATCGGCGCTCGGCGGACCTGCTGGACGGCGTCTCGGCGCGCTTCGACGCGACGGCGAGCGGCGCGGCCGCGGCATGGCGCGCCGCGCTCGCGCAGCAGGAGCAAGCGAACGAGACGCACGCCGAGCGCAACCGGCAGGCGCTGGAGACGGCCGCCGCGACGTTCGGGCGGCACTCGGCGGCGCTGCTGCGCACGATCGGCGAATCGCATGCGGACCTGCAAACGCAACTCGCGTCGCGCGACGAGCAACGTCTGACCGCATGGACCGCTTCGCTCGCGTCGATCGCCGCGAAGCTCGGCACGGAATGGGAGCAAGCGAGCGCGCACGCTGCAAACCGTCAGCAGTCGATCTGCGACGCGCTCGCGCAAACCTCGCGCGACATCTCGACCCAAGCCGCGGCGTTCGAACAGCACGCCGCTTCGCTGCTGCGCTCGATGGGCGAATCGCATTCGAATTTGCAGACGACGCTCGAAGCGCGCGATCAACAACGCCTGACCGCGTGGACCGCTTCGCTCGCGTCGATCGCCGCGAAGCTCGGCACGGAATGGGAGCAGGCGAGCGCGCACGCTGCGAACCATCAGCAGGCGATCTGCGACGCGCTCGCGCAAGCCGCCCGCGACATCTCGGCCCACACGCAAGCGCACGCGAGCGACATGATCGCCGAGATCTCGCGGCTCGTGCAGGCCGCCTCGGAAGCGCCGAAGGCCGCGGCCGAAGTCGTCGCCGAGCTGCGCCAGAAGCTCTCCGACAGCATGGTCCGCGACACCGCGATGCTCGAAGAGCGCGGCCGGATGCTCGCGACGCTCGAAACCCTGCTCGACGCGGTCAATCACGCGTCGACCGAGCAGCGCGCGGCCGTCGACGCGCTCGTCGCGACGAGCGCGGATCTGCTGCAGCGCGTGGGCGCGCAGTTCACGGACAAGGTCGACGCCGAGACCGGCAAGCTCGGCGCGGTCGCCGCGCAGGTCACGGGCAGCGCGATCGAGGTCGCGAGCCTCGGCGACGCGTTCGGTGCGGCCGTCCAGTCGTTCGGCGAATCGAACGACACGCTCGTCGCGCATCTGCAACGCATCGAGGCCGCGCTCGACAAGTCGCTCGCCCGCAGCGACGAGCAGCTCGCGTATTACGTCGCGCAGGCGCGCGAGGTCATCGACCTGAGCATGATGTCGCAGAAGCAGATCATCGAAGAGCTGCAGCGCGTTGCCGGTGAGCGCGCGTCCGTCGGAGCCGAAGCAGCATGAGCGACGAAATCGACGGCGGCGTCGAGCAGACCGCGCCGATCTGGGCCGCGTTCGGCGACCTGATGTCGGTGCTGCTCGGCGCGTTCGTGCTGATCCTGGTCGGCGTGATCGGCGTGCAGTTGGAGCTGTCGTCGAAGCTCGACGCCGAGGTCAGGCAGCGGCAATTGGAATCGCAGCGCCGCAAGACGCTCGAGCAGGCGCTGGCGGGCCCGCTCGCAGCGGGGCGCGTGACGCTCGTCAACGGGCGCATCGGCATCAGCGGCAGCGTGCTGTTCGCGTTGAATTCCGACGAATTGCAGCCCGCGGGACGCGATCTGCTGAAAAGCCTCGCCGGGCCGCTCGCGGCGTATCTCGACGCGAATCACGAGATCCTGATGGTGAGCGGCTTCGCGGACGACCTGCAGGTGCGCACGGGCAACCGCCGCTTCGCCGACAACTGGGAATTGTCGGCGAAGCGCGCGCTGACGGTGACGCGTGCGTTCATCGACGAAGGCGTGCCGGCGGCATCGGTGTTCGCGGCCGCGTTCGGCTCCGAGCAGCCGGTGAGCCCGAATTCGGACGACGCGGGACGCGCGAAGAACCGGCGCGTGGAAATCGCGCCGGTGCCGCGGCGGACGACAGGCGACGGTGAACATCGTGAATGACGTCGCGGCGCTCGCGCAGCACACGCTCGACGCATGGCGCGCGCGCGGCGCCGACCGGCTCGACCCCATGCGCTTTCGCTTCATCGACGCGCTGCGGCAGCGGACGGCCGGTCACGGCGGCGACGCGCGCCGGCTGCTGGACGCACGGCTGGCGGCGCTGATCGACGCTTACGCGGACGACCTTCGGCGCGCCGAATCGAACGCGGATGGGGCCGAATACGAGGCTTCGGCTTCGGCTTCGGCTTCGACGCCAACGCCGGCTGCGTCGCCGGCCGGGCCCGCGCGCGGGCCGCTCGCCGCGCTGCTCGACTACATCGGCAGCCACGAGCGGCGCGACGCCGGCGTTCCTGCCGAAAGTCACGCCGGCCAGGCAGCAAGCCGCACCCGCGTCGCGTTGCGCCCCGAACCGGAGATGCTCGACTACTTCCGGGAAACCTGGTCGAAGCTCAGCGCGGACAGCCAGTTGCGCGCGTCGCTCGAACAGGTGCCGAAGAACGCCGGGCCGCTCAATTCGAGCAGCCTCGTGCACCGGTCGCTGTCGCTGATGCGCGAGCTGTCGCCCGAGTATCTGCGGCAGTTCCTGTCTTACGTCGATGCGCTGTCGTGGCTCCAGCAGATGAATGGCGACGAAGCCGCGGCGGGCGACGAAGCGGCGCGCAGCGCCGGCGGCGGCGGCGGCGCAGGCGCGAAGAAGAGCACACGGAAAAAATCGCGCTAGCGCATGTCGCGCAGGCTGCCGGCCCGCCGGGGCGCGGCGCCTGCCTGCGCGCGAAATCGCGCCGCGACGTCGCATACAATGCGTTTTTCGCAAGACCGCCCATGACTTACACACTCGCCGCCCCATATACGCGCGAACTCGAAATCCGCAAGAGCCGCTTCATCGCGTACGCGATCCCCGTCGAGAACCGCGACGCGGCGATGGCCGAATTGCAGCGGCTGCGCGCCGAGCATCCGGCCGCGACGCATGTCTGCTGGGCGCTGCTCGCGGGCGGCCAGTCGGGCATGTCCGACGACGGCGAGCCGTCCGGCACCGCCGGCCGGCCGATTCTCGAAGTGCTGCGCCATCACGACCTCGACGGCGTGCTCGGCGCGGTCGTGCGCTACTTCGGCGGCGTGAAGCTTGGCGCGGGCGGCCTCGTGCGCGCGTACACCGACGCGATCGCCGCCGCGCTGCTCGACGCCGAGCGCGTCGAGCGGATCACGTACGCACGGCTCGCGGTCGAGCTCGGCTATTCGGACGAAGCGCGCGTGCGCCGCTGGATCGAGCAGGAAGGGCACGATCTCGTCGACAGCGCGTACGGGATGACGGTCAAGCTCGTGATCCGGCTGCCCGCCACCGCGCTCGACGCCGCGCGCGACACGCTGTTCGACCTGACGCAAGGGCGCGCCGGATTTCCTTCGGTCGACTGACGCCGCGCAAGGCGGCGCACGGCACGCGCCGGCCGAATCGACGAACCATCGCCCGGCCGTCACGAAACGGATGGCTGCTGCCCGCGCCACGTTCCTCATGTTCCTCTCGCGCTCCGGCTTTCCAGGGCGCGCTTTGCTGTCCGGCTTGCGGCTGCAGTCGCCGGATTTCGGGCTTCGAGTTTCAGAACCGGAGCTTCAGGCTTCGATCTCGGGCTTCTGCCCTCCGGCTTCTGATACCGGCCCTTGACGAAGCGTCACCCCGCGCCCCCGCAAGCCTTGCTCCCGGCGTCGGCGCACGCCCCCGCGCACCGCCGTCACGACATCACGCCCGAGGCCGCGCCGACGATCCCCGCGAGGCTCACCGCCGCCGCCACCGCCGACACCATCCACAAATAGGCGCCGCGCGGCCGCAGCGCCGGCGGCAACGCGATCGCGGCGAGCGCGATGAGCAAGCCCGCGACGAGCGGCAGCATCGCCGCGTTGACCACTTGCGCCGCGACGTTCAGCGACACCAGGTCGGGCGCGATCCAGACGATCGCCGCGCAGCCCGCGACCGACGCGACATAGATGCCATAGAACCACGGCGCGCGCGTCGGCTTGTCGTCGAGCGAGCGCTCGTAGCCGGCCACTTCGCCGAGCCCCCAGGCAAGCGACAGCGAGCAGACGATCGCCGCGACCATCGATGCGCCCAGCACGCCCGCGCCGAACAGCACGCGCGCCGCGTGCGGGCCGACCACCGTTTCGAGCGCCGCCGCGATCTCGCCGACGCTGCCGAGCGCACGCGGCGCGCCGTCGCCGGCGAGCGTCGCCGCGGCGGCGGCGAGCACCGCGCCCGTCAACAGTTGCGTGAGCACGGCGCCCACGGCCGTCTCGGCGCGCGCCGCGCGATGGTCGTCGGGGCCGAGCCGCCGGTCGGCGACGGCCGCCTGCTGATAGAAGACCATCCACGGATTGAACGTCGCGCCGATCAGCGCGGCGGCAAGATAGCCGACCGGCGTGCCGGCCGACGCCGGCCGCGCGGCGCTCGACAGCAGCCCGCCCCACTGCGGATGCGCCTTCCACGCAACGACGAAGAACGTGAGCTCGAGCGCGCCGATCACGATCGCCGCCTTGTCGACGCGCTTGTGCGAGCCCGTCATCACGATCGCGATCAACAGCGCGACGGCGATCGGCAGGCTGAGCGAACGCGGCACGCCGAACATCTCGCCGACGCCCGCGACGCCCGTGAATTCGGTCACGAGCGAGCCGAGCACCGCGACGACGAGGCCGGCCGCGGACAGCCACGCCCATCCCGCGCCGAAATGCACGCGGATCAGTTCGCCGTGGCCGCGCCCGGTAAAGATGCCGAGCCGCACGGTCAGTTCCTGGATCATGTACAGCAACGGCACGAGGCCCAGCAGCAGCAACAGCGGGCCGACGCCCCACTGCACGCCGGCTTGCGCGGCGGCGACGACGTTCCCGGCGTCGCAGTCGGCCAGCATGACGAGGAGCCCCGGCCCCCACAGCGCCGCCCATCGCAGGCGCGCGCGCAGGTTCGATTTCGACGATTTCGACGATTTCGACGGAACGGAAGAGCCCGGCATGGTTGCTGAAAGGTTGCGTCGGTAGGATGTGGCGGCCGATTGTAGCGTGCCGGACCGGGGCGGCGCACGCCAATCGCGATCGCGCCGCCCCGGTCGCAACCGTCACTTCATCCGTGGATTCGAAATGGAAACCTATATTCTGCTCGGCATCGGCTTCGGCGCGGGCCTGCTGATCGCGATCTGGGGCATCATCCAGCTCAGGTAAGCGCTCAAGTAAGCGAACGGATGCCGAACGGCTGCGGCGGATCGCCTCACGCACGCGCGGGCGCGCGTCCGAATCCGCGCTCGCGCGGTACGCGGCGATCGCGCCCGCACGGCCGACGGGCGACAGCGGCTCCGCCTCGTCCCAGCGCTGCACGCGCGTCGCGGCGACCGCGCCAACGTCCGCACGATGAGCGCGCCGCCGCCCGGCGCGGCGGCCCGGCGGCGAACGTCAGCCGAGAAACAGCCGATAGGCGGGATTGCCGGTTTCCTCGCGATACGGATAGCCGAGCGCCGCGAGAAAGCGGTCGAACGCCGCGTGATCCGCCCGAGGCACCTGCAGGCCGACGAGAATCGAACTCGCGTCGCCGCCCTGATTGCGGTAGTGGAACAGGCTGATGTTCCAGTCGGGCGCCATCGACGACAGGAACTTCGTCAGCGCGCCCGGCCGCTCGGGAAACTCGAAGCGGAACAGCCGCTCGTCGTGCGCGAGCGGCGAGCGGCCGCCCACCATGTGCCGCACGTGCTGCTTCGCGAGTTCGTCGCCGCTCAGATCGACGGCGCTGAAGCCGTGCGCGACGAAGCTCGCCGCGATCGCCGCCGACTCGCCGCGATGCCCGATCTGCACGCCGACGAAGATGTGCGCCGATTGCGCATCGGCGATCCGGTAGTTGAACTCGGTCACGTTGCGCTCGCCGACGAGCGCGCAGAACCGGCGAAAACTGCCGCGCGCTTCGGGCAGCGTCACCGCGAACACGGCCTCGCGCGCCTCGCCCACCTCGGCGCGCTCGGCGACGAAGCGCATCCGGTCGAAGTTCATGTTCGCGCCGGACGTGATCGCGACGAGCGTCTCGCCCTCGATCCCCTCGCGCTCCGCATACTGCTTCGCGCCCGCGACCGCGAGCGAGCCCGCCGGCTCGAGCACGCTGCGCGTATCCTGGAACACGTCCTTAATTGCCGCGCAGAGCGCGTCGGTGTCGACCGTCACGACGTCGTCGAGATACGCGGCGCAGAGGCGAAACGTCTCCTCGCCGACGAGCTTGACCGCGGTGCCGTCGGAGAAGAGCCCGACCTCGGCGAGCTCGACGCGCTTGCCCGCCGCGAGCGATTGCTTCATCGCGCACGAATCGTCGGTCTGCACGCCGATCACCTTGATCTCGGGGCGCACCGCCTTCACGTACGCGGCGACGCCCGCCGCGAGCCCGCCGCCGCCGATCGGCACGAAGATCGCGTGGATCGGCCCCTGATGCTGGCGCAGGATTTCCATCGCGACCGTGCCCTGGCCCGCGATCACGTAAGGATCGTCGAACGCCGGAATGAACGCGAGCCCCTCGCGCTGCTGGATGCGCAGCGCGTGCGCATACGCGTCGCTGTACGATTCGCCCGCCTGGACCACCTCGACAGTCGGGCCGCCGTGCGCGCGCACCGCGTCGACCTTCACGCGCGGCGCCGTCTGCGGCACGACGATCGTCGCCTTCACGCGCAGCCGCGCCGCCGCGAGCGCGACGCCCTGCGCGTGATTGCCCGCCGACGCGGTGATCACGCCGCGCGCGAGCGCGTCGGCGGACAGATGCGCGATCTTGTTGTACGCGCCGCGGATCTTGAAGGAGAACACCGGCTGCGAGTCCTCGCGCTTGAACCACACCGTGTTGCGCACGCGCGCCGACAGGTTTCCCGCGCGCTCGAGCGCCGTCTCGCGCGCGACGTCGTAGACGCGCGCGGTCAGGATCAGCTTCAGGTAATCATCGAGGGTGCCCGCGCTCGGCGCGATCGTCGCGGACGCGACGGGCATGAGGGTTTCGGGTGTTTCCGTTTCGGGTGTTTCCGTGACGGCGTCGTCTGACTGCATGGCAGGCTCTCCTGGGAGTGGCCGCCCGGGAGACGAAAACAAAAAACCCGCCTCACGGGGCGGGTTGCTGTGACTGCTTTCGGATGCGCGCTAACCCACCATTCGATGAATGGTGCGAATAATGTGCGCAATGCGGAAGCCGTGGATATTCATGTGCGCAAGCTTGCGGGAGTACGCGCGGTTTGTCAATCCCGCCCGGCGTGCGTCGGAAAAAGACTTCAGTAAATCTCCGGCACGATCATCTCTCCCGGCACCGGGCGCCGGATGTAGTCGTCGTGATGCTCGCGCTGCGGCAGATACACCGAATCGCGCTCGATCTCGTAGTAAGGCACGAGGCTCAGCAGATGGTGGATGCAGTTCAGCCGCGCGCGCTTCTTGTCGACCGCCTGCACGACCCACCACGGCGCCTCGGGAATGTGCGTGCGCATCAGCATCTCCTCCTTCGCCGCCGTGTACGCCTCCCAGCGGCGCCGGCTCTCGAGATCCATCGGGCTCAGCTTCCATTGCTTGAGCGGATCCTCGATGCGGTTCTGGAAGCGGACTTCCTGCTCTTCGTCGGTGATCGAAAACCAGTATTTGACGATCTGGATCCCGCTGCGCGCGAGCATCTTCTCGAACTCGGGCACCGAGCGGAAGAACTCTTCGTATTCCGCGTCGGTGCAGAAGTTCATCACGCGCTCGACGCCCGCGCGGTTGTACCAGCTACGGTCGAACAGCACGATCTCGCCGCCCGCGGGCAGATGCGCGACATAGCGCTGGAAGTACCACTGCGTGCGCTCGCGGTTGCTCGGCGCGGGCAGCGCGGCGACCCGGCACACGCGCGGATTCAGGCGCTGCGTGATCCGCTTGATCGCGCCGCCCTTGCCCGCCGCGTCGCGGCCCTCGAAGATCACGATGAGCCGGTGCCCCGTGCTCACGACCCAGTCCTGCAGCTTCACGAGCTCGCCCTGCATGCGGAACAGCTCGCGGAAGTAGCGCTTGCGCGCTTCGCGGCGCTCGGCGGAAAAGAGCGACTCGTCGTCGAAGCGGCGATCGTCGAACTCCATCTCGAGCTCTTCGTCATACGCGTCGACGAGATCCTCCTCGAAGCGGCGCTGCCGCTCGTGCAACGGCGCGGTGTCGCGCCGCGTGTCCTTCTCGCTCATGTCCATGTCGGCCTCCTTGCTGCGCGTCGCAGACGCGTTCCGTGGACATTATCGCAGGCTCGGATGTCGGGGGAATGACTGCGCGCCGGTGCCGCCCGGCGATTGCCCGCGAAAGGCGGGGAACCGCGCGCGCCGCGCCGTTCAGAACCGGTAATTGAGCAGCAATGTGCAGAGCAGCACGTTCGTGGTGAGCGTCGTCGTGTTCGACGCGAGAATCCGCTTCGTATCGTTGATGTTGACCGTGATCGCCGCCTTCAGCGGAATGTACGACAGCGAGGTCGACAGCGACAACTGGCGCGTGAGCTGATAGTTCGCGCCGACGACGAACACGGGCGTCCACGCGCTCTTCACGCTCGCCGTCGCGCGCACGCCGTTCGGCAGGATCAGGTTCGCGCCCGCCTGCAGCAGGCGATCAAACGCGCCCGGATCGGTGAGCAGCGATTGCAGATCGCCGAGCGAGATGCCCGCCGACAGCAGGCCGCCGAGCGACGCGAGCTTGTGCGCGAACACCGGATTCAGGTTCGTGTTCGTGAAGCGCGTGTAGCTGATGCCGAGGCCGACGTACGGCCGGAGCCGGTCCTCGCGCTTGCCGAGGTAATACTTGAACACGGTCGACGCGAGCCACGCGCGCGTCGTGCCGAGCGGATTGCTCTGCGCGTTGCCGAGGTCGATGAGCGGCAGCCGCCCCTGCACGCCGGGGAAGATCTTGTCGAACGGCAGCCCGATGCTGCCGTGGCCGCGCATCGTCAGCTCGGGCGGGATCCCGCCGACGATCTCGGCCGCGACGTGCTCGCCGAAGAAATGCGTGAACGTGAACGCCGGCGTGTTCGTGTTGCTGATCGACACGGAGGAGCCCGGATTCACGAAGCTGCCGATTCCGAGCGCCGCCGTCGACGTCGTCACGGGCGTCGAGCGCCCGGTCGACAGCACGTAGTGCCAGCCGATCCCGATCATGTTGCTGTCGTCGCCCCGCAACTGCTCGAGAAGCGTCGGCCCCTGCGCCTCCGGCAAGTCGGGCAGCCGCTCCGGATCGATCGGGTGCAGCTCGTACGGCATCCGGTCGTAGCGCACGCCGGCGATGAAGCGCGGCGCCGCGCCAGCGGGCGGGCGGCGCGGCGCGGCGCTGTCGCCGCCGCCGTCGTCGCCGCCGCCGGACGCGCACCCGCCGCCGTTGCACGCGTCGGCGGACGCCGCGCCGTCCGCTGGCGGCCCGCCGGGCGCGTCGGCGAAGCCGATGCCGTCGTCGCCCTCGGCGCGCACGCGCTGCGCGGCGGCGGCCGCAGCGGCGCGCTGGCCGAGCGTGATCGTCTCTTCGGTGAGCTTGCGCGGGCGCGGCGCGTTCGGGTCCGAGGCGAACGCGCTCGATGCCGCCGATACGCCTGCCCCGTCCGGCGCGCCGTCCAGCGCCGCGCCACCGTTCGACGCCGCGCCGCGCCCCGCATCGGCCGCCGCCGCGTCCGCCGCCCGGCGGCGCGCGTCGCCGGGCACCGGTCCCCACGCGCTCGCGTCGAATCCGGGCGCGTCGCCGCCCGGAAAGAAGCCGATGCCGTCCGCGCCGTCGCGCCATCTCGCCGCGCCGCTGTCCTGCCCGTGCGCGGACCACGCGCATGCGAGCAGCGTCGCGCCGAGCCAGCAGGACACCGGAGCGCGCCAGCCGCGGCGCGCACGTCGCCGTCGACGATGCTTGTCACCCCGCTTGTCACCCATTACGCATCAGCCGTCACGCGGGCGTACCGAACATCCGCTGCCGGATCCGATACAACGGTTCGAACAGCCATTCGAGCAACGTGCGCTTCTCGAGCACGATGTCCGCCCTGAGCGTCATGCCGGCCTTCAGCGCGAGCGCCTTGCCTTCGAACGCGGGCCTGCGCTCGGCAAGCTCGACCCAGCTCTTGAAGTAGGTCTGCGGCGCGCCGTTGTCGGCCGGCAGATTCAGCTCCTTCGCGGTGAACGCGACGGGCGACACCGACAGCAGCTTGCCGCGATAGGTGCCGAACTTCTCGACCGGATAGCTGCCGTAGGCGAGCTTCACTTCCTGGCCCGGCTTGACGAAGCCGGCCTTCGACGACGGGATGTACAGCTCGGCGATGAGCCCGTCCGCCTTCGCGGGCAGGATCTCGACGACGCGCGTGCCGGGCGGATCGATCACGCTGCCCTGCACGACGTCGAGCCGCACGATCTGGCCGTCGGCGGGCGCGTAGAGCGCCTGGTTCACGCTCTCGTCGATGTTGTATTCCTTCGAGTTCAGCTCTTCCTGCTTGATCTTCAGCTCGGCGTTCGAACCGTCGTACTTGCTCTGCACGGTTTCCAGATCGCCGCGCAGCTTCATCGCGTTCTTCACGAGGTCGGCCCGGCGCAGCATCAGGTCCTGATACGCCTGGCTCGCCTGCAGGTATTGCGTGTTGACCTGGTTGTACTGCTCGAGCGTGACGACCTGCTCGTTGAGCAACTGCTTCACGCGGTCGCGCCGCTCCTGGTATTCGGAGACGATCCGCTTCTGGTCCTGGAGCTGCTTGTCGATGAGCCCGCGGCTTTGCTCGAACGCCGCGATCTGCTGATTGATCTGCTGGATCGTCGACTGGTACTCGAGCTTCGCCGCGTCGATCTGCTGACCGACCTCGACGCGCTGCCGCTTGATCGATTCGCGCATCCCCTGCACGTTATTCGCCTGCAACACGAAGCTCGTGTCGCGCGTGACGCTCAACAGCTTCTGCCCGGCCTTCACGTGCTGATCCTTCGCGACGAACACCTCGCGCACCGCCCATCCGGGCGGCGCGCCGACGCCGATCAGCCCAGAGCGCGGCGTGAGCACCCCCATCACGTTCTCGGTGTTCGCATACGTGAGGCGCACGAGCGCGACGATGAACATCGCGAACATCGCGATCGACAGATAGCAGAAAAAGCGCATCGAAATCGGCACGTCGACGACGCCGTTGATCACGGTGCCGAACGTCGTGCCGCGCGCGAGCTTGCGCGGCGTCTTCTGCTCTCTCAGAGCGGTCATCCAGATAGGCATGGGCGAAACTCGTCAGGCGCTGCGCAGCGTCCGCGCGGCGGCGCGCGCATTCTGCTCGAGCAACGGGGATGGCATCAGGTACGGCGTGAAGTGCTCCCAGAAGTGCCATTGCTCGGGCTGCTTCACGAGCGCTTCCTCGAGCTTGTCGGCAATCCGCTGGTGGGTGGCCGCGACGCGCGACGCGTCGTCGGCGACGCCGAGCATCCGCGACGCGGGCCGCGCGTCGAGCGCGACGAAATGCACTTTGCACGCGTCGCGAAACGGCACGCCCGTCGCGTACGACACGAGCACCGGAATGTCGTGCTCGACCGCGAGCTTCACGCCGCCGCCCGCGAGCCGCACCCAGCGGCCGCCGAGCCGGCACGCGTTGGTCTTGCCGAAGCGGCCGTGCAAGTCGGAGAACAGCAGGAACACGGGCGCCTCCTTGCGCAAGCCCGTGACGAGCCGGCGCAGATGCACGCGCTGCTCGATGTCGATCAGCTCGATCTTGCCCGCGCCGTATTCTTCGACGAGGCGCTGCGCGTCGTCGAAGAACGCGCCCGGCGCGTCCTTGTGCATCACGATCATCATCTTGCGGTCGCCGGGAATCATCAGCCGCAGCTTCGACACGAACAGCATCAGATTGCCGAAGTGCAGCCCCGCGAGCATCAGCGGGCCGCCTCGCGCGAGCGCCGCGCGCAGCACGGGTTCGCCCTCGCATGCCATCCGGTCGATCAGCGCCTTCATCGACGCGATGCTGTGCGAGCGCAGCATCAGCCCCGCGACCTCGGCCTCGAACAGCTCGCGCACGATGCCGTCGGCGACGCCGCGAATGCGCGCGGGATCGTCGTTCAGGTGCGCGCTCAGCATGTGCCGTACCGACATCTCGATCGAGCCGCGGATCGACGGAAACAGGCGCAGGCACACGCCCGCGCACCAGCGCATCATGCCGAGCCCGCGCTCGGGCGAGCGGCCGAGCGCGACCCGCTTGACCACCCGCCGCACGAAAAAGCAGTACGAGAATGCATTGAAGAGAAAAAGCCGCATCAGCGTCATTTCTGCACCTCCAGCTCCGGCTGCCGCGCGGGCGTGATGTCGGCCAGGCGGCCATCGCGCATTTCGTAGATGCGCTCGACCATCGACAGGATCGACGCATCGTGCGTGACGAGCACGATCGTGCACGGCAGCGTCAGCACGTTGCGGCAGATTTCGTGCGTCGTCGCCTGGTCGAGGTTCGACGAGAACTCGTCGAGGATCAGCAGGCGCGGCTCGCAATACAGCGCGCGCGCGATCAGCAGCCGCTGCATCTGGCCCGCCGACAGGAATTTCTGCGTGTCGCCGAGCGGCGTGTCGTAGCGGTTGTCGAGCACGTCGATGTCGCGATCGATGCACGCGAGGCGCGCGGCCTCGTGCATCGCGCCCAGGCGCGGCGCGGGCGCGAAGTTCGTGATGTTGTCGCGGATCGTGCCGCGGAACAGTTGATCCGACTGCGTGACCGCCGCGACGTGCTTCCGGTAGAGTCTCAGGTTCACCTCGGACAAATCGACGCCGCCGACGAACAGCGAGCCGGGCGCCGGCTGGTACAGCCCGCAGATCAGGTTCAGCAGCGTCGTCTTGCCGCTGCCGGTGCGGCCGACGATCGCGATCTTCGCGCCGGCCGGCACGTCGAGATTCACGTCTTCGAGAATCGCACGGCGGCCGCCCTTCGGTGTGTACGTCAGCGCACGGATCGACAGCGAGCCGTCGAAATGCTCGATCGAGCGCACCGGCGCGTCGGGCGCGGGCTCCTCGGTCTCGGTCTGCAGCACGTCGGCGACGCGGTCCATGTGAACCTGCAGCACCTTGCGCCGCACGTAGAGCTGGATCGAATCGACGAACTTGTCGGCGAACAGGTTCTTGTATTGGATGAATGCGTAGATGATGCCGATCGTGCTCTGGCCGTGCATCACGAGCCACGCGCCGTACGTGACGATCACGAGCTGCTCGACGTGGACGATGCCCTTCGAGATCGCGTCGAACAGCAGTTGCAGCCGCTCCTGCTGGCGCACCGCCTGCAGCTTCTGCGTGAACGCGTTCACCCACAGGCTGCTGCGCGCCGTCTCCGACGACAGCAGCTTGATCGAATGCGCGGAGCGGATGTTCTCGATGAGGAGCGCGTCGGCCTCGGCGCCGCGCGTGAGGATCTGCGACATCGCATCCTGCAGTTGCGGCTGGATCGCGAGCCGCGACAGCGCGAACAGCACCATCCCCGCGAGGCTGATGCCGGCGAGCACCGGGCTGTAGTACAGCATCAGCACGAGCGTGACGACGCACGTGAAGATATTGAGCAGCCCGCCGATCAGCCCGTCGACGAGAAAGCGGCCGATTTCCGACACCGACGACACGCGCGAGATCGAATCGCCCGTGTTGTGGAACAGGTAATAGCCGATCGGCAGCCGCGCGAGATGCCCGACCATGTTCGACGACAACTGCTGCGACACGATGTTGCGCAGGTAGCTCTTGATGTTGCCGACGAGGTTCGCATACAGCGTGTCGAACAGGAACACGATGCCGAACAGGATCGTCAGCAGGTACAGGATGTCGACGTCGGTCTTCTTCAGCGCCTCGTCGATCGTCAGTTGCACGTATGACGGCCCGAGCAGCAGCAGCAACTGCGCGGCGATGCCGCCCGCGACGCCGAGCAGGATGCTCTTGCGGATGCCCGTCAAGCCGACCAGATAGTCGCTCAGACGGATCCTGTCCGACGTGCCGACATGCCTGAAGCCGATGTCCGGATTGAGCTCGAGCGCGTAGCCCGTGATCTGCGTGAGCGCCTGCGCGAGCGGCAGCCTCGTCTCGCCGAGCGCCGGATCGACGATGTGCACGCTGCCGTAGCAGACCTTCGTCAGCACGACGTAGTGGTTCATCCCCCAGTGCAGGATGCAGGGTAGCTTCAGCGCGTCGATCTCGTTCGCTTCGAACTGGAGCCCGCGCGCGCGCATCCCGAGGTCGTTCGCAATTTCCATCAGATCGAAGAACGACAGCCCGGAATCGATCCTGACCGGATACCGGTTGCGCAGCGTGCGCAACGTGGTGTCGCGGCCGTGCCAGGTCGCGATCATCGCAAGGCACGCGAGACCGCACTCGGTCACCTCGTCCTGAAGAATGGGCCTGACTTTATTTGTATTGAACCACATAGCTTGCGAATCGCTGGACACGACAATGCCGGCCCGCGCGCGGCGCGATCTGGCCCGAGGCCTGCGCGCGAGCGCGGCGTGAACGCGCGCCCCGCCTGTGCGGAACGCGACGGGAGACGATGCGCGAAACCGGCGTCAGTTGCCGGAGCCGAGCGCCATCTTGAACTGGTTGACGGCCTGGGCCTGGTACTCGGTCAGGAGCCCGTTGACGACGGGACCGATCGACTGATTCGCAAGGGAAACCGTGTAGGCGGCCGAGTTGGCGTACGCGGAGCCTCCGCCGCGGATCGCACGGGCCTGCTGTTCTGATATGGCTTGCATTGGGGTGGCCTTTACGCTGGTAGCGATGTCATCGACCCGAATCCGCATCCGCCCGAGCGGACGACCCCATTCGGAGATGCCTCGACATCACTGTCTCCTGATCATTTCCTCCGATTGCCAACGAAAACGAATGAATAAATGTTTTTATATCTCGATTGGCCACGGATTACCTTTTACAGCTCGAACTTCGGATGATTTTACGCGGGGGGCGCCTCCCCGCGCGAATGCGACGGCTAGTGCTTACTTGCCGTTGCTATTGAAGTTCTTCGGGTCTTGCAGATAGCCGCCGAGCGTCGGCATGAACTGGCCGAGCGCCGTGAACAGCGGACCGGACGCCGCCGCCAGCGTGCCCAGCGAGCTGATCGGGCCGCCACCGTTGACCATCCTGGCCTGCTCCATCGTCATGACCTTCATAACTATCTCCTCGTAAAGAATAAAGACGACGTCAAGACTTCTCTATTAATGCCAATGGCCGTAAATAACCGAACGACGTTTATTTTTTATCGCTGCGATTACAAGCCGGAATCAGGCTATCATGCGCCCAAGACAGAAACAAGATGGCCGGCCGCGTCTTATATAGATTTTTGACGATCCAGAATTCACCAAAAAGATGCATGCGTTTCAACTCATTATTTAAAACGTTTAATTTGTGTCGCAGACCGCTTGACACAAGGCGGAAGAGGGAGACGGAGATGTTTGAAACAGCGAATTTGGGTGCCTCGTCTAAATTTCGGCATGCGGGTTTTCACTTAACGACAAAATCCTTTCGGCTTCGCGTCAATGTGGCTTACGTTACTGTTTGCGCGGCGCTTGCCGCACTCGGCACCGGTTCCGAATCGGCGCGCGCATTCTGTCTCGACGACGCTTATCAGCACGCGATCTCGAACGATCCGAAATTCCTCCAGGCGCGCGCCGAATACGACGCCGCGCGGCAGAAGTTTCCGCAGGCGCGCGCGCAGATGCTGCCGCAGGTGAGCGCGCAGCTCGAATGGGGCCGCTACGGCACGCACGCGAACCTGTTCGGCATCGACGTGAGCGGCAACAGCACCGCCGCGTACGGCGCCGCGCAGCTCTCGCAGGCGCTCTTCAACATGCCGTACCTGTACGACATGAGCCGCGCGAAGGAATTCGAGGAATCCGCGCGGCAGCAGCTCGAAGTCGCGAAGCAGGAGCTGATCATGCGCGTCGCGAACGCGTGCTTCGATCTGCTGTCCGCGCGCGAGAAACTGCAGCTCGCCGACGACGAAGTCGACGCGCTCACGCGCCTCGAGAGCGACACGCGCCGCATGGCGCAGCTCGGCATGAAGACGATCGGCGACACGGCCGAGATCGAGGCGCGCAGAAGTCTCGCGCAATCGGACGAGGCGCTCGCGCGCACCGACGTCGAGGCGCGCCGCGCCCGCTACGAGACGCTGCTCGGCTCCGCGATCGACTTCACGCGCTGGCCGCGGCTCGCGATGCACGGCGTGTCGCCGCGCATTCCGACGGGCGACTACCAGCCTCAGGACAACCCGTCGTATCAGCAGGCGTACCGCGACCTGCGCGTCGCGCGGCTCGCGTCGAAACGCATCAACGCGGAGCACCTGCCGACCGTCGACCTGTTCGCGACGTATTCGCGCGGCCTCAATCCGAACCTGCGCGGCCTCACCGACAAGAACGACTTCCATCAGAGCGCGATCGGCGTGCAGGTGACGATTCCGATCTTCTCGGGCGGCAGCGTGCACTACAGGAAGATCGAGGCCGACCGCGTCGCGACGCAGTACCAGAACCGGCTGCGCGAAGTCGAGCAGCAACTGAGCACCGACCATCGCGAGACGCTCGCGGCGCTGCAATCGATCGGCGCGCGAATCCGCGCGCTGCAGCAGTCGCTGCAGGCGGCGCGGCTCGCATACGACTCGTCGATGAAGGCGCACCAGGTGGGCTACAGCACGACTTACGAGACGCTGAACCTGCGCACCGACATCTCGAACATCCGCCAGAAGCTGTTCGAGAGCTACCTCGACGCGCTGAAGCTGCAACTGAAGCTCAAGGGCATTCTCGGCACGCTGGACGAGCAGTCGCTCGTCGCGGTCGACAGCTTCCTCGCGAGCAATGCGGCGCAAACGGACCGGAAGAGCGAATGAGCGCCCGCGCCGCTACGCGCGTCGATGAACGGCTGCCACGTCCAACGATGCGAAGCGATCGCGGCGCTGCGCGCTCACTGGATCACGCGCGACACGCCGCGGCCGCGCGGATCGGACACGGCCTCGGGCGTCTTGCCGTCGATCTGGATCGCCTGGATGTCGCCGCTGAAATCCTGGCCCTTCAGCGTGTAGCCCTTCGCCTCGATGCCCTTCGCCAGATCGCCGTCGATCGGGTGGTACGGCTCCCAGAAGATCGTGTTCGGCGGCAGCAGTTGATGGTGAAAGCGCATCGCGCCGACCGCGTCCTTCAGCGGCATCCTGAAGTCGTACAGGTTCGTGATCACCTGGAAGATCGACGTGAAGATCCGCGAGCCGCCCGGCGTGCCGATCACGAGCGCGACCTTGCCGTCCTTCGTCAGGATCGTCGGCGACATCGACGACAGCGGCCGCTTCCTCGGCTCGATCGCGTTCGCGTCGCTGCCGACGACGCCGAACATGTTCGCGACGCCCGGCTTCGCGGAGAAGTCGTCCATCTCGTCGTTGAGCACGATGCCCGTGCCTTCGGCGACGACGCCCGAGCCGAAGTAGCCGTTGATCGTGTACGTGTTCGACACCGCGTTGCCCCACTTGTCGACGACCGAGAAGTGCGTCGTCTCCGCCTTCTCCGGCATCGACGTGCCCAGGCCCGGCTGCACGCTCTTCGTGTCGGACGGCTTCTCCGGATTCACCTCGGCCGCGCGCTTCGCGATGTACGCGTCGTCGGTGAGCTGCGCGACGGGCACCTTGTAGAAGTCCGGGTCGCCGAGATACTGCGCGCGATCGGCGAACACGCGCTTCTCGATCTCGGCGATCAGGTGCACATATTGCGGCGAATTGAGCGAGACGCCGTCGAAGTCGGCCTTGCGGTCCGCCTTCATCTTCAGCAACTGGACGAGGCCGATGCCGCCCGAGCTCGGCGGCGGCGCGGTGATCACGCGATAGCCGTTCCAGCTCGCCTGGATCGGCTCGCGCCACACCGCCTTGTACTGAATCAGGTCCTGCTTCGTGATCAGGCCGCCGCCCTTCTTCATCGACGCGGCGATCAGGTCGGCCGTCCTGCCGTCGTAGAAGTCCTTCGCGCCGTCGTTCGCGATGCGCGCGAGCACCGCCGCGAGCTCCGGCTGCCTGAAGTTCGCGCCCGCCTTCAGGCCGCTGAAATATTGATCGAAGTTCGTCTTGCCGCCGAACTCCTTCGACGCGTCGACGCCGCGCTGCGCGAGCTGCTCGTCGACGATGAAGCCGTCGCGCGCATAGCGAACCGCGGGCGCGAGCACCTGCTTCCACTTCAGCTTGCCGAAGCGCTTCTGCACTTCCCACATCCCGGCCACCGTGCCCGGCACGCCGACCGCGCGATCGCCGTACAGGCTCATGCCCTTGACGACGTTGCCGTCCTTGTCGAGATACATGTCCTTCGTCGCGGCGAGCGGCGCGCGCTCGCGATAGTCGAGGAAGTACGGCTTGCCGCCGATGTAGACGGTCATGAAGCCGCCGCCGCCGATGTTGCCCGCTTCCGGATAGGTGACGGCGAGCGTGAACGCGATCGCGACCGCGGCGTCGACCGCGTTGCCGCCCTGCTTGAAGATCTGCTCGGCCGCGTCGGCGCTGTATTTGTCGGCGACCGCGACGGCCGAGCCGTCCAGCACGACGTGCTGCTGCGGGCCTTTCGCGTGAGCGGGCGCGCTCGGCAGGAAGCCGGCGACCGCCGTGCTCATGAGTGCGGCGAGCACCGTCGACTTGAAGCGATTCGTTGCGTTCATGACATGTCTCCCATTTGGATCTCCTTGCTAATTGGGGCACGAAAGTTCGATGAATAGGCTTATAGCATGGCCGCGCGCGTATACAAAAATGGGGTTTCGTAGGCACGCCGGCGGGCGGGCCGCACGCGGGCGAAGCGCGTCGCACCGGATGGCGGCGACTCGCGCCGGACGGCCATGCGGCGCGCGGAGGCCGTCGGGGCGGGACCGACGGCGCCGGATCGTGACGGCGCGTGAAGCAATGCAGCTTGAATCAACATGGTTAGTTGCATCGAAGAATTCGACGACGACAGCGCATCGTGCGACCGCGGAATGCCTGCATTCGGCACGACGCCGGCGTTGGCCGGATGGACCGTGGCCTTGACGCATCACACGAGCGCCGCACTGCTTGCAACTACTCGTTCGAGCGCATCGACCCGCGCCGAAAATTTTCCTTCCCCGCCGCTGCGCGCCGCACGCCAAATCTGCGAAGATAGCGCCCCCTTTCGATTTCGGCGGTACGCCGACGCAATACCGGCATGGCATCACACGCAGCACATCATGCGAGCGGCTGGGCCGCGGGGCTCGTCGCCGCGGCGCTCGTCGCGCAGGCGGGCGCGGCGGGACCGTGGCACGTCTACAGCCTCGCCGCGTTCGCGGCGGGCGTCGCGGGCGGCACCGCGCCCGACTGGCTCGAACTCGCGTGGTGGCGCCGCTCGCGGCGGCTCTGGGTCACGCATCGCACCGTCACGCACTGGGGCGTCGCGTGGGTCGCGATGCTCGTCTTCGCGTACCGGTCGCTCGGCCATCGCCACGGGTGGGCGGCGCCGCTTTTCGGCTTCGCGTGCGGCGGCCTCGTCCACCTGATCGCCGACTGGCCGAACCCGCTCGGCGTGCCGTGGCTGTGGAAGCGCCATTCGCTGAACTGGTGGAACAGCGGGCACTGCGATCTGATCGTCGTCGCGGCCGCATGGGCGGGCGCGCTGTGGCTCGCGCAGGCCGCGTGGGGGCACGCGGCGCCGCTCGCGCACTGGCTCGGCTGGCTGCGCACGGTGTGACGCCCGGCAGACGGCATGCCCGGCCGACGTCGACATACGCCCGGCCTGCGCCGCGGCCGCCGGCATGATGGCGAACGCGGCCTCGCCGCGCCCTTCGACGATCGGGCCGGATCGTCCGTGACACAACGCACAAGAACATGACCGACGACATCACGACGCCTCCGCCTTCGTCCGCCGCGCGCCCGCTGCCGAGCTTCGGCCCGCTGCGCTGGATCGTCCGGCACTGGCGCGGCGGCTATTCGCTCGCCGACGTTGCGCTGTCCCTCCTCAACGTCTGGTGGATCGTCGGCGTCTGGCGCGCGGCCAGGCAGCACATCGCCCGCACCGGCCGCCGATTCTGGGCGCGCGCGGCACAGATGACAGTGGCGCTCGTCGCGGCGCGCATCGTCTATTCGATCGTGGCCATTCCGCACTCGATCGAGACGCTCCAGTTCTTCGTCATCAATCCGGGGAGCCTGTTCACCGACCCGGTCGGCACGCCGAGGAACTGGCTGTTCTGACGGCTGTCGGGGCGGCGGCGACTCGCACCGCGCCGATCGCTCCGATCCCCCTACCGCGCGCCGCAGTGCAACGCGCCGCCGTTTGCGTTTCGCCTGCAGACCGCCCGCGCGTCTGGCACACTATCCCGCTGGGCCGGGCCGAGCCTTGCAACGCCCGCGCCCGCCCTCACTTACGGTAGCGATGGACATCACCCCCACCCGCCCCGCCGCCGGCGCGCTCGGCGCGTTCCACCCCGTCGTCGCCGCCTGGTTCTCCGGCACGTTCGCCGCGCCCACCACCGCGCAGGCGCTCGCGTGGCCGCACATCAAGGCCGGCCGCTCGACGCTCGTCGCCGCGCCGACGGGCTCCGGCAAGACGCTCACCGCGTTCCTGTCCGCGCTCGACGATCTCGTGCGCGACGCGCTCGCGCACGACGGCGCGCTGCCGGACGAGACGCTCGTCGTCTACGTGTCGCCGCTGAAGGCGCTGTCGAACGACATCCACGTCAACCTCGACGTGCCGCTCGCCGGCATCGCCGCCGAGATCGCGCGGCGCGGGCTGCCCGTGCCGCAGATCCGCACCGCGGTGCGCACCGGCGACACCACGCAGGCCGAGCGCGTCGCGCACCGCAAGCACGCGCCGCACATTCTCGTCACGACCCCGGAATCGCTGTACGTGCTGCTGTCGTCCGAATCGGGCCGGCGGATGCTCGCGAGCACGCGCACCGTGATCGTCGACGAAATCCACGCGCTCGCGACAGCCAAGCGCGGCAGCCATCTTGCGCTGTCGCTCGAGCGGCTCGACGCGCTCGTCGGCCGCAAGCTGCCGCGCATCGGGTTGTCCGCGACGCAAAAGCCGGTCGAGGCGGTCGCGCGCTTTCTCGTCGGCGGCCGCGACGACGCGCCGCTCGATTGCGCGATCGTCGATACCGGCCACACGCGCACGCGCGATCTCGCGCTCGAATTGCCGCCCGTTCCGCTCGGGCCGGTGATGGCGAACGACGTGTGGGAACGCCTCTACGACCGCATCGCGGAACTGGCCGCCGCGCACCGGACGACGCTCGTGTTCGTCAACACGCGCCGGATGGCCGAGCGCGCGGCGCGCCATCTCGCGGACCGGCTCGGCGCGGACGCGATCGCCGCGCACCACGGCAGCCTCGCGAAGGAGCACCGCTTCGACGCCGAGCAGCGCCTGAAGCACGGCAGGCTGAAGCTGCTCGTCGCGACCGCGTCGCTCGAGCTCGGCATCGACATCGGCGACGTCGACCTCGTCTGCCAGCTCGGCTCGCCGCGCGGCATCGCGCCGTTCCTGCAGCGCGTCGGACGCTCCGGGCACCGCGTCGGCGGCGTGCCGAAGGGGCGACTCTTTCCGCTGTCGCGCGACGAGCTCGTCGAATGCGCGGCGCTCCTCGACTGCGTGCGGCGCGGCGAGCTCGATCTGCTGCGCATCCCGCGCGCGCCGCTCGACGTGCTCGCGCAGCAGCTCGTCGCCGAAGTCGCCTGCCGCGAATGGGACGAGCACGCGCTCTATCGCTGCGTGACGCAGGCCGCGCCCTACGCGACGCTCGCGCGCGAGACGTTCGACGACGTGCTGAAGATGCTCGCCGAGGGCTTCACGAGCCGGCGCGGCGCGCGCGCCGCGTACCTGCATCGCGACGTCGTCGCGCACACGGTGCGCGGGCGGCGCGGCGCGCGGCTCGCGGCCGTCACGTCGGGCGGCACGATCCCCGACAACGCCGACTACGCGGTGCTGCTCGAGCCGCAGGGCGTGAACATCGGCACCGTCAACGAGGACTTTGCGGTCGAGAGCCTCGCGGGCGACGTGTTCCAGCTCGGCAACCAGTCGTACCGGATCATCCGGATCGAGACGGGGCGCGTGCGCGTCGAGGATGCGCACGGGCAGGCGCCGAACATCCCGTTCTGGCTCGGCGAGGCGCCCGCGCGCAGCGACGAGCTGTCGGCGGGCGTCGCGCGGCTGCGCGCGCAGGTCGACGCGCTGCTTGCGCGCGGCGATGCGGCCGGCGCGCCCGCGGCCGCACCCGCGCCGCGCCGCCTCGCGCCCGTGCTCGCGTGGCTGACGGGCGAGCTCGGCCTCGACGCCGAGGCCGCGCGGCAGATTGCCGACTACCTCGCGCGCGCCCGTGCGGCGCTCGGCGCGCTGCCGACGCAGGACACGCTCGTGATGGAGCGCTTCTTCGACGAATCGGGCGGCATGCAGCTCGTGATCCATTCGCCGTTTGGCAGCCGGATCAACCGCGCGTGGGGCCTCGCGCTGCGCAAGCGCTTCTGCCGCAGCTTCAACTTCGAGCTGCAGGCGGCCGCGACCGACGACGCGCTGATCCTCTCGCTGTCGCTCGCGCACAGCTTCGCGCTCGACGAGGTGTGGCGCTACCTGCGCGCGTCGAGCGCCGAGCACGTGCTGATCCAGGCGCTCCTCGACGCGCCGCTCTTCACCGCGCGCTGGCGCTGGAACGCGACGACGTCGCTCGCGCTGCCGCGCTTCGCGGGCGGCCGCAAGGTCGCGCCGCAACTGCAGCGGATGAGGAGCGACGATCTGCTCGCGACCGTGTTCCCCGATCAGGTCGCATGCGCGGAGAACATCGTCGGCGAGCGCGAAGTGCCGAAGCATCCGCTCGTCGACCAGACGCTCGACGACTGCCTGCACGACGCGATGGACACCGAAGGCTGGCTCGCGCTGCTGCGGCGGATCGAGACGGACGGCGTCGCGCTCGTCGCGCGCGATCTGAGCGCGCCGTCGCCGCTCGCGGCCGAGATCCTGAACGCGAAGCCTTACGCGTTCCTCGACGACGCGCCGCTCGAAGAGCGCCGCACGCAAGCGGTGCTCGCGCGGCGCTGGACCGATCCGGAATCGGCCGACGATCTCGGCGCGCTCGATGCGGGCGCGATCGACTCGGTGCGCGACGAGGCGTGGCCGCTCGTGCGCGACGACGACGAGATGCACGACGCGCTCATCGGGCTCGCATGCGTCGCCGACGATGAAATCGATTCGCACGACGGCTGGCGCGCGTGCGCCGCGCGGCTCGCGGCGGGCCGGCGCGCGGCGCGGCTCGCGCTCGCCGGCGGCCGCGGGCTGTGGATTGCCGCCGAGCGCGTCGCGTGCATGCGCGCGCTGTACGGCGAGGACGTCGCGCCCGATCCGCCGCTTGCCCCGCCGCCCGGCTTCGACGCGCCGTGGGAGCGCGACGCCGCGCTCGTCGACGTGATCCGCGCGCGCCTCACGGGCTTCGGCCCGCTCACGGCCGACGCGCTCGCCGCGCCGCTCGCGCTGCCCGCCGCGTCGGTCGCGATCGCGCTCGCCGCGCTCGAGCGCGAGGGCTACGCGATGCGCGGACGCTTCACGCCGGGCGCGCGCGACGACGAATGGTGCGAGCGGCACCTGCTCGCGCGCATCCATCGCTATACGGTCAAGCGCCTGCGCCGCGAGATCGAGCCCGTCGAGCTCGCGGATTTCATGCGCTTCCTGTTCCACTGGCAGCGCGTCGCGCCCGATACGCGCGGCTTGGGCGTGGACGCGCTCGCGCCGGTCGTCCATCAGCTCGAAGGCTTCGAGGCGGCCGCGAGCGCGTGGGAAGACGAGATCCTGCCCGCGCGGCTCGCCGACTACGTGGCGGGCGGCCTCGACGAGCCGTGCCGCGCCGGCAAGCTGACGTGGACGCGGCTCGGCGCGCCGCCGAAGGCCGCGAGCGCGCCGGTGAAGACGACGCCCGTCGTGCTGCTGCCGCGCCGCGAGCTCGCGGTCTGGCAGGCGCTGCGCGATCCGGCCGCGCTGCCGGCGCTGTCCGCGCGCGCCGAGCGCGTGCGCGCGACGCTCGCCGCGTATGGCGCGATGTTCTTCGACGAGCTGACCGCGCACGCGCGCCTGTTGCCCGTCGAGCTCGAGCGCGCGCTCGGCGAGCTCGTCGCGGCGGGCCTCGTCAATGCGGACAGCTTCGCGGGCCTGCGCGCGCTGATCCGGCCGGCCGCGCAGCGCCGCACGCACCGGTCGTCGCGCGTGCGGCGCGGCGGCGCGCTGATCGGCGGGATGGACGACGCGGGGCGCTGGGCGCTCGTGCAGCGGCTGCCGCTCGCGCCGCTCGATTTTGATGAAGACGACGATGACGCATCCGGAGGCGACGCGCGCCGCTCCGGCGCATCCGTCGCCGATGCCGATGCCGATGCGCGCATCGCGCGCGCGATGCGTGCGGCGCCGCCGCCGACGGGCCGCCATGCGATCGCGCCCGCCGCGCTCGAGCACGTCGCGCGGACGCTGCTGCGCCGCTACGGCGTCGTGTTCTGGCGCATCCTCGCCTGCGAGGCCGAATGGATGCCGAGCTGGCGCGAGCTGCTGCCCGTCTACCGGCGGCTCGAGGCGCGCGGCGAGATCCGCGGCGGCCGCTTCGTCGCGGGCCTCGCGGGCGAGCAGTTCGCGCTGCCCGACGCGATCCCGATCCTGCGCGAGCTCCGCCGTCGGCCGGCCGAAGGGTTGCTGCTGTGCGTAAGCGGGGCCGATCCGCTCAATCTGACAGGCACGCTGCTGCCCGGCGAGCGCGTGCCCGCGCTCGCGGGCAACCGGCTCCTGTTCCGCGACGGCGTGCCGATCGCCGCGCTCGTCGGCGGGCAGTTCGTCTATGCGCGCGAGCTCGACGCAGCCGGGCAGGACGACGCGCGCGCGAGGCTTGCGCGGCATCGGTAACGCGGGCCGCGGGGTTCGGCGGTTCTGCATCGATGCTCGATCGACTCGTGCTCGGCGCGGCTCCTACCAGAACTGGTCAGTAGTGTTTTCCGGGCTCCGCCCGAACAATCGTCGACGGGCACGCCCGGCCGCCCATCGTCATGGCCACCCTCTACATCACCAACGCGGACAACGAAGTCTTCGCGACCGTCAACGGACTGGTCGTCTACGACAGGAAAACCGAGAACAACCCCACCTTCTCCGACCAGGTCGACCTGACGCCGTATCTCGCCGACGGCCTCAACACGCTGGTGGTCGCCGGCGTCAACTGGGGCGGGCCGGCCACGTTCAAGGGGACCGTCGTCGTCGGCAAGATCGAAACGCCGTTCGCGTTCACCGCGCCGAGCACGCCGAACGGCATTGTCTTCCATCAGACGTTCGTGATTCCGCAATAAGCGTTCGCATCGCGCGGACGGGTCTCGGCCCGTCTGCGTCGCGGTTTCCGTCTCCTCGCGCCGCACGGACGGCGCGCACCGGCCCCCCGCGCCGCCTGCCCGAACCCGGCCGATCGCACGGCGCAAGCGCCCCGCTTGCGCATTTCCTTCCGAAACAATCCCCGTCGGCAGCAACAAACTACTGAACGCTCGCACGCCGAAACCGGCGCCATCCACTATCATCGCCGCTTGCGTTCCACGCTGCCCGGCGGCGGCGACCCCTGCCCGGCCGGCCGCGCGGACACGCCGGCACACTCGAACACATGCCCCTTCAGGAGACCCGACAGATGAACGCCCCCGTCGAGCGCGGCGCCACGGCCGTGCCGCACCACGCCGGCTCACTCACGATCCTCCAGGGCACCGCGCTCTACATCGGCGCGGTGCTCGGCACCGGCGTGATCGCGCTGCCCGCGCTCGCGGCCGAGGTCGCGGGCCCCGCGTCGCTCATTGCATGGGCGGCGCTCGTCGTGCTGTCGATCCCGCTCGCCGCGACCTTCGCCGCGCTCGGCGCCCGCTATCCGGACGCAGGCGGCGTATCGACCTACGTGCGCACCGCGTTCGGCCCGAAAGCGGCGGCCGTCGTCGGCTGGTGCTTCTATTTCGCGGTGCCGGCCGGCGCGCCCGCCGCCGCGATGTTCGGCGGCGCGTACGTCGCCGCCGTCACGGGCGGCGGACACGCGACGGTGATCGCGTCGGCGGCCGCGCTGATCGCGATCGTCGCGGCCGCGAACGCGTTCGGCGTCACCGTGTCGGGGCGCATGCAGCTCATGCTGTCCGCGCTGCTCGTCGCGCTGCTCGTCGCCGCCGTGCTCGCGTCCGCACCGCACGCGCGCGCGGCGCACCTGCATCCGTTCGCGCCGCACGGCTGGCTCGCGGTCGGCGAGGCCGCCGCACTGCTCGTCTGGAGCTTCGCCGGCTGGGAAGCGATCACCCATCTCGCAGCCGAGTTCCGGCGGCCCGCGCACGACCTGCCGCGCTCGACGGGCATCGCGGTCGCGGTGGTGGGGCTGCTGTACCTGTCGGTCGCGGCCGCGAGCGTGCTCGTGCTCGGGCCTGCGGCGGGCGCATCGGGCGCGCCGCTCGCGGAGCTGATCGCGCGCGGGATCGGCGGCAACGCGCAGTTGATCGCGACGGCGGCCGCGCTGCTGCTCACGCTCGGCACGATGAACGCCTACTTCGCGGGCGCGGCGAAGCTCGGCGCCGCGCTCGGCCGCGACGGCGCGCTGCCCCGCTGGTTCGCGCAAGGCAGCCAGACGGGCGGCGTGCCGCGGCGCAGCCTCGCCGTCCTCGCGGCGCTCGCCGGCTGCGCGCTCGTCGCGGCCGTCGCGACGGGCATGGGGCCGAAGCCGCTCGTGCTCGCGACGTCGGGCAATTTCGTGATGGTCTACGTGCTCGGCGCGGCGGCGGCCGCGAAGCTCCTGCCGCGCGGCGGGTTCGCGCATCGCGCGTCGATCGTCGCGTTCCTGTCGGCGCTCCTGCTGCTCGCGACGACGGGCTGGTATCTGCTGTGGCCGCTGCTGCTGACCGCGTCGGCCATCGGTTATCTTCTCGTCACGGACAGGCGGACGGCGGCGAAGCGGTGAAGGCCGCCGGCCATTCGGGGAAATCCGCGACGTCCCGCGCGATGCGCCGCAAGACGCGCCGCACGATCTGAAGCAGCACCGCTGCATCCGCTTCCGGTTCGGAAGCGGCGCGCTCTATCGCCGGGATCTGTCGCATCGCGGCAAGACCGCGAGCGTCGACGTCGACGGGCCGCTCACGCTCGGCAAGCTGAGAATGCTCCTTCGAAACCGCCGGCGCCCGGCGTCAGCGCGCGCCCTTGCCCTCCCCGTCGATCTCGTCGCGCAACCGCGCCTCCCGCTCGCGCAACGCGGACGTGAATTCGTCGCCGAAGTCTTCCATCTCGTACAGCGGCCGGATCTCGATCTCCGAATCGCCATCCATCGGATTCGGGCACCGTTTCACCCATTCGACGGCCTCTTCCATCGACGCGACCTTCCACAGCCAGAACCCTGCGACAAGCTCCCCGGTTTGCGCGAACGGCCCGTCGATCACGGTCCGCGCGCTGCCCGAGAAGCGCACCCGCTTGCCTTTCGCACTCGGATGCAGACCATCGGCCGCGAGTATCACGCCCGCCTTCACGAGTTCCTCGTTGAACTTGCCCATCGCCTCGAACTGTTCCTTCGACGGCATCTTGCCCGCCTCCGATTCGTTCGTCGCCTTCACCATGACCATCACGCGCATTTTGCCTTCTCCTTGAGTGGACGAGTCGATCCGCATGGCAGCCGGAACCGGTCCGGCTGCGTCGGGTGGCCTCGACATGTCGACGAGCGAACGTCGCCGAATTCGACACGTCAGAGCCGGTTCCCGCCAATCATCCGGCAAGCGGCCCGGAAATCACGGGAATCCCCGACATGGCGGATAGACTTTGCGCCAGAAGCAAAACGGGACGAGATGTGACGGCGGGCAACACCTTGGCTGTTGCAACGGTGCCCCTCCGATTCTGCCTGAGCGGTCGATGACGTCCCGACGCTTACTCTACGGCCTGCGCTTCGACTGCCGCAAGCGGCAACGTGACGGTCAACACAAAACCGGCTCCGGGCGACGTGCGGATCTGGGTATCGCCGCCCAGTAGCGCAGCGCGCTCCCTCATCCCGAGCAGACCGAACGATCGCCGGCCAAGGCTGGAATCACGCACGGCGCCGCGGCCGTTATCGGCAATCCGCACGATGCAATGAGAATCGTCGCGGGTGATATCGATCACCACTTCGGTTGCAGCGGAATGACGTGCGACGTTCGTGAGCGCCTCCTGAACAATGCGAAACACCCCTACCCTGCTTTCGCGATTGAAGTGGATCGCCTGCGCATCGATGTGACGAGTGACGTGCACGTGATAACGCGCCGAGAATTCTTCGATCAACCAGTCGATGGCGGGGATAAGGCCGAGATCGTCCAGCATCGCAGGACGCAGGTCTGCCGCGAACCGCCGCACCGAATTGATCAGTTGATCGATCAACGCATAGATGGAGCTGAGGTCATTCCGTGAAATCAAACGCTCCGGGCCTGCCGGCTTTTTATGTTCCAACAGCGTAACCGCCATCTTCAGGGCAGTCAGTTGTTGGCCGAAGTCGTCATGCAATTCGCGGGCGATGCGCGCCATCTCTTCCTCGCGTATCTTCTGGATATGCGCGGACAGGCGCCGCAGCTCTTCGCGCGAGATTCGCAGCGCCTCCTCGGCGCGCTTGCGTTCGGCGATGTCCGCGACCACCGAAATGAAATAGCTCGGCTTGCCTGCGTCGTCGCGCATCAGCGCGACGGTCAGCTCGATCCATACCTCGCTGTGATCTTTCCTGAAATAGCGCTTTTCCATCGTGTACGTATCGATCTGCCCATCGAGCACCTGGCGCACCTGCGCGAGATCCGCATCCAGATCGTCGGGATGCGTGATGTCCTGGAAGGTCAGCGCGAGCAACTCTTCGCGCGTGTAACCGACGATGTCGCACAGCTTCTGGTTGACGCGCAGCCAGCGGCCGTCCGGGCTGACATGCGCGATGCCGACGGCCGCCTGCTCGAACGTGGCGCGAAAGCGCTTTTCGCTGTCGCGCAGGGCACGCTCGGTTTCCTTGCGCGCGGTAATGTCACGCAAGAACCCGCTGAAGTACCGACGTGTGCCGACGCCGATTGGCGTGATGGCGAGCTCGACCGGGAATTCATGCCCGTCGCGGTGCAAGGCGGTCCACTCGATCCGCTGGTGCAGCAGCTTTGCCTCGCCAGTCTCCAAGTACCGCTGCAAATCGCGGGTATGAGCCTCCCGATAGCGATGGGGAATGATCAGCTCGCTCATCGAACGACCAAGCGCTTCATCGGCCGACCAGCCGAAGATGGCCGCAGCCTGCGGATTCCATCCGACCACGACACCGTCGGAATCCATCGTGACGACAGCGTCCAGCGCGGTGTCGACGATCTGTCGCATGCGCTCTTCGCTGTCGCGCAGCGACTGCAGCGCGTGCTCCAGCTCCACGCTCTTGCGGCGCAGCGCGTCGGCTGCACGTTCGAGTTCGGCGGTGCGCTGCGCGACCCGATGCTCCAGTTCGCGGTTGAGCGCTTGCAGTTCTTCTTCTGTCTTGCGGTGTGCGGCAACCTCGCGCAGCAAATCGTTGCTTGCCGCTTCCAACTGCTTCACGCCTGGCAGCGCAAGCGCCTTCGGCATCAAGGGCCAGATTGCGACGGCAGTGGACAGGGAGGCGATCGCGGTGATCGTCTTGACACCGGCATCGAGCCAGTACTCTGGCTGCCAGATGTTCAGAATGGCAATCAAATGCGTCGTCCCGCACGCCAGGATAAAGGACGCAAACATGAGAAAGGCCCAACTGAACGGCAGCTCGGCACGACGCCGCGTAAAGGTCCATAGCGCGACCGGAATCGAGTAGTACGACAACGCGATGACCGCGTCCGAGCCGACGTAAGTCCACAGCAGGCCGGATGACCAATGAAAACAATAGCCGTGGGGCATGAATCCGGTTGATCCGAAAAATTGGGCGATCGCATCCATGAATTCCTCGCCAACGGGATGGTTGACGTATGCCTGGCCTGGTTGAGCGAAACGCAACTGCGTTCGTGGGCATCGGGCATCTTGACGCCTTAAATAGGGTTCAACGCTAGCTGTCCGCTTCGATAATCGAATTGGAATTATCACACTAGCATCTAGCAAGAGGCATGAGCCGACCCGCTACCGGGCCTCGACGGAGCGCCGGATTCGCGGCGTTTCCAGGCGCTACGCCGGTTGCCTGATCGGGAGCACGATATGGAACGTCGTTCCCCTGCCGGGTTCCGATTCGACTGTCAGTTGTCCGTGGTGACTGGACACGATGCCGTAGGAGATGGACAGGCCCAGGCCCGTTCCCTTGCCAACGGGCTTGGTCGTGAAGAAAGGCTCGAAGATGCGCGTCAGGTGTTCAGACGCGATTCCGCAGCCATTGTCGCTGATGGCGATGCATATCGTATCGGCATCGGCGCTGGTGCGGATCGTGATCCTGCCAAAGCGATCGCGCATCGCATGAGACGCGTTGACGATGATGTTGAGGAAAACCTGATTCAGTTGCGACAGCACGCACTCGATGTCCGGCAAATCGCCGTATTCCTTGACGATTTCGGCATGCGCCTTGACTTCGTTCTGGACGACCCGCAGCGTCGAATCGAGACCTTGATGGACGTTCGCCAGAACAAACGTCGGTTTGGCGTCGTTGCGCGCGAAATCCCGCAAATTCTGGACAATCTCCTTGACACGCATCAGCCCATCCCTGGATTCACGCATCAACGCAGGTATGTCTTCTTTCAGGTAGTTGAGCTCCGCAGTCTCCTTCGCCGAGTGAATGGTCGACACCGCCTCGGGCGAAGCGATCTTCTCTTCCATGTTTTCGTACAGCGTCAGCACGTGGAATAGCTTGCGCAGATAAGCTTCGAGCGTACCGAAGTTGCTATAGACGAAACCGACGGGATTGTTGATCTCGTGCGCGACGCCGGCGGCCAGCAACCCGATGGACGCCAGCTTCTCGGATTCCAGCAGCTTGACATGCGCCAGCGTCAACTTCGCATTGGTGCTGACGAGTTCCCTGTTTGCCGCCGTGAGCTCGTTCGTCCGTTCCGCGACGCGCTCTTCCAGGTGACGCTGGTGGTTGAGCAGTTCGTTGCGGCTCGCCTCGAGTTCCTCCGCCATCGTGTTGAACGACTCCGCCAGTTCGGCGATCTCATCGTCGGCATCGATCTCGATGGGCTGATTGAAATTGCCCAGCGCGTACTGCTGCGCCGAATCGCCGATCCGGCGCAGCGAGGACGTGATATGCCGGATGATGCTGTACATGGCGATGCCGGCCAGCATGGTCGCGAGACCCAGCATGGACAGGACAAGGCCACGGGCAATGACATACCGCTGCGCTTCCAGCGCCTGGGCCGCCAACGCCTGGCTGCGCTCCAGCTCGATCATCGACTGCCAGGACTGGATATAGGTCGCCAGCTTTGGCATGACCAGTTGGTGCAGCGCATTCGCGGCCGCATCGCGATCTCCCGCAGCCAACCGCTTTTCCACGGCTGTCCGCGTATTGACGTAATCCCAGCGAGCCTTCAGGACGGCCTTGAACGCAGCCCGCTCGTCGGGTGTATCGAGCAGGCTCTCGAACGTCTTGTACAGAACGGTAATGCGCTGGGTGGTGTTCTTCTGCGCGGCGAAGACCGTGTCAAACTGCTGTTGATCAATGGGGTCGCGGCTTTGGATCAGGAACAGCTCGAACGCCCGCCGCGCGTTCTCGTTGACCAGTCGTATTCCGCCCTGCGCCAGCAGCACCCGGTCGAAATGATCGGCCTTCGCGCCGGAATCCTGCGCGCCGCGCACCAGTCGTTCGCGCGCGGCTTGCAAGGCCCCCATTTGATGGAATGTCACGAGATTGGTCACAACCAGCAGGAGCAGCAGGAAGGCAAATGCCAGCCACAGGCGGGTACGTATCTTGAGGTGGGCAATCCACCACCGGAACTTCATTTCTTCCCCCTGTCCCGTTGCGCCCGGCCATCAAACGATGGATTCGGGAACAGGACTCTCGTCGCTTGCGAGCAGGACCGCACACTCATGGGCAGGCAGCGCCGGACTCACCAGAAATCCCTGAATCTCCCCGCACGCGCGCTCCTGCAAAAATCCGAATTGCTGGACGGTCTCCACGCCTTCCGCGATGCATTGCAGCCCGAGATGGTTCGCGAGAGTCATGATGCCCTGGACCACCGCCGAGGCACCCGGATGAGTGACCACGTCACGAATGAACGAACGGTCGATCTTGATGCGGTCGATCGGAAACTGGCGCAGGTACGACAGCGACGACCAGCCCGTGCCGAAGTCGTCCAGAGAGAGGCTCACACCAAGCTGCTTGAATTCGCGCATGATCCGGATCGCCTCCTGAGCGTTGTAGAGGGCCATCGTCTCGGTCAACTCGAGCTCCAGCCATTCGGCGGCAAGGCCTGTCTCGCGCAGCGCCTCGTCGACGGTGCGAACGATGTCGCCGCGCTGGAGCTGGTACGCCGAGAGGTTGACCGCCATCCTGACGGGCGGCAGTCCCGCCGACTGCCACTGGACGCTCTGCTGGCAGGCCGTGCGCAATACCCATTGGCCAACCGCGACGATCAGGCCGAGTTCCTCCAGCATCGGCACGAACTGCAGCGGCGAGATCAGGCCATGCTCGGGATGCCGCCAGCGCAGCAATGCCTCGACGCCCGTGATCGCACCCGAATGCGTGCAGACCTGCGGCTGGTAATGCAGCACGAACTCGCCGCGATCAAACGCATACCGGATGTCGCGGGCCAACGCGAGGCGCTGTTGCGCGGCCGCATTGAGTTCGGGCGTGAAGAAGCGGTAAATTCCGCGTCCGTTCGCTTTCGCGTCATACATCGCCGTATCGGCGGCCCGCAGAAGTGTCTGCACGTCTTCGCCGTCGGCCGGATAACGGCTGATGCCGATGCTGCAGCCCACGTGCAGTTCATGGTTTTCCACGAAGAACGGGCGCGACAGCGTGGTCAATACCCTTGTTGCGACCTCGCCAGCGCCCTGATCGCCATCCACATCCGCAAGGCCGATCACGAACTCGTCGCCGCCGAGGCGCGCAACCGTGTCGCCTTCGCGCAGGCAGCCGCGCAAGCGCATCGACGCCGCCTCGAGCAGCCGGTCGCCGATATGGTGGCCAAGCGAATCGTTCACATGCTTGAAGCGGTCCAGATCGAGCATCAATGCGGCCACGCATCCGCCTTCGCGTCGCGCCCGTGCGATTGCCTGGGCGAGGTGCTCCTGCAACAGCGCGCGATTGGGCAGGCCCGTGAGCGCATCATGCAGCGCCATGTACCGGACACGCGCTTCGGCCTGCTTGCGCTCCGTGATGTCGCGCACGTTGCACTGGACGATCCTTGCTCCGCCGACGGTATAGAGGCTCGCGAGAAACTCGACGTCGAGCAGTGTACCCGTGGCCGTCGCGAGCGACGTGTGTTCGCACCGGATCTCTCCGCTTGCCGCGAGCGTCGCGCACAGACTCGCGCATTCAGGAACGGCTTCGAACGGCGGCACGCTTCCGATCGGCCGCCCGACGAAGTGGTCGCGCTCGAAGCCCAGCATCTCCACCAGCGACGCATTGACATCCGTAATCCGGCTGCCCGCCATGTCGACGAGGATGATTCCGTCGCTCGCCGTCTCGAACAGGCGCCGGTAACGCGCCTCGGACGAAGCGAGCCGCGCGTTCGCGAGGACCAGTTGCCGCTGCGCCGCGCGCAGCGCGAGATGCGTCTTCACCCTCGCCGCCAGCTCGACGATCTGGAACGGCTTGGTGAGATAGTCGATGCCGCCCGCGGCGAAACCGGCAACCTTGTCCTGCACGTCCGAGAGCGCGGTCATGAAAATGACGGGCGCATCGCGCGTATGGTCGATCGCCTTCAGACGGCGGCACGTCTCGAAGCCGTCGATGCCCGGCATCATCACGTCCAGCAGGACCAGATCGGGCACGACGAGCTGCGCTCGCCTGATCGCCTCCTCGCCGCTCTGCGCGACCAGGACTTCAAGCCCATCGGCCTCGAGCGCGCTCACGGCCAGTTCGAGATTGGCCGGCGTGTCGTCAACCACGAGGACCGTCTGCGCCCGCGATTCGGGAATCATCGTTTCGTCGTTCATGTTTCGGTTACCTGTGCCGGATTGATGTAGGTTTCGACTAGCCTGAGAATCGCCTCGGACCGGCAGCCCTTTGCCATTTCCGTCAGCCTGTCCGCAAACACGCGGCATTGCGGCTCGGCTGTGATGAGTTCTTCCGCCCAAAGCCGGATCGCGCGCATGTTGCCGGCGAGTGCGAGCCGGTACAGATGCGCCATCCGCCCTTCATCCGGAATCGCCATCGGCTCGATGGACGGCGTGTCCCCGGCGCGCTCCGCGTTCGACCCGGGGGCCTCATGGCGCCACTGCAGCCCGAGCAACGTGCCGAGTTCGCCCAGCAACCGGTCGTGATCCACCGGCTTGGGCAGAAACATGGAGGCGCCCGCCGCGAGCGCGGCCGCCGCGTCCTCCGGCGTGGCGCTGGCCGATACCGCGATGATCGGCACATCCCGCAATGCCGGAATCTCGCGAATCCGCCGGGTCGCCTCCATGCCGTTCATGACCGGCATGCAAATGTCCATCAGGATCAGATCCGGTCGGTCGTTCTCCGCCGCATGGATTGCCTCGACGCCATTGACGGCTTCGTCGATGTCGAAGCCCAAGGCGCCCAGCGTGTCGCGCAGCACCGACCGGTTCGCATCGATGTCGTCGACGACCAGCAGGCGCCGGCGGCGGGCGCCCTGATATCCGGTGATGCTCTGCGCTGGCTGCGCACGCGCGGGCGCCACCTCGACCACCGCCAGCTCGAGGTCGAACCAGAACCGGCTGCCGGCGCCGGGCTCGCTTTCGACCTCGATCTCGCCCCCCATCAGCCGCACGAGTTGCCGGCTGATGGACAGCCCCAGCCCCGTGCCGCCCGCGCGGCTTTGCGCTTCGCCCGCCTGTTCAAACGGATCGAAAATGCTCGTGAGCCTGTCGTGGGCAATGCCCACGCCGGTGTCACGGACTTCGAATCGGACACGGGCGAGTTCATCCGCAGGCTGCAGCAGGCTCACACGCAGTTCCACGCGTCCGCGCGACGTGAATTTCACCGCGTTGCCGAGCAGATTGAGCAGCACCTGACGCAGGCGCTTGTCGTCGATCCATACGGAGGGCGGCAAGTCAGAAGCGGCATCGAGCACGCAGGCCAGCCCTTTTTCCTCGCTCTTCACGCGAATGATGTCCATCACGCTCGACAGCACGCCGTCGAGCCCGGCCGGGCCCGGACACAGGTCGAGCTTGCCTGCCTCGATCTTCGCGAGGTCGAGAATGTCGGTGATCAGCATCAGCAGGTGTTCGCCGCTTTGCTTGATGATGCTGGCCGCGCGCACCTGCCGCTCGCCGGCCGCCGCGTCGCGCCGAAACCACTGCGCGTAGCCGAGAATCGCATTGAGCGGCGTGCGCAGTTCGTGGCTCATGTTGGCGAGGAAAATCGACTTGGCGCGGTTGGCTTCCTGCAGTTCGCGCGTGCGCTGCCGCACCCGCTCTTCGAGGCTGTCATGGGCCCGCTGCAGATCGAGATTGGCGTTCGTCAGCTCGCTGCGCGCCCGCCGCAGGCCTTCGCGCGCATCGCCGAGCCCCGTCGCGGCAATGCCGATCTCCGACTGCAGCATATTGAAGCTCTCGGCCATCCGGCCCAGTTCGTCGCCCCCGTGGCCCCGGAGCCGGTCAGGCGCGAAGTTCGCATAGGCGCCGTCCAGATCGCCTCGGCCCAGCGCGCTCATCGCGTTCGAAAAGTCCTTGAGCGTGCCGGTCGCGAGACGGCGGGCCGCGCGGCTCAGTTCGTCGGCGGAATGCGCAATCATGCCCGGCAGCACAATGCCGACGGTGACCGTCAGCATTGCGACGGCGACGAAGATGTCCTCGAGCGCGGTTTCCATCGGCCCGTTCTTCCGGGCAATCTGGCTGATCGCCAGCATGTAGCCTGCGCCATCGAGCGCCAGCACGAGCAGCATTGCGCCCGTCAGCTTGAAGTGCAGCGTGTCGCCGATCCCCGGCAGGCCCGCGCGGCGGCGATCCTCCCACTTGCGCCACGCAAAAAGCGCCGCGCCGGAATACGCGAACGCCAGGCCGCATACGACCGTGGGCAGGCCGTACTGCTCGAAGCCGAGCACGCCCGAGAGCATCCATACGCCCGCAGCGGCAAGGCCGAGGCCGATCGTGCCGCGCGGCGCCCGGTACGGCCGGTGCGCGAGAGGCGCATCGCGCCGCAGCAGCCACACGGCGACACTGCAAAGAAAGATGCTCGTGAGGTATGTGAAGTTCGCCGCCGCAAGCAGCCAGACGGGGTCGCCGAGCAGCAGCAGACCCAACGAGAAACCCGCCGTCACGAGCGTCGCGCACCACGGCACGTCGGCCCGGTTGCGCAACGCGAGAAACCTGGGCGCCACGCCATCCTCGGACAGTTGGGCAAGCGTGCGCGAGGCGCCGGCAAGCGGCTGTATCGTGCCATGAAACATGTTGAACATCATGAACCAGATCGCCGCGGCCTTCGCGAGACTGCCGAACACCGGCGCGAAGCTCGGCCCCAGCACCTGGCCGAGATCCTGGCCAAGCGGGCCCGGACCCAGCAGGCCCAGCCATACCCCAGGCAACACCGCAAAATAGAGTCCGGCCATCGCCGCGCTCGCCAGCATCGCGCGCGGCACGTTGCGGTTCTGATCGGCCGTCTCGCCGACGTGACACGTGGCGGCCTCGAATGCCGGTGCGGCAAAGCCGATCAGATACAGCCCGGCCATCAGCGACGTGAGTTCGCCGAAGTGCCCTGCAAATGGCGTCGTCAGGTGAAAATCCGCGGCACGGTGCCAGTCGACCGTGCCGGCCATGACCGGCGCTATCGCCGAGATGAACGCCAGCCCGGCCGATGCAGTCGCGATCGGTATCGCGAGCCGCGTGACCCATCGGATGCCGCACAGGTTGACGAACGTGAACGCGGCGACGAGCGCGCAAGCGAGTACGGTAACGGGCACCCCCGGCAGATACCATTCGTTGATCGCCGTCGCCGAAAAGATCGCGGTCAGACCGCAGGCGGGCACCCAGCCCCACCAGTAACACGCGCCGGCAAGCGTGGAGAGGATTTCCCCGTAGCGCCTGAATGCTTCGGTGCACGCAGCCGCGATCCCGCCCACGCGCGTCGGCGACATCAACACCAGCTCGATCCACCCTGGCGCGGCGGCATAGCTGAGCAGCAGCCCGACGATGAGCAGCGGAACGGCGGCGCTGCCCTGCCCAGGAATGTCGCCCTGCCCGGCAAAGAGCGCCGCGAGCAGAAACAGGCTCTGGTTGCTGCCGCCCATCGCCAGCGCGGTCGTACCTACCCATCCCAGCGTGCGCGGATGCCGGCGTGGCGTTTCGTTCGCTGTCGCTTCCATGACGCATCCTCACTTACGGCCTTTCAGGCGTTTTCCTCACGCGGTCCGGCAACTGCAACCGTCCGCACCGCTTGCCGTTGCGCCGCAAATCGGCGCGGCAATGCGTTTCCTGCCGCGTGGACACGGCGATCGTTCCGATGGCACGCATCGTCATTCGTTGACATTCCGCGATCGAGCGTGCGCGGCGCCGGATGACGGCCGTCATCTCACACGTTGCGCTGCGGCACCGCACCGGCAGACTCGTGAATCACGATCTCGAACGGCGCTGCCTCCTGTGCCTCGAATCGCCGAAGCTGCGCGACCTGGTGCGAAGACACCACGCTGCCCCGGGTCACGAGCAGAATGCCGCCGTTGGTACGCAGATCGCCGGCGAGCCGCATGCCCTCCCGCAGTTGCGAGGCGTTGACTTGCGAGACCGCTTCCGGTCCCGCCAACGCAGAGGGATCTTTCGACAGGGCAACGAATTGCTCGACGATCGCCGGGTCGTAGCGCATGCCCGACTGCGACACGAGCATCCTGAGCGCCTGTTCTGCCGTGAACGGCTGGCTGACCATGCTGCCTCCGCGCAACGCCTCGAAGTCGCGCGCCACCGCGAGAAGGCGCGAGCCGAACGGGATCTCCTCCCCTGCGAGGCCGTCGGGCGTGCCGCGTCCATTGAAGCGCTCGTACTGATGGCGGATGATGTGCGCGACAGACTGGAGCTGCTGCACGGGCGTAAGCACCATCTGCGCACGCAGCGCATGCTGGTAGTACAACTGGCTTTCTTCCGCGGACATGCGATCGAGCGGCTTGCGCAGCAATTCGTCCGGCAGCGACAGCTTGCCGATGCCGTGCAGCAGCCCCGCGAAGAACAGTTCCTGCGCCTGCAGACCGCTCATGCCGAAAGCCAGCGCAAGACTGCGCGCAGCTTCGCCGATCCGCAGCGATTCGCCCCCCATCACACCGCAGCGCAGCTCGATCATGTTCGCGCAAACCTGAACCATCGCCGTGAAGTTGTGCTTCAGGTCGCTTTGGGCATCGTCGAGAAACATCACCGTCTGACGGAGCTCCTCGGTGCGGGCGTGCACCTGGACTTCGAGTGCGGTATTGAAAGTGCGAAGCGCCTCGTTCTGCCGGCTGGCGACCTCGCCCAGCCGCGCGTTTTCACGGCGCAGCCGCTGCTGCTCGATCGCCTCGTCGACGGCGAGCAGCACCTCGCGATCGTCCCAGGGCTTGGTCAGGTAACGGTAGACGGCCCCTTCGTTGATGGCCCGCACGGCCAGGTCGATCTCCGAATAGCCGGTGAGCAGGATGCGGGTCGTATCCGGGTACAGCGTCCGCGCGCGGGCGAGGAAATCCGCTCCGTTCATGTACGGCATCCGCATGTCGGAGATGATGACGTCTACCGTGTTGCAGGCGAGAATGTCCAGGGCTGCAGCGGCGCTGTCGGCGGTCAGGACCTGGTATTGGGTCGTTCGGAACAGGCGCCTGAGTGACGAAAGCACGCCAAGTTCGTCGTCGACGAGCAGGACGGTGGGCGCAGGCGCGGATGCACTCGCTTCATGTTCCGCGAATGTCGCTGGCGCTCCATTGTCGATGTCCGCCCCCCCATCATTAACAGGGATAAATGGATTCGTCACCTTTTCATGTTCGATCATGATGCCCCCATTTCCGGCCGTCCTTGTTCCTTGGATATCGGCGGAAATAGCCGCGAATATATCGGGGGAAACACGAAGGGAATATCCATTTTAAATAACTCAACCAGCCTGTTTTTCAATAAGTGAAAATCACGCCAGAAGCGGGCGAACGACCGTCGCTGCCGTGCCGGGAAAAGAATGAAAGAGATGAAAGGAAGCGGCGCATTCGCGAAAATGGCTTTCGCCGAGGCAACTGGTTCGCCGGCGTGCGCCGTGTAGGAAAAGCCTGACATCAACGGAAAGACTCCTACATCAAAAATGACTGTCGGCTGAATTTCTCTATTTGATGGCTATTGGAAATTTTTCTCGCAGCAAAATCAGCGACGCGCTCACATATCGACCCACGATGAAACGCAATGACGGCACGGACGAAGCACGGGCGGCACACTGCTGGTTGGCCAGTGCGCCATCGCCGTCCGCTGCGCAGCCGAAAGAGGGACTCGTCAGGCTATGACATGACGCGATCGTTTGCGGCGGCGCAGCGCGACGCGCAACCGATCGGGGCGCCGCGCTCGGCGCGAATGCCATAATCGTGGCTGATTCAGCAGAACCGGAACCCCACCATGCAAAACATCGACAATCCGCAGCGCGACCGGGAAGCCGGTTCCGCCGACACGACGCAAGACACGACGCGCATCGACGACGTGCGCATCGGCGCGGTGCGCCCGCTCATCGCGCCCGCGCTGCTGCAGGACGAACTGCCCGTGCCGAGCGCCGTCCAGGCGCTCGTCGAGGCGAGCCGCAACGCGATCGGCGGCGTGCTGCACGGCCGCGACGACCGCCTGCTCGCAATCGTCGGCCCATGCTCGATCCACGATCACGACCAGGCGCTCGACTACGCGCGCCGGCTGAAGGCCGCCGCCGACGCACTGTGCGACGATCTGCTGATCGTGATGCGCGTGTATTTCGAGAAGCCGCGCACGACGGTCGGCTGGAAGGGCTACATCAACGATCCGCGCCTCGACGGCAGCTTCCGCATCAACGAAGGGCTGCGCGCCGCGCGCCGGCTGCTCATCGACATCAACGCGCTCGGCCTGCCCGCCGGCACCGAATTCCTCGATCTGCTGAGCCCGCAGTACATCGCGGATCTGATCGCGTGGGGCGCGATCGGCGCGCGCACGACCGAGAGCCAGAGCCACCGGCAGCTCGCGTCGGGGCTGAGCTGCCCGATCGGCTTCAAGAACGGCACCGACGGCGGCGTGCAGGTGGCGGCCGACGCGATCGTCGCGGCGCGCGCGAGCCACGCGTTCATGGGCATGACGAAGATGGGCATGGCCGCGATCTTCGAGACGCGCGGCAACGAAGACGCGCACGTGATCCTGCGCGGCGGCAAGAAGGGTCCGAACTACGACCGCGCGAGCATCGACGAAGCGTGCGCGGTGCTGCGCACGGCGGGCTTGCGCGAGCAGGTGATGGTCGACTGCTCGCACGCGAATTCGAACAAGTCGCACCTGCGGCAGGTCAACGTCGCCGAGGACCTCGCGCGGCAACTGTCGGACGGCGAGCGGCGCATCACCGGCGTGATGGTCGAGAGCAATCTGGAGGCCGGCCGGCAGGATCTGAAGCCCGGCACGCCGCTGCAATACGGCGTGTCGATCACCGACGCGTGCCTGAGCTGGGCGCAGACCGAGCCCGTGCTCGACGCGCTCGCGCAGGCGGTGCGGCGGCGGCGCACGGCCTGACGGCCGACGGCCTACGCCGTCACGACCGTCAGCGCGAACCCGTCCCAGCCCTTCGAGCCGACGGTCTGCAGCGCGGTCGTCGACAGGCGCGGATGCGCGGCGATCAGCCGGAAATATTCGCGCACGCCGAGCGCGTCCGGGTCATGGTTCTGCGGGTCCGCGACGCGCCCCTGCCGCACGACGTTGTCGGCGACGATCACCGTCCCCGGACGCGACAGCGCGACCGTCAGCGGCAGATACGCCGGATAGCTGTCCTTGTCGGCGTCGAGGAAGATCAGATCGAACGGCTCGGCGCGCTCGGCGATCAGCCGCTCGAGGCTCTCCTTCGCGCGGCCGACGACGACCGACACGACGCTGTCCAGTCCCGCGCGCCCGATGTTCTCGCGCGCGAGCGCCGCGTAATCGGGGTTCGCCTCGAGCGTGACCAGCGCGCCGCCCGGCGGCAGCGCCCGCGCGAGCCAGATCGTGCTGTAGCCGCCCAGCGTGCCGAGTTCGAGAATCCGGCGCGCGCCGCGAATCGTCGCGAGCAGGTTCAGGAATTTGCCTTGATTCGCGGTGACGTTGATCGCGGGCAGGCCGGCCGCCCTGCTCGACGCCAGCGCCGCATCCAGCGCCGGATCGGACGGCGCCAGTTGGCTACAGAAGAAATCGTCGACCGCGCTCCATTGCCGTTCGTTCATTGCGCACCTTTCTCGTTCTCATGTCGGGGGAAGGTCATTCTATGGCGAACGGCCCGCGTCGTTCGCGCCCGATCCGCTCGCCGATGCCGCCAAACGCCGCCCCGCCGCGCCCACCGGGCTCGACTCAACCGAGCCCGACGTCGACGATGCGATTGCGCCCGCCCGCCTTCGCCTGATAGAGCGCCTGATCGGCCGCCTCGACGATCGCGGCGATGGGCGGCGCGGACGCGCCGTCCGGCTGCCACACCGCGACGCCGACGCTGACCGTGACGAACCCGACCTCCGAGCCTTCATGCTCGATGCCGAGCATCCGCACGCCGAGACGCACGCGCTCGGCGACGACGAGCGCGCCGCCGCGCGGCGTATCCGGCAGCACGACGACGAATTCCTCGCCGCCGTAGCGCGCGACGACGTCGCCCAAGCGTGCCGCCTGCTGCGCGATGCAGCGCGACACGGTCGCGAGCACCTCGTCGCCGACCTGATGGCCGTATGTGTCGTTGTAGCGCTTGAAGTGGTCGATGTCGACGAACAGGATCGCGAGCGGACGCGCGCCGCCCATCGCGCGCCGCCATTCGCGCTCGAGCGTCTCGTCGAGCGCGCGCCGGTTGTGCAGGCCCGTGAGGCTGTCGGTGCCGGCGAGCCGCGCGAGCGCCGCCTCGGCCGTCGACTTGCGCCACAGCGAATGCGCGAGATACGCGCTCATCACGACGAAGATCAGCGCGAACACGCCCGTGAGCACGCCGAAGCGCCACGCGCGCACACGCCACGTCGCATGGATGTCGTCGTCCGCGAGCGCGACCTGCACGATCAGCGGAACGTCGTCGAGCCGACGATACAGGTAGAAGCGCTTCACGTGATCGATCGGCTCGACGTCGAAGAACTCGCCCGAGCGGCCGAATTGCATGCGCGAGTAGAGGCTCGTTCCGCTCAGGTCGAGGCCGACGGACTTCTCGTCGAACGGAATCCGCATCAGGACGCGCCCGTCCGCGTGCATCAGCGCGAGCGCGCCGTGGGGGCCCGCACTCGCCGCCGCCAGCAACTGCTGGAAATACGCGACGCGCACCGCGAGCACGACGACGCCCGCGAACGCGCCGTCCGCGCGCTCGATGCGGCGCGACAGCGCGATGCACGGCTCGCCGTCGCGCGACGGCATCCGGTACGGCCCGCTCAGATACGTGCCGAGCGTCGGCGCGTCGCGCTGCGCGGCGAAGAAATCGTACGACGCGAAGCTCGCGGTCGGCAGCGGGCCGCTCGTCGACGCGAACGTCACATGCCCGCGCGCGTCGAGCACGTACATCACGCCGGCCTCGTTCGCGGCCGCCGCGGCATCGACCAGGATCTCGCGGCGCAGGTCGGCGGGCAGCGCGGCGATGCGGCGCTCGCCGAGCTGCGCGGCGATGCGCGCGAGCGTGCGGTCGTACAGACGAAAGCCGCGCGCGACGTCGCGCTCGATCATCTGCAGCGTGTTGCGCGCGGCGCGTTGCGCGTGCTCGAATGCGTCGTCGCGGCTGTCGCGCAGGATCGCCGCGCAGATGGACATCATGACGATCGCAATCGCCACCGCGCCGGCGATCACCATGTAGCCGAGCGGCATCCGGTGCGACGGCCCTCGCCGTCGGCGCAAGCCGGCATGTATCGATTTCATGCTTGTCTGATGAGCGCGATGCGCTTCGTCACGAAAAACATCGTCGGCCATTGTCTGCGACGCGCGCGGCACGACGCGCATCGAAACGGCGCGCATCGCGCGCCGACAGACCGAACCGGATCGGAAAATTCCGATCACAAAGTGCGTCGGCGCGCCGGATCGGCGACGCGGGGCAATCGATCGGAAGGCATTTTGAATCGACGTCGCGCAACGCGACGAGCGGCCATTCTATCGAACGTTCGGCGCAATGTTGACCTCGCGCACTGCAATCCGATTCACGTCGCAGGAAAGTGCTCAAGAACGCCCGATCGACGCCGATAACGCCCACAGCGCACGTTGCCGCCGATTCGTTTCCGCCATGCCCGCGCGGCCGCGGGCGCAGCCCGGCGATGCGAGGCGCGCTTGCGCGCGCGATGCCGTCCGGCGTACTTTTGCATGACGCGCAAGCGCGCCGAACAACGCGTTCGACCGGATGCGCGATTCGCTTAGGGCGCCAAACGCCGAAACGCGCCCAAGCATCGCGCATTCGAACTGCAAGCGGCGCAACCGCCGCTCCGACTCAAACAACGTTCATTCACGACATGGCCAACGCGAAATCGTCATCATCCGTTCCCACCGAATTCCTCTACATCGGCGCGGCCGGCGAGCACTACATCATGTCCGAGTGCTTCCGCCACAACATGGAGGCGTTCAAGCTGCCGATCGACAAGGGCTTCGATCTCGTCGTCACGCGCGCGTACCGGCATCTGTCGCGGCTCGACGATGCGCCGCGGCCCGTCGAGCGCGGCGTGCCCGAAACGCCGGTCTACGTGCAGGTCAAGAGCCGCCAGGCCGCGCCCGTCGCGTCGCCGAAGGAAAAAGGCGAGCGGCCGAGCTGGGAAGGCTATTTCCCGATCAAGCCGTCCGACCTGGATCTGATCTGCGCGACGCCCAATTCGGCGCTCGCGTGCGTGCTGTTCGTCGATACGCGCGGCGAGCTGACGCGCAGCCGCACTGCGTATGCATGGTGGATGTCGAGCGCGTACGTCAACACCCTGCGCGACGCCGGGCATTTCATCGCGATGCCGAACAAGGACGCGCTCGAGCTGTGGGTGCGCTATGTCGAGCCCGCGCCGGACAGCGGCTACAGGCAGAACACGTATCTCTCGCTGCTCAAGCAATGCCAGATCAAGGGCTCGGAGCCGGGCAAGAAATCGAGCGGCTTCCTGCTGTCGGAAGAACGCTTCGATTTCGGGAAGCTCGGCATGGCGTGAGCGGACGCTCGTCGTTGGTCGCGCGGGACGGCGCGGCGGCGCACGCCAACCGCCGGCGTCACGCGTTGCGCCCGCCCCCGCCGCGCCGCTGGTTCGCCGCGCCCCGCCCGCCGCGCGCGCGCCCGCCCGCCGCGCCCCGCCGCCGCCGCGCAACCGCCCGCACCGCGTCGATCAGCGCGCGCGCGACGGGCGACGGCTGCGCGTCGGTGCGCAGGATCAGCCCGACCGGCTCGTCCGCGCCCTCGACGGGCAGCGCGAGCCGCACGAGCGTGCCGGCCGCGAGATCGAATTCGGCCGCGTGGCGCGGCACGAACCAGACCGCGTCGTTCTCGAGCGCGAGCGCGCGCGCGACCGACACCGACAGCACCTCGACGAACGATTCGAGCGGCGGCGCGCCGCACGCGCCCAGCAGTTGCTCGGCCGCCTGCCGGATCATCGTGCCGTAAGGCGGCAGCACGACCGGGTAGCGCGCGAGCTGCGCGGCGGGCGAAGCGCTCGCCGCGAGCGGATGGCCCGCGCGCACGACCGCGACGAGCGGCTCGTTGTACAGATGCTCGAACGACAGCCCGACCATCCGCTCGGGCTCCGACAGCCGCCCGATCGCGCACTCGATCGCGCCCGCCTTCAGCCGCTCGAGCAGCTCGGCGTTCGCGGCGGTCGTGATCCGCACGACCGCGCGCGGCCATTCGCTCGCGAGCACCTTCAGCACGGCGGGCGCGAGCGACGCGGCGACGGTCGGCAGCATGCCGATCTCGAGCGTCGCCGCCGCGCCGCCGCTCTCGCGCGCGAGGAGCCCCACGCCCTGCCGCAGCGCGAGCACGCACGCGCTCGCGTGCGGAATGAAGAGCTGCCCCTCGCGCGTCGGCCGCGCGCCCTGCCGGCCGCGCTCGAACAACCGCACGCCGAGGATCGCTTCGAGCTCGGCGATCGTCTTCGACACGGCCGGCTGCGTGATCGACAGGCTTTGCGCGGCCTTCTGCACGCCGCCGAACTGCGCGACCGCGAGAAAGCACTGCAGATGCCGGAACTTGACCCGGCCGTCGGCGATCCGGTTTTGCATAACGTCTGGTTATACGATCAGCGATAAAACGTCATTTTGCATAACTTTCCGGATTAGCTAAAGTCCTTCCATCCCGCCTTGACAACCATCAATCTGGAGACGCTCTCGATGGATTCCTCGACGCTCGCGCCACGCGACTGGCCGTCGCATCCCGCGTACATTCATCCGCCGTACCGCTCTTCCGTGAAGCGCGGTCCGACGCAGCCGCTGATTCCGCTGAAGGAGACACTGCGCAATCAGCGCGCGCCCGTCTACGGCGCGGCCGATCTCGGCCCGCTCGACCACGATCTGACGAAGAACGCGGCGAAGAACGGCGAGCCGCTTGGCGAGCGGATCGTCGTCACGGGCCGCGTGCTCGACGAAGGCGGCAAGCCGGTGCGCAACACGCTCGTCGAGGTCTGGCAGGCGAACGCCGCGGGCCGCTACGTGCACAAGGTCGACCAGCACGACGCGCCGCTCGATCCGAACTTCCTCGGCGCGGGCCGGTGCGTCACCGACGAGAACGGCCGCTACCGGTTCCTCACGATCAAGCCGGGCGCGTATCCGTGGGGCAATCATCCGAACGCCTGGCGGCCGAACCACATCCATTTCTCGCTGTTCGGCGACTACTTCGGCTCGCGGCTCGTCACGCAGATGTATTTCCCGGGCGATCCGCTCCTCGCGCTCGACCCGATCTTCCAGGGCACGCCCGAGGACGCGCGCGATCGCCTGATCTCGCGCTTCTCGATCGACACGACCGAAGAAGGCTTCGCGCTCGGCTACGAATTCGACATCGTGCTGCGCGGCCGCGACGCCACCCCGATGGAGCGCTGAGCATGACGACGCTGAAACAGACCCCTTCGCAGACCGTCGGCCCGTACTTCGCGTACGGCCTCTGCCCGCAGCAGTACAACTACGATCTGAAGAGCCTCTTCACGGCGGAGATCGCGACGCCCGACGCGGCGGGCGAGCCCATCCTGCTCGTCGGCCGCGTGCTCGACGGCGACGGCAACGTCGTCAGCGACGCGGTGCTCGAATTCACGCACGTCGACGGCGAAGGCCGCTATCCGGCGTCGCGCGACGAAGCCGCTGCGAGCGGTTTTTGCGGCTTTGCGCGCGTCGGCACGGGCACGGATGCGCAGAACCGCTTCGTCGTCCATACGGTGAAGCCAGGGCGCACGTCGGAGACGGACGCGCCGCACGTCGACGTGACGGTGATGATGCGCGGGATTCTCACGCACGCGTTCACGCGGATCTACTTCGACGACGAAGCGGCCGCGAACGAAACCGATGCGGTGCTTGCGAACGTGCCGGCCGAACGGCGCGCGACGCTGATCGCAAAGCGTGACGCGCGGGCGAACGGCGTGACGGCCTATCGCTTCGACATCCGCATGCAGGGCGAGCGGGAGACGGTGTTCTTCGACGTCTGAACGAGTCGCGACGGTTGCGCGCGCCGGCCCGCGCCGCGCGCAGCCCGACGGCGCACTCCGGTTCAATTTCCGTTTGAAATCGCATCGCCGCTTGAATACCCCGCCATTCGTCCTATCCTGAATCAGCCGATTGCATATATCGCGAAACGAAAAAGAAAACATCAAGCCGGTCATTGATCAAAAATACTGCGGAGACTCGCACATCGCTGATATCGATTAACAACGCTTGCGTCCCGACTCGGCCGCCGGCCGGCCATCCACGCTTGCCGGCATGCCCATGTGCGGGCGCATCCGCAAGGTTCACTCGGATCCCGTGTCGCGCGATTGCCGTCCGGTCAATGCCCGGCGCTCGCGGATGCCGGGGATGTCGCAGCGCCAGTGTGTCGCTGGCTGGTTCTTCTTTAATGCCTCACTCAAACACGTGGAGGTTGAAAATGAATTACCAGATCAACATTTCAATCAGCAATGCAGGCTTGAATACCATTTATCAGAACGGGCTTCGCGTCACGCTCGTCAAGAGCGTGATTTCGGACCCGCTGCAGCAAGGCAATCTGCCGATCGCCTGGGTGACGTTCCAGCCGCTCCAGTTGAACCAGATTTCGTGGCAGGAACAGTACACGATGTATGCGACGACGACGATCCTGCAGGCGGGCGCGACGATCACGATGACGTCGCAGACGGGCGCGCCGATTCAGGCGGGCTGGACTTACACGTTCGAGCGCGCGCAGTTCAACGGCGCCGACGGAGGCAATCCCACCACGTACAACCTCGTCAACAACCAGGCGGGCAGCTTCAGCTTCGGGCTCGCCCAACAGGCGATCGTCAACAACGTTCCTGTCGTGGCCCCGCTCAACGCCGTGCCGGTCGCGTACAACATGAGGGCGTCGTTCACGCCGATCGAAAATCTCTCGCTGTTCCTCGCGTCATACAGCAACAATGGCTCGGTGATATCGCAGGTGGCCGGCAACGCGCTGCCGATCGCGCTATCCAGCCAGAGTCCGATGGTCAACGTCGGGTTCAACGACCGGACCAATACGTTCTACCTGGAGCAGCCGGCCATTCGCACCGGAGAGGATTTCGTCGCGAGCCTTCGGGGCGCCGTCACCGGGACCGAAAACTACGGCGCATTGAGAAGAATCGTGTGAGCGGCGCGGGACCCGCCTGCCGCTTCGGGCGACAGGCGGGTCCCGCACGAATCATGCCGGCCGGCACGATCTACATCGCGATCGATGCGACGGGCGTGGAAAAAATCCGCGACGCGCAGCTCGCGGTGACGTTGACGAGGCGGGTCGACGCCTATGTCGGCTCGACTCGGGCGAGCGCGCGCGGCGCATCGGTCGGCACCTCCGTCATATGGCAGGCGTTCTCGCCGTACGAGCGCAACAGCGTCGTCGTCGACGACGCCGTGCTGCTTTACATGACGGCCACGCCGCTGACCGCCGGCAACGTGATCGGGATCAACGCGACGACAAACGGGCCGGCCCGCATCGAGACGCTCTATTCGTTCCGCAACGGCCAGATAGACAACGGCAACGCGGGCATCGGGCCGGCCGGCGCTTACGCGATCCGCAATGTGCAGGCCGGCGCGTCCGCCGCTTTCGGGCTCGCGCAATGCGCGACGGTCAACGGCGCGGCCGCGCTGTCGACGATGAACGCCACGGCGGTGATCACGAATACCCAGGCGGCGTTCTATCTGCGCGAATGCGCGGATCTGTTCCTGTCTTCCGGCGTCAACGGCATGATCGCTCCGTTCACGCCGGCGAACGGCCTCGCGGTGCCGCTGAACGGCGGCACGGTCAATGTCGGCTTCGACAACGCGTCCAATACCTTTTATCTCGCCTGAGCGCGCGCCCCGCCCGTCGCCCGCTGCGCGCAGGTACGCAGGCCGCTCAGCGCAGCATGAACGACATCGCCGACAGGCAATTCAACGTCCGCACGACGTGCTCGACCGACGGCGCGGCGAACCGCAGCGTGAGCGCGTCGACGCGCTCGAGCGACGGCCACTGGCAGAACAGGTCGGCGGCCGCGACGGTCTGCGTCCGCAGCTCGCAGGCCGCCGCGCGCGGCGCGTGCGCACGCGCGGCGCGCGCGACCTCGCGCGCCTGCTCGAGCGCCTGCCGCGCGGCGACACCGATCGCCCCGCACGCGGCGGCGGGCGTCATCGACACGCCGCTCGCGAATCCCGCCGCATCCTTCACGGTCACGAAGCGCGCCGCCGGAAAAAGCGGCCGCGTCTCGTCGACGAACACGTCGTCACCGGACAGAAGCGCGACGTGCGCGCCGTATTCGTGCGCGAGCGCGCCGTAGAGCCCCGCCTCGCCGACTTCGCGCCCGTCGAGCGCGACGCGCGCGAACGCGCCGCTGTTGATCGTGTGCGCGAGCAGCCCGCGCGCGCCTGCCTTCGCGTGATAGCCGATCATGAACACGAGGTCCGGCCCGGCTTCGAGGCCCGCCATCATCCCGAGCGTGCGCGGCTTGCCGAGCACGACGCGCGCGCGGGCGTCGATGCCGTCGGGCAGCAGGTTGCGAAAGCCGCCGTGCGAATCGTTGACCCACACGCGCGTCGCGCCGCCCGCGAACGCGCCTTCGACGGCGGCGTTCGCCTCCGCCGTCATCCAGCGGCGCGCGCGCTCGTATTCGGCATTGCCGGCGCGTGTCTGCTCGACGTTCACGACCCCCGCCACCCCTTCGATATCGGTCGAAATCAGGACTTTCATCAGTCTCCCGCGCGCGATTCGCGCAGCCATCGTTCGAGTTCCGGCGCCGCGTCGCGCAGCGCGCGGCGCGTGTGGCCGTCGCGGCCCGCGACGCGCGTCGCCTGCCACAGCGCGTCGACGATCGCCTGCTCGACGCTGTCGGCCGCGGCGGCGAACAGCGGATCGAGCGCCGCATCGGCGACGAGCGGCGGCAGCGCGATGCGCCCGGCGTCGTGCGGCACTGTGTATGCGGTCGAGAACGCGAGCGCGATGTCGCCGCTGCCGTGGCCGTACACCGAGCCCGTGCGCGCGAGCCCCGCGGCCGCGCGCAGCGCGACGCGCTTCAGTTGCCGCGACGACAGCGGCGCGTCCGTCGCGACGAGCATGATGATCGAGCCTTGCTCGGGCGGCGGCGCGTCCGCAGGCGAAGCGGCGGCGTCGGGCGCGCGGCGACGCGCGAGGCCGCCGCCCGCGTCCCGCCCGGCGATCATTCGCCCGACCGGCACGCCGGCGATCGTCAGCATCGGCAGCCGCCCGAAGTTCGCGAGCACGAGTGCGCCGACCGTCCACGATGCGCCCGCCGCGCGCACGACGCGCGACGCCGAGCCCACCCCGCCCTTCAGATCGAAGCACGACATCCCCCGCCCCGCGCCCACCGCGCCGCGCGCGAACGCGGGCCGCGCGTCGGCGAGCGCCTGCGCGTAATGCGCGGGCGTCACCGCGAACGCGTGCAGGTCGTTCAGATAGCCGTCGTTGCATTCGAACACGAGCGGATTGACGGTCGGCCACGCGCGGCCGATCTGCGGATTCGCGCCGATCGCCGCACGGATCTGCGCGTGCGCGAGCGCGCCGACGCCGAACGTGTTCGTCAGCGCGAGCGGCGTCTCGATCACGCCGAGCTCGTCGACCTGCACGAGCCCGACGCTCTTGCCGAAACCGTTGATCACCGCGGCGGCGGCGGGCACCTTGTCGCGATAGACGTCGCCCGCGTGCGGCCGCACGACGGTCACGCCGGTCTGCACGCCGCACGCGTCGAGCGTCGCGTGGCCGACCGTCACGCCCGCGACGTCGGCGATGCTGCGAAGCGGCCCCGCCGGCAGCGCGCCGACGTGCGGCGCTGCGTGCGCGCCCATCAGCGGCGCTCCAGCTTCGGATCGAGCGCGTCGCGCAGCCCGTCGCCGAGCAGGTTGAACGCGAGCACGGTCAGAAAGATCGCGATGCTCGGAAAGAGCGCGACGTGCGGCGCGTTGACCATGTCCGCGCGCGCTTCGTTGAGCATCGCGCCCCACTCGGGCGTCGGCGGCTGCGCGCCGAGGCCGAGGAACGACAGGCTCGCGGCGGTGATGATCGACGTGCCGATGCGCATCGAGAAGTAGACGACGACCGACGACACGGTGCCGGGCAGGATGTGCCGCATGATGATCGTCCAGTCGGTCGCGCCGATGCTGCGCGCGGCCTCGACGTAGGTCATCTGCTTGAGCGCGAGCGTGTTGCCGCGCACGAGCCGCGCGAACGCGGGCACGCTGAACACCGCGACCGCGCAGATCACGTTGACCATCCCGTTGCCGAGAATCGCGACGATGCCGATCGCGAGCAGGATGCCCGGAAACGCGAACAGCACGTCGGCGACGCGCATCGTCGCGCGGTCCCACCAGCCTTCGTAGTAGCCCGCGAGGAGGCCGAAGAACGTGCCGACCGCCGCGCCGAGCGCGACCGAGAAAAAGCCCGCGGCGAGCGAGATCCGCGCGCCGGCAACGATCCGGCTGAAGATGTCGCGGCCGAGCGAATCGACGCCGAACCAGTGCGCGGCCGACGGCGCCGCGTTCAGCGCGTCGTAGTCGAAATAGTTCTCCGGGTCGTACGGCACGACGTGCGGGCCGACGATCGCGACGGCGACGAGCAGCAGCACGAACGCGCCCGCCGCGAGCGCGACGTGCTGCCTTTTGAACTTGCGCCAGAACTCGCTCCACGGCGTGCGGATCGCGGCCGGCGCGGCGGCCGACGGGGCCGGGGTGGTGGGAACAGTCGCGTTCATGCGCGCCTCACTTGAAACGGATCGTCGGGTTGATGACCGCGTACAGCACGTCGACGGTCAGATTGATCAGGATGAACTCGATCGAGAACAGCAGCACGATCGCCTGGATCACCGGGTAGTCGCGCATCGTCACCGCATCGACGAGCAGGCGCCCGAGCCCCGGCCAGTTGAACACCGCCTCGACGACGATCGAGCCGCCGAGCAGGAAGCCGAACTGCAGCCCCATCATCGTGACGACCGGGATCATCGCGTTGCGCAGGCAGTGCCTGAGCACGACCATCGGCTCGCGCACGCCCTTCGCGCGCGCGGTGCGCACGAAATCCTCGCCGAGCACCTCGACGAACGACGCGCGCGTGAAGCGCGCCATCACGGCGGCCACGGCCGCGCCGAGCGTCACCGAGGGCAGCACATAGCTCTTCCACGAGCCGTCCGGCACGACGGGCAGCCAGCCGAGCTTCACCGAGAACACTTCCATCAGCAGCATGCCGAGCGCGAACGCCGGAAACGAGATGCCCGACACAGCGAGCGTCATCCCGACGCGGTCCGGCCAGCGGTTGCGCCACACGGCCGACGCGATGCCGATCGCCATCCCGAACAGCGTCGCCCACGCCATGCTGACGACGGTCAGCGACAGCGTCGGCATGAAGCGCTCGCCGATCTCGGTCGCGACGGGCCGCTTGCTGCGCGTCGAGATGCCGAAGTCGCCGTGCGCGATCCGCGTGAAGAAGCTCGCGAACTGCGCAGGCAGCGGCTTGTCGAGGCCGAGATCGGCGCGCACGAGCGCGACCGTCGCGTCGTCGGCCTCGGGCCCGGCCGCGAGCCGCGCGGGGTCGCCCGGCAGCAGATGGACGAACAGGAACACGAGCACCGCGACGCACGCGAGCGTCGGCAGCAGCCCGAACAATCGTTTGACCAGAAAATTCAGCATGCGCTTGCCTCTCGATGCGGCGCGCGGGGCCACCGCGCGCCGCCGATGCCCGAGGCGGCCGGGCCGCCTCGCGTCACTCGCGTCACTCGCGTCACTTGATCGCGATCTCGTCGAAGTTGAACGAGCCGTCCGGCATCACGTACGCGCCCTGCAGACGCTTGCTGCGCGCGTAGACGATCTTCTCCTGCACGAGCGGAATCCACGGCGCGTCTGCCCAGATCCGCTTTTGCGCGTCCGAGTACAGTTCGGCCTTCTTCGCGCGGTCGGTCGTCTCGAGCGCCTTCGCGAGATCGGCGTCGACCGCATCGTTCCTGTAGTACGCGGTGTTCACGAGCTTCGGCGGAATCGACGACGACGCGAGCAGCGGCGTGATCGCCCAGTCCGATTCGCCCGTCGACGCGGACCAGCCGATGTAGTACATCCGCACGGGCGCCTTCGCCGGGTCCTGCGCGCTCTCGACCTTCGCCACCCGCTCGCCCGCCTCGAGCGCCTGCACCTGCGCCTTCACGCCGACCTGCGCGAGCTGCTGCTGGACGAACTGGATCGCCTTCTGCGACGTCGAGTTGTTGTACGCGGACCAGAGCGTCGTCTCGAAGCCGTTCGGATAACCCGCCTCCTTCAGCAGCGCGCGCGCCTTCGCCGGATCGTAGGGCCACGGGCCGAGCTTCACCGCGTAATCGACGCCCTGCGGCACGATGCCCGTGGCGGGCGTCGCATTGCCGGCGAACGCGACCTTCGCGAGCGCGTCCTTGTTGACCGCGTAGTTGAGCGCCTGGCGCACCTTCGGGTTGTCGAACGGCTTTTGCGTCACGTTCAGGCTCACGTAGCGCTGGATGATCGACGAACGCTCGATCACGTCGACCTTCGGGCTCGCCTTCAGATCGGCCGTCTGCTCGAACGGGATGCGGAACGCGAAATCGGCCTCGCCCGTCTTCATCAGCGCGGCGCGCGTGTTGTTGTCGACGACGGGCTTCCAGTCGATCGCGTCGATCTTCGGATAGCCGGCCTTCCAGTAGCCGGCGAACTTCTTCACCTTCAGATCGTCGGTCTGCTTCCACTCGACCAGCTCGAACGGGCCGGTGCCGACCGGATGCAGCCCGATCTCGCGCCCGTACTTCTTCAGCGCGGCGGGCGAGATCATCACGGCCGACGGATGCGCGAGCACGTTGACGAACGCCGAGAACGGCTCGGCGAGCGTGATCCTCACCGTGTACGGATCGACGACTTCCGTCTTCGCGATCCGGCGGAACAGGTTGTAGCGCTTCAGCTTGTTCGCCGGGTCGGTCACGCGGTCGAAGTTCGCCTTCACCGCGGCCGCGTTGAAATCGGCGCCGTCCTGGAACTTCACGCCCTGGCGCAGCTTGATCGTGTAGACCTTCGCGTCGGCGCTCGCGTCGTAGCCGGTCGCGAGCACGTTGACCAGCCTCATGTCCTTGTCGAAGCCGAACAGGCCCTGATAGAACGACTTCGACACCGCCTGCGACAGCGTGTCGTTCGAATCGTATGGATCGAGCGTCGTGAACGTCGAATCGACGGCCATCACCGCGGTCTGCTCGGCGAGCGCGAGCGGCGCGGACGACATCGCGATCACGCCCGCGCAGGCGGCGAGAAGCGCGCGCGGCGAGAACGGCGGGAACGAATGCGGCTGGGTCATGTGTGGGCTCCTTTGCGATGCTTCGCGAGTGCGTGTGACGGGGGTTCTGCGGTCCTGCGGTCCTGCTGTCGAGCGGTTCTGCTGTCGTCTCGTCCGGCGCGGCCGGCGTCCCGCGCCGTCCGCGTGCTGCGGCCCGCCGCGCCGATGCCGCGCGCCCTCTCAATACGCGCCGCCCACCCGATGCTCGGCGACGAAGTGATCGGGCCCGACCGCGACGAGCGGCGCGACGACAGGCTCGTCGCCGACCGCGCGGATCGGGCTCGGCAACTCGTCGGCGGGCAGCGTGCGCGGCGCGTGACGGCGCGCGGGATCGGCGATCGGCACCGCGCTCATCAGCTTCCTCGTGTACGGATGGCGCGGCGTCTCGAACACCGCGCGGCGCGGGCCGATCTCGACGATCTGCCCGAGATACATCACCGCGACGCGATGGCTGATCCGCTCGACGACCGCCATGTCGTGCGAGATGAACAGATACGCGACGCCGAGCTCGCGCTGCAAATCGAGCATCAGGTTGACGATCTGCGCCTGCACCGACACGTCGAGCGCCGACACCGACTCGTCGGCGATCACGACCTTCGGGTTCAGCGCGAGCGCGCGCGCGATCGCGATCCGCTGCCGCTGGCCGCCGGAGAATTCGTGCGGATAGCGGCGCGCGGCGTCGGCGGGCAGGCCGACGCGCTCGAGCAGCCAGTCGACGCGCGCCTGCGCCTGCCTGCCGCTCGCTACGCCGTGCACGAGGAGCGGCTCCATGATCGAGAAGCCGACCGTCAGGCGCGGATTCAGCGACGCGAACGGGTCCTGGAAAATGAACTGGATGTTCCGGCGCAGCGCCTGCAGCTCGCGCCCTTTCAGCGCGCCGATCTCGCGGCCCTCGAATTCGATCGAGCCGCTCATGCGCTCGACGAGGCGCAGCAGCGAGCGGCCCGTCGTCGATTTGCCGCAGCCCGATTCGCCGACGAGCGCGAGCGTCTCGCCCGCGCGCAGCTCGAAGCTCACGCGCTCGACCGCGTGCACGTATTGCGACACGCGGCCGAACGCGCCGCGCTCGACCGGAAAGCGCGTGACGAGATCGCGCACGCGCAACAGCGGCGGCGAGCCCGCGTCGATCGCGGGTTGAGCGCAAGCGGCGGCGGGCGCGGCCCCGGCATCGCCGCCCGCGACGACGAGCGCATCGCCCGCGACCGGATCGAAGCGCAGCAGCGGAAACTTCGCGGGCGCATGGGTGCCCTGCATCGATCCGAGCCGCGGCACCGCCGCGAGCAGCGCCTTCGTGTACGGATGCGACGGCGCGGCGAAGATCGCGTTGGACACGCCCTCCTCGACCTTCTCCCCGCGATACATGACGAGCACGCGATCGGCGACTTCCGCGACGACGCCCATGTCGTGCGTGATGAAGATCACGCCCATGTCCATCTCGTCCTGCAGCCCGCGGATCAACTGGAGGATCTGCGCCTGGATCGTCACGTCGAGCGCGGTGGTCGGCTCGTCGGCGATCAGGAGCGCCGGCCGGCACGACAGCGCCATCGCGATCATCACGCGCTGACGCATCCCGCCGGAAAGCTGATGCGGATGGCGCGCGAACACGCGGCGCGCCTCGGGAATGCGCACGAGATCGAGCAGGCGCAGCGCCTCCGCGCGCGCCTCGCCCACGCTCTTGTTCTGATGCAGCGCGATCGCCTCGCCGATCTGGTCGCCGACCGTGAAGACCGGATTGAGCGACGTCATCGGCTCCTGGAAGATCATCGCGACGTCCGCGCCGCGCACCGTGCGCAATACCGGCGGCGACGCGCGCACGAGATCGAGAACCGCGCCGCCGCGCCGGCGCAGCGCGATCTCGCCGCCCGCGATCGCGCCGCCGCCGTGCTCGACGAGGCGCATCAGCGCGAGCGACGTCACCGATTTGCCGGAGCCCGATTCGCCGACGATCGCGAGCGTCTCGCCGCGGTCGACGTGGAACGACAGCCCGCGCACCGCTTCGAACACCGTGTCTTCGCGGCGGAACGTGACGGACAGCCCGTCGACCGCGAGCACGCGCGCATCGGGCAGGCTCGGGGCGGATCGGCTCGCGCTCATCGGTTTCTCCTGTCGGTCCTGTCTGCGCTCGTTCGCGGCGTCACGCCGCGTCCTCGCGATAGATCGCGGTCACGAGCGCCTCGCCGACGCGTGCGTAGCCGCGATACATCCCTTCGGTGTTGAACGGCATCGCGAGATTGCCGCGCGAATCGATCGCGATGATCCCGCCGCGGCCCGCGATTTTCGGCAGCTTGTTCATCACGACGTCATACGCGGCGGACGCGAGCGACGCGCCGCGATATTCGATCTGCGCGGACACGTCGTATGCGGTCGCCAGGCGGATGAACATCTCGCCCGTGCCCGTCGACGACACCGCGCACGTCGCGTCGTTCGCATAGCAGCCCGCGCCGATGATCGGCGTGTCGCCGACGCGCCCCGGCTGCTTGTTCGTGATCCCGCCCGTCGACGTCGCCGCCGCGAGATGGCCGTGCAGATCGCGCGCGACCGCGCCGACCGTGCCGTGCTTGCGGTCCGGATCGAGCGGCTCGGGCGGCTCGGGCGGAAATGCGGCGCGCTCGCCGCCGCCGTTTCCGTTTCCATCGCCCTCGCCCTGGCCGAACGCGAACGCCGCCGCGTCGTGATCGAGCATCGTGCCCGACGCGCGCCGCGCCCTCAGCCATTGCGCGCGGCGGAACTCGGTGTCGAAGTAGCCCGGCTGCGCGAGCTCGAGCCCCTGCGCGGCCGCGAACGCGTCGGCGCCCGCGCCCGCGAGCATCACGTGCTCGCTCGCTTCGAGCACGCGGCGCGCGGCGAGCACCGGGTTGCGCACGCGCGTCGCGCAGCAGATCGCGCCCGCCGCGAGCGTCGCGCCGTCCATGATCGCGGCGTCGAGCTCGTGCGTGCCGTCGGCCGTATAGACAGCGCCGCGCCCCGCGTTGAAGAGCGGGCAATCCTCGAGCAGCCGCACGGCGACGCTGACCGCGTCGAGCGCGCTGCCGCCGTCGGCGAGCACTTTCTGCGCGGCGGCGAGGATCGCGGCAAGCTCGGCGCGGTACCGCGCTTCGGCGTCGGCCGCCATCGCGGCGCGCAGGATCGTGCCTGCGCCGCCGTGAATCGCAACGATTGCGGGTGAAGTCATCGGTCGGTTTTCCTGGAGCGGCGCGGCGGGCGCGGCGGCGCGGCGCACGCGCCCCGCGCCTCGAGCCACGGCAGCATGAATTCGGTCACTTCGGCGGCGGCGCGCGCCGAGCGCTGCGAGCGATGCGCGAGCGCGTCGATCAGCGCCTCGACGAGCGCGAGCACCGCGGCCTCGGACGTCGCCGCGAGCCGGCGCTCCGCGTGCACGAAGAGCGCGCGCGCGGCGAACGGCGCGATCGGCGAATCGGGCCCGTCGGTGATCGCGAGCACGGGCGCGCCGCGCTCGGCGGCGCGCCGCGTGAGCTCGATCGTGTCGTACACGTAGCGCGGAAACGCGATCGCGACGACGAGGTCGTCGCCGCGCGCGCTGAACAGGCGCCGCGCGGCGTCGGTCGGGCCGCCGGGCAGCGCGAGCGACTGCACGTTGTCGCGATACACGGACAGCCCGTGCTCCATCAGTCCGGCGAGAAACGCGCTCGCGCCCATCCCGACGATGAAGATCCGGCGCGCGGCGAGCAGCGAATCGACGGCCGCCTCGACGTTCGCGCGATCGAGCCGGGCGCGCGTGCGCTCGAGGTTCGCGAGCGCCTGCTCGAAGCTCGCGTCGATCAGCTCGCCGCCGCGCGCGCCCGCTTCGCGCTCCTGCGCGCAACGCAGCCGCTCGACGGGCGCGAGCGTCGCCTCGAAGCCGCGCACGAGCGCCGCGCGCAGCGCCGGGTAGCCGTCGAAGCCGAGCGCGCGCGCGAAGCGGTTCGCGGTCGCGATCGACGCGTCCACCGCGTTCGCGAGCTCGTCGATGCGCATCGTCGCCGCGCGGAACGGATTCGCGAGCACGTACTCGCCCATGCGCCGATGGATCGGCGTGAGCGACGGCAGCGCGGCGGCGATGCGCGCGGCGATCGGCGGATCGGCGGCAAGCGGCGTGGCGGGCGAACTGGGCATGCGGCGGCGGCGTTGAATCGAATGACGATGAAAGTAAATTTACACAATCGGCAAAATAGAAAAAATAAATTTTCATCGGGGTTTGCACTGCCCCCGACGATCGCCGCAAACCCGCGCCGCATGGGGCTCACGGCGGCGCGCGCGGCGCGATCCGGGCCGCTTTTTCCGGCATCGTCGGCGAATAGCTTACAATCTGTCAGTTTTCGTCTGCATCCTCGCTGTTGCAGCGCCTCCATCCGCGCCACGCGCGCGCTGCCGCATCCGCACCGTCCGCACCGTTGTTCGCGCCCGCGTCGGCTGCGGCGCTCGCCGCAGCGCCCCTTTTTCCGGAGACCCGCCTATGCCCCCATCCCGCTCCATGCCGCGCACGACGCTCAAGCCGCAAGTCGCCGTGCCGTCGCTCGCCGTGATCGGCGCGCTCCTCGCCTTCTGCGCGCTTCGGCCGAACGAAGCGGGCGCGCTATTCGGCGCCGGCCAGCAATGGATCGTCGAGCGTTTCGACTGGTTCTACGTGCTCGCGATCACGACCTTCCTGATCTTCCTCGTGCTGATCGCGGCGAGCCGCTTCGGCAACATCAAGCTCGGCCCCGACGACGCCGAGCCGGAATTCAGCTTCGTGTCGTGGACCGCGATGCTGTTCGCGGCCGGCATGGGCATCGGCCTCATGTATTTCGGCGTCGGCGAGCCGATCCAGCATTACCTGTCGCCGCCGACGGCCGCGGGCGGCACGCCCGCCGCCGCGCGCGAGGCGATGCTGATGTCGTTCTTCCACTGGGGCCTGCACGCGTGGGCGACGTACGGCGTGATGGGCCTCGTGCTCGCGTATTTCGGCTTTCGCTACAACCTGCCGCTCACGCTGCGCTCGGGCCTCTATCCGGTGCTGCGCGAAGGCGTGAACGGCTGGATCGGGCACGCGGTCGACGCGTTCGCGCTCGTCGGCACGGTCGCCGGGATCGCGGTGACGCTCGGCTACGGCGTGCTGCAACTGAGCGCGGGCCTGCACACGATCGCCGGCTGGCAAACCGACAGCGATGCGTTCCGCGTCGGCCTCGTCGCGGTGGTCGTCGCGCTCGCCGGGCTCTCCGCCGCGAGCGGGCTCGACAAGGGCGTGCGCCGGCTGTCCGAGCTGAACCTGATGCTCGCGTTCGCGCTGCTCGCGTTCGTTGTCGTCGCGGGGCCGACGTCGTTCCTGCTGCGCGCGTTCGGCGACAACGTCGGCGAGTATCTGTCGAAGCTCGTATCGCTGTCGTTTCGCACGTATGCGTACGAAACGCCGAACGAGCAAGGCTGGTTCGGCGGCTGGACGCTGCTCTACTGGGCATGGTGGGTGTCGTGGTCGCCGTTCGTCGGGATGTTCATCGCGCGGATCTCGCGCGGGCGCACGATCCGCGAGTTCGTGATCGGCGTGCTGCTCGTGCCGACCGCGTTCAACCTCGTCTGGATGACCGCGTTCGGCAACAGCGCGATCTGGCTCGACACGCACGCGGCCGCGGGCGCGCTCGCGCAGACGGCGACCAACGTCGACGCGCTGCTGTTCCGCTTCTTCGATTACCTGCCGCTCACGCAACTGCTGTCGGTCGCGGCGATCGTGCTGATCGCGGTGTTCTTCGTCACGTCGGCCGATTCGGGCGCGTTCGTGATCGACGCGATCGCGACGCGCGGCGCGCCGCATTCGCCCGTCTGGCAGCGGCTTTTCTGGGCGGCCGTGCTCGGCGTGACGGCGTCGGTGCTGCTCGTCGCGGGCGGGCTGAAGGCGCTGCAGGCGCTCACGCTCGTCGCCGCGCTGCCCGTCGCGCTCGTGATGCTCGCGCTCTGCTACGGGCTCTGGCGCGGCCTGAAGGCCGACCACGCGCACTACTCGCAGGACATGGCGCCCGCGACCAGCTTCTGGACCGGCCAGCACTGGCGCCACCGCCTGTCGCAGATCCTGCGGCACACGACCGACGCCGACGCGCGGCAGTTCATCGCGCAGACGGTCGAGCCGGCGCTGCGCAAGGTCGCCGACGAGCTGAAGGCGGGCGGCGTCGACGCGCACGTCGCGCGCGACGACGACGATGCGGTGCGCCTCACGGTGCCCGCGCCCGCGCAGCGCGATTTCGTCTACGGCGCGCGGGTGTCGCGCAGGTCGGCGCCCGCGTTCCGGATCCGCGAGGCGGCCGAGCCCGAGCCGCAGCGCGAGCACGTGTGCGAGGTGCTGACGTTCTTCGCGGACGGGCGGCTCGGCTACGACATCGAGTATCTGCGCGGCGACGAGATCATCGCCGACGTGCTGCGGCAGTACGAGCGCTACGTGTCGCTCGCGGCGGATACGCGCACGCATCTGTTGAATCGCGCGCCCGAGCATGCGGGGCCGGACGGGGTGGCGCAGTAAGCGGCGGCGGGATGGGCGCGCGGGCGAGCATTGCCCCCGCGCGACTCACACGCCGTACACAGCGTCGCGCACCTCGAGCGTCAACGGCCCCGACATCCCTTCATACGCGGTGTTCGTCATCAGCAGCACGGTGAGGCCGCGCGCGGCGTCGACGAACCACGAATGCCCGTAGACGCCGCCCCACTGCAACGTCCCCGCGCTTTGCGGCGACTGCGCGCGCGCCGGGTCGGACAGCACCGCGCCGCCGTAGCCGAAGCCCCAGCCGGGCCCGCGCGTCTCGGCGGCCGGCCCCGTGTGATCGGTGCGCATCGCGGCGACGAGCGCGGCGGGCAGGAAGCCGTCGCCGCCCGTGCGGATCGTCTCGAGCACGCGCAGCACGTCGTCGGCGCTGCCGTACATCCCCGCGCCGCCCGACGGAAACGCCGACGCGTCGAACACCCGCGACGGCGCGAAGCGCACCGCGACGCCGTGCCCTTCGGGCAGCGGCACGTCAAGGTTGTCGGTGATCCGCGCGGGTTCGGGCGCGGCGCTCGCATACGCCACCGCGAAGCGCGCGGGGTCGGCCGCGACGAAGCCCGTGTCGCGCATCCCGAGCGGCGTCGTGACGAGCTGCGCGACGGCGTCGGGCAGCGCGAGCCCCGTCTCGCGCTCGATCGCCGCGCCGAGCACGTCGAGCGCGAGCGAATAGCGCCACGCGCTGCCGGGCTCGAACGCGAGCGGCGCGGCCGCGATGCGCCGCAGGTTCTCCGCGAGATCGAAGTCGACGAGATCGATGCCGTCCGAAATGCCGAGCGTGTGATAGATCGAGCCCGGCGCTTCGAGCAGCCAGTAGCTCAGGCCCGCCGTGTGGGTCAGCAGCCGATGCACGGTCAGCGCGGGCGCGCGGCCGTCGGGCAGCGCCGGCGCGAAATCGGGCAGCCAGCGCGTGATCGGCGCGTCGAGCGCCATCCGGCCGGCGGCGACGAGGCGCAGCACCGCGGCGGTGACGATCGGCTTCGTGACCGACGACAGGCGAAACAGCGTGTCCTCGCGCATCGGCCGCTGCGTCTCGCGCTCCGCGAAGCCGTGCGCGCGCCGGTAGACGAGCCCGCCGTGCCGCGCGACGAGCGCGACCGCGCCGACGACGCGCCGCTCGGCGAGCGCCGTCGCGAGCACGCGGTCGAGCCGCCCGGCGAGCGCGGCGTCGTCGGTTGCGGCGGCTGCCGCGGATGCATGGGCTTCGAACTCCGGATTCATCGTGCTGATCCTCGTGGCTTCCAAAGCGTCGATTCTAGACAGCCCGCGCCGATTCCGCAGGCGTCGCCGCACGCCGGACGAGGACAATGCACGCGCGCCGCGCGATTCGCTAAGATAGCCGGCTGTTTCCGATTGCGCCAACGCGCCGAAGAGGTGCCGCTCCGATGACCGCCCCCGCCACGCTCGCCGCCGCCGGCGCGACGCCGCTCGCCGAATGGATCGGCCTCGGCGCGCTCGCGCTGCTCTACCTGTTCGGCCTCGGCTGGGCGCTGCGCGGCGCGGCGTCGCGAGCGCGCGGCCGCGCGTACTGGATCGCGTGCGCGGCGCTGATCGCGGGCGGCACCGCATGCGCGCTCGTCGCGCCGCCATCGTCGCCCGAATCCGCCGAGATGCCGCCCGGCTTCGGGCTCGGCCTGCTCGTCGCGATGCTCGGCATCGCCGGCACGACGGCCGGCTGCGCGTGGCAGGCGCTCGCGCGGCTGCGGCGCGGGCACCGGTAGGCGCGCGAGCCCCGCGTCAACGCCCGCCGCCCCGCTCGGCGAGCGTGCGGGCGATCGCGGCGAGGCGCTCGACGCGGTGGTCGAGCGCATAGAGCGCGGCCGCCGCGGGCACCGCGCCGACCGGACAGCCGAGCCCCTTCGTGAAATCGACCCACGCCGAATCCCGGCCATCCGTGTACGCGCGCATCGGCACGCCCGTTGCGCAGCTCGCGTTGTTCGGGAAACGCGATCAGCGCGCACGCCTTGTCGATCGTGCGGCGCGCGTCGAAGTAACAGGGCGCGACGTGGCACGCGGCGGCGCGAAAGGTCGGACAGGTTTTCATGGAGGCGGCGGAAAAGATCTCGGGGTGGATTCACAGCGATTATCGAAACCGGGCCAGGCCGCGTCCATGCACAGCGCCCGGCGCAATCGCTGGAACAGCGGCCGCGTCGCCGCCTTGTTTTTCGCGAAATATCGGATATACCTAATCCATCCATTCCGCTCGAAAAGCCCGGCGCAGGCCGCCCGGATCGACGCCGCGGCGGCGTTTCGCGCGCGCCGGCCGAACGCCCGGCGAGGCCGTGCGCGCACCGAATAACAAGGAGAACGCCGTGGCGAAGATCCTCGAAAACGTCGAGCACATCGTTGTCGTGATGTTCGAGAACCGCTCGTTCGACACGATGCTCGGCTGGCTCTATCCGCCCGGCACGCAGCCCGCGCACGTGCTGCCGCCGCGCAGCTCGCCGCAGTTCGACGGCCTGAAGCCCGAGATGTCGAACCCGTCGACGGCAGGCAAGACGATCGCCGTCACGCGCGAGGCGCTCAACAACGTGATCCCCGATCCGCAGGAGACGTTCGTCAACGTGACGAGCCAGATTCTCGGCCCGGGCGACGCGAGCAGCCCGTGGCCGCCGATGCAGGGCTTCGTCGTCAATTACGAGACGACGCAGACGGCCGATCCGGGCCACGTGATGCAATGCCACAGCGTCGCGCAACTGCCGACGCTCGCGGCGCTCGCGCGCGCGTTCGCGGTATCCGACGCGTGGTTCGCGTCGGTGCCGAGCCAGACCTGGCCGAACCGCGCGTTCGCGCACGCGGGCACGTCGAACGGGCACGTGAACAACGGCGCGATCCCCGATCCGCTCGAATGGAACGTGCCGACGATCTTCGACGTGCTCGCCTCGATCGGCGCGAGCTGGGCGGTGTACAGCGATACGGCCGTCACGCCGTCGCTCACGCACACGATGTTTCCGTCGCTGTGGAAGGACGCGTACGCCGACCGCTTCAGGCGCTTCCCGGATTTCGTCGCCGCGTGCCGGAACGACGCGCTGCCGCAATACGCGTTCGTCGAGCCGAGCTTCCTGTTCGAGCCGAACGACCAGCATCCGCCGCACGACGTGCGCGCGGGCGACGCATTCCTGCACCACATCTGGACGGCGATCAGCACGTCGCCCGGCTGGCCGCGCACGCTGCTCGTCGTGACCTACGACGAGCACGGCGGCTGCTTCGACCACGTGCTGCCGCCCGCGAACGCGACGCCGCCCGACAACACGAGCAACCCCGGCGACGAAGCGTTCGGCTTCCATCGCTTCGGCGTGCGCGTGCCGGCCGTCGTCGTGTCGCCGTACATCGAGGCGGGCACCGTGTTCCGCTCGCCGACGAACGTCCCTTACGACCACACGTCGATCCTCGCGACGCTGCGCGACTGGCTCGACATCCCGCCCGACCGGATGCTCAAGAGCGCGCGGATCGCGAACGCGCCGACGCTCGCGCAGCTTCTCACGCGCGACACGCCACGCACCGGTCTGCCGGCAATCGCCGCGCCGTCGACGGACTTCGCCCATCCGCCGCCGAGCGCGCCGCTCAACGACCTGCAAAAAAGCCTCGTGACCGGCACGTCGCGGCGCGACGGGCACGATCCGGCCGCGAGCGTCGCGCCGATCGCGACGCGCCAGCACGCGCTCGATTTCTTCGCGCGCCGGGCGGCGGCAAAACCGGCGTAGCGGCATAGCGGCCGCCGCACCGGGGCGCGCGGGGCGCGGCCCGCTCGCACGCGCACGCCGTGCGCGCACGGCGCCCGATGCTCGCAAAATCCGGCATGATAGATGCTTGAAACGACGCGGATGCCAGCCGCGCGAGCGCTCGCGAGTCCGCGCGGTCGCGCCCCGCCAACCCAATGAACCCGTCGCCGCCATCGCCATGAAGTTCCACCCCGGTCTCGTCGCCGAACTGACGGTGAACCTGCTGCTGCCCTGGGCCGCCTATCGCGCCGCGCTCCCGTACTGGGACGAGACGGGCGGCCTCATCGCGTCCGCCGTGCCGCCGCTCGTCTGGAGCGTGATCCAGCTCGCGCGGTTCCGGCGGGTGGATGCGCTGTCCGCGCTCGTGCTGTTCGGCATCGTGCTGTCGATCGCCGCGGCGCTCGCGGGCGGCAGCCCGCGGATGCTGTTGATGCGCGAATCGCTCGCCTCGGGCGCGATCGGCATCGCGTTCCTCGCGTCGCTCGCGCTGCGCAAGCCGCTCGTGTTCCATCTCGCGCGCGCGACGGTCGCGCGCGAGGCGCACGACGGCGCCGCGCGGCTCGACGCGCTGTGGGTCGAGCGGCCCGCGTTCGTCGCGTCGATGCGGCTGATGACGCTCGTCTGGGGATGCGGCCTCGTCGCCGAGAACCTGCTGCGCGCGTGGATGGTGTGGAACTGGCCGGTCGAGCGCGTGCTCGTCGTCGCGCCGTTCGTCGGCTACGGCGTCTACGGCGCGCTGATGATGTGGACGCTGTGGTATCGGAAAGTGATGCGCGCGAACGCGCTCGCGGGCGTGCCGCGGGGCGGCGCGCTCGGGTGAGCGGCACGCCCGGGGCTCGTTATCGGCGTGAACGGGCCCTAACGCCGGCGGCGGAAGAACGCGACCGGATTCGCCGTCGCGCGTGCGCCCCGGCAGGCCCGCGCGCGCACCGCGACATCGAACGCGTCGTTCGACGCGGCCTCCGCGTGCCCTTCGTGCCAGATGCCCGCGAGGCGGCTGGGCTGCCGATCCGGTACGGATTCGGCCGGCCCGCGCGATAGTCGGCGAAACCCTGCCGATACGCGCCGTACAACGTGAGCGGCGCATCTTCGCAAGGCGTGCGGCAGGCCGAGGCTATCGGCTCGGCTCCCACCTCCGTGACCAGCATCGCGCCGTCGATGTCGTTCGACTCCCCGACGCTCGCGCGGCGACGCTCGACCTCGACGAATCCCATGTGAAGCTCCCTGAATCCGGTTCTTTACCGGAGAGGAGCAATAAGGATGCCAGTCTCGCCGCGCGTCGCGCACGCCGTCGCGGCAAGGCCGCGCGGACACGGCGCGGCGCAACGGACGCCGACGTTACGGAACATGTCACGTGACATGCGCGGCGCGCGCCGGCCGCGCATTCCGTCTCATCGGTGAAACGCGGCGTCGCGGTTGTCGTCGCGGTGATCCGCGCCGTTGCCGTTGCCGTCGTCGCCTTGCGCGAGCCGCGCGCGCAGGAATTCGAGAAAGAGCTGCACGACCTTCGGCAGCGTGCGCCCGACGAGCGTCTGCAACTCGACCGCGCGCGCGTCCATCCCGCTATCGGCGATCGGCCGCACCGCGAGCTCTCCTCGCGCCTGCCGCGAGCGCACCGTGACCTCCCCGGAGATCGAGATCGCATCGCACGCGATCGCGAAGTTGTGCAGCGCGACGATGTTGTTGCTGACCATCACCGGCTCGATCATCAGGTTCTGGCGGCTCGACACGACGTCGAACAACTGACGGATCGTCGTGCTCGGGTCCGGCAGCGCGAGCGGATACGCGCTCATCTGCAGCACCGACACCTGCCCGAAGCGCGCGAGCGGATGATCGCCGCGCATCACCGCCATCACCGGCGCGCCCTGCCGGTGCTCGACCTTGATGTCGCTCTCGGGCGTGCGGCTGAACGTCACGCCGACGTCCGCCTCGCCCTTCTTCACGCGGCGCGTGACGTCGGCGGGCGCGCACACGGCCGCCTGGAACACGATGCCGGGGTACGTGCGGCGAAAGTCCGCGATCGCGTGCGGCACGAACTCGATCGCGAAGCCCTCGGACATCGCGATGCGCACCTGCCCGCGCCGCAATCCCTGCAGCGCGTCGATGTCCTGCACGAGCCGGTCGGCCTCGAGCTCGGTGCGGAACGCATACGCGGCGAGCATCTCGCCCGCCGCGCTCGCCACCATCCCGCGCGCGCGGCGCTCGAAGAGCGGCGTGCCGAGCACCTGCTCGAGATGCGCGATCTGCCGGCTGATCGCCGAGCCGGCGACGTTCAGCCGCGCGGACGCCTCGCTGATCGATCCCGCGCGCACGACAGCGAGGAAGTAGCGCAATGCGGTGTCCTGCAATTGATCGTGCTTCATCCCGTCTCCTCGCGATCGCCGGCGCCGCGATGCCGATTCGGCAACGCAGGCTTATTTTTTCGATAATAGTCGCAACAAAATTCGCTGTTTACGCTTGGCCCTGAGCGTGGCGCCCCTGCCCGCCCCTGATTTCCAGGAGCCTTGCGATGAATCGTCGGTTCGCCGTTCGCCCCGCCCTCCGCCTCGCCGCCTGCGCGGCGCTCGCGCCGATGCTGTCGCTGCCCGGCGCCGCGCACGCCGGCCGTGCGAACGACACGCTCGTCTACGCGTCCGACAGCGAGCCGGAGAACATCTCGCCGTATCACAACAACCTGCGCGAGGGCGTGATCGTCGCGCACATGGCATGGGACACGCTGATCTACCGCGATCCGAAGACGGGCGCATACAAGCCCGAGCTCGCGACCGCGTGGAAGTGGGAATCGCCGACGTCGCTCGTCGTGGACCTGCGCCGCGGCGTGACCTTCCACAACGGCGACAAGTTCACGGCCGACGACGTCGTGTTCACGTTCAACTACGTCGTCGCGCCGGATTCGAAGGTCGTCACGCGGCAGAACACCGACTGGATCCAGAGTGCCGAGAAGACGGGCGACTACCAGGTCCGCATCCGCCTGAAGGCGCCGTTCCCGGCGGCGCTCGAATACCTGTCGGGCCCGACGCCGATCTATCCGGCCGCCTACTTCAGGAAGGTCGGCCTGCAGGGCTTCAGCAAGGCGCCCGTCGGCACCGGGCCGTACAGGATCGCGGCGGTGACGCCCGGCGTCGGCGTGACGATGGTCAAGAACCCGAACTATTTCAAGGACAGCCCGCTCGGCCAGCCGAAGATCGGCACGGTCAGGTTCGTCGTGATTCCCGATCCGGAGACGCGCGCGGCGCAACTGATGACGGGCGCCGTCGACTGGATCTGGCGCGTGCCCGCCGACCAGGCCGATTCGCTGAAGGCGATGCCGAACCTGACCGTGCAAAGTGGCGAGACGATGCGGGTGGGCTATCTGTCGATGGACGCCGCGGGCGCGTCCGCGCCGAACTCGCCGTTCAAGGACGCGCGCGTGCGGCAGGCGGTCAACTACGCGATCAACCGCGGCGCGCTCGCGAAGAACCTCGTGCGCGGCGGCAGCCAGCCCGTCTACGCGCCGTGCTTTCGCACGCAGTTCGGCTGCGACACGTCGGGCGTCGTCAAGTACGACTACAACCCGGCGAAGGCGCGCGAGCTCCTGAAGGCGGCCGGCTACCCGAACGGCTTCGACACCGATCTGTACGCGTACCGCGAGCGCGAATACGCGGAGGCGATGATCGGCGATCTGCGCAAGGTCGGCATCAACGCGCGGCTGCATTACCTGCAGTACGCGGCGCTGCGCACCGCGCAGCGCTCGGGCAAGACGCCGCTCACGTTCCAGGCGTGGGGCTCGTTCTCGGTCAATGACGCGTCCGCGTTCGTCAGCGTCTACTTCAAGGGCGGCCCCGACGACACTGCGAAGGACGCGGCCGTCGAGAAATGGCTCGCCGCGGCCGACACGTCGAACGACCCGGCGGTGCGCAAGACGAACTATGCGAAGGCGCTCGCGCGGATCAGCGAACAGGCGTACTGGGCGCCGCTCTTCTCGTATTCCACGAACTACGCGTACGCGTCGGCGCTGAACTTCAACGCGTACCCGGACGAGTTGCCGCGCTTCTACGAAGCGAGCTGGAAATAAGCGGGCGCGCGCCGCGCCCGAACCGTCCGCAGCCCCGGAGCGGCGCTTCGTCGCCGCATCGGGCTGCGCCCTTCACGTCCGATCCGTTCATCGCGCCATGTCAGCCTATCTGCTCCGCCGCCTGGGCCTCGCGATCGCCGTCGCGCTCACCGTGTCGATCGTCAGTTTCGCGCTGCTCCATCTGTCCGGCGATCTCGCAACCGCGCTCGCCGGCCCCGAGGCGAGCGCCGCGCAAGTCGACGCGCTGCGCATCCAGTACGGGCTCGACCGGCCCGTCGCCGCGCAGTACGTCGAGTGGCTGTGGCGCGCCGCGCATCTCGACTTCGGCCGCTCGTACTTCTTCCAGTCGTCGGTCGCCGAGCTGATCGCCGAGCGCCTGCCGATCACGCTGAAGCTCGGCGGCGTCGCGCTCGCGCTCGCGGTGGCGGTGGCGATTCCGCTCGGCGTCGTCGCCGCGCTGTACCGCGACACGTGGATCGATCGCGCGGCGCTCGTCGTCGCGGTGATCGGCCAGGCGATGCCGAGCTTCTGGTTCGGCCTCACGCTGATCCTCGTGTTCGCGGTGGGGCTCAAATGGCTGCCGGTGGCCGGCAACGACGGCTGGCGCAACTTCGTGCTGCCCGCCGTTGCGCTCGGCTACTACGCGACGCCCGCGATGATGCGGCTCACGCGCGCCGGCATGCTCGACGTGCTCGGCGCCGACTACGTCCGCACCGCGCGCGCGAAGGGCCTGAGCCCCGCGCGCGTCGTCTTCAAGCACGCGCTGCGCAACGCGCTGATACCCGTCGTCGCGCTCGCGGCGGTCGAGCTCGGCTTCATGCTCGGCGGCTCGGTCGTCATCGAATCGGTGTTCTCGCTGCAAGGGCTCGGCCAGCTCGCGTGGGATGCGATCGCGCGCAACGATTTCCCGGTCGTGCAGGCCGTCGTCCTCATCATCGCGATGTTCTACGTCGCGCTGACGTTCGTCGCGGACGTCGCGAACGCGGCGCTCGATCCGCGCATTCGCACCCGATAGCGTTTCATTCGACAGGAGCGGCCCATGTCCTCGCGCTCGCCTTCTCTTCCCGCCCTGCGCATCGACGCACCCGCCCGCCCCGCGTGGCGGCGCGCGGCGCGCCGGCTCGCCGGCCATCGCGGCCTGTCGATCGGCGCGGCGCTCGTCGCGCTCGTCGTGCTGGCCGCCCTCTTCGCGCCGTGGCTCGCGCCGCACGATCCGTACGGCCAGGACCTCGCGCGCCGGCTGCTGCCGCCCGCGTGGGACGCCGCGCGCGGCAGTTGGCTCCACCCGCTCGGCACCGACAAGCTCGGCCGCGACTACCTGAGCCGTCTGCTGTTCGGCGCGCGCGTGTCGCTCGCGATCGGCGTCGCGGCGGCCGCGCTGTCGGGCGCGATCGGCACGACGCTCGGCGTGCTCGCCGGCTACTTCGGCGGCCGCGTCGACGCGGCGATCAGCTACCTGATCACGACGCGGCTCGCGATGCCCGTCGTGCTCGTCGCGCTCGCGATGTCGTCGCTGCTCGGCGGATCGCTGAAAACCGTGATCGTGCTGCTCGGCCTGCTGCTGTGGGACCGCTTCGCGGTCGTGTCGCGCTCGGTCGCGCAGCAGTTGCGCGACGCCGAGTTCATCGCGGCCGCGAAGGCGCTCGGCGCGTCGACGCCCTGCATCCTCGTGCGCGAGCTGCTGCCGAACATCGCGGGCGCGCTGATCGTCGTCGCGACGCTCGAGATGGCGCACGCGATCCTGCTCGAGGCGACGCTGTCGTTCCTCGGGCTCGGCGTGCCCGCGCCGATGCCGTCGTGGGGGCTGATGATCGCCGAAGGCAAGGCGTACATGTTCTTCCAGCCGTGGGTGATCCTGATTCCGGGCGCGGCGCTCGCGATCACGGTGCTCGCGATCAATCTCGTCGGCGACGGCGTTCGCGACCTCACCGCGCCCGAAGGCCGCTGACCGGCCGGAGAAAGGAGAAACCCGATGGCTGCATTGCTCGAAGTCGACAATCTGCGGGTCGATCTGCCGACCCCGAACGGCATGCTGCACGCGGTGCGCGGGATCGACCTGCGCATCGAGCGCGGCGAGCTCCTGTGCGTGGTGGGCGAATCCGGCTGCGGCAAGTCGATGACGTCGCTCGCGCTGATGGGCCTGCTGCCGCGCGGCGCGCAGCGGCGCGCGGACAGGCTCGCGTTCGACGGCGTCGATCTGCTGTCGCTCGAGCGCCGCGCGATGGGCGCGCTGCGCGGCAGCCGGATCGCGATGATCTTCCAGGACCCGATGACGTCGCTCAATCCCGCGTACACGCTCGGCAACCAGCTCTGCGAGGCGCTGCGCCAGCATCGCCGCGTGTCGCCCGCGCAGGCGCGCGAGCGCGCGGTGCACCTGCTCGAGCGCGCGGGCGTCGCGCACGCGGCCGAGCGGCTGCGCCAGTATCCGCACCAGCTCTCGGGCGGGCTGCGCCAGCGCGTGATGATCGCGATGGCGCTGATGTGCGAGCCCGAGCTCATCATCGCCGACGAGCCGACGACCGCGCTCGACGTGACGATCCAGGCCGAGATCCTGCGGATGCTGCGCGAGCTGCAGCGCGAGTTCGGCACCGCGGTGCTGTTCATCACGCACGATCTCGGCGTCGTGTCGCGGATCGCCGATCGTGTCGCGGTGATGTACGCGGGCGAAGTCGTCGAGACCGCGAGCGCCGCGCAACTGTTCGCGCGGCCGACGCATCCGTACACGCGCGGACTGCTGAACAGCATCCCGGTGCGGGGCAAGACGCGGCCCGGCTCGCGGCTCGACGCGATTCCCGGCGTCGTGCCGTCGCTCGTCGGCGACATCGACGGCTGCGCGTTCCGCAACCGCTGCGCGCTCGCGCGCGACGATTGCGCGCGAGCGCCGGCGTTCGTCGACGTCGGCGGCGGCCATCGCGCGCGCTGCGTGCTCGTCGAATCCGCCTGCGAGGAGATCTGCCGATGAACGCCGCTGCGCTTTCCGCGTCCGCCGCGTCCACTATGTCGCACGCCGCTGTCGACGCCGATTTCAAGCCCGATTCCCAGCCCGCATCGCCCGCCGCCGACGTCGCGCTCGAACTGCGCGCGCTCACCCGCACGTTCGCGCTCAAGCGCGGCCTGTTCCGCGCGCCGGCGCCGCTGCGCGCGGTCGACCGTGTGTCGCTGCGGCTCCATCGCGGCGAGACGCTCGCGCTCGTCGGCGAATCCGGCTGCGGCAAGAGCACGCTCGCGAAGATGCTGCTCGGCCTGCTGCCGCCCACGTCGGGCGACGTGCTGATCGACGGCCGGCCGATCGATCCGCGCGACGCGCGGCGCACCGCGCAGCGCATCCAGCCGGTCTTCCAGGACCCGTATTCGTCGCTGAATCCGCGCAAGACCGTCGCGCAGATCGTCGGGATGCCGCTGCGCGTGCACCGGCGCGGCGCGCGCGACGAACAGGATGCCGAAGTGCGCCGGATGCTCGATCTCGTCGGGATGCCGCAGCGCACGCACGGCGAGTATCCCGGCCAGTTGTCGGGCGGCCAGCGGCAGCGCGTCGCGATCGCGCGCGCGCTGATCCTGCGTCCCGGCATCCTCGTCTGCGACGAGCCGACGTCCGCGCTCGACGTGTCCGTGCAGGCGCAGATCCTGAACCTGCTGCTCGATCTGAAGGCCGAGCTCGGCTTGAGCTACCTGTTCATCAGCCACGACCTGGGCGTCGTCGAGCATCTCGCTGATCGCGTCGCGGTGATGGAGCGCGGCCGCATCGTCGAGCAGGACACGGCCAAGCGCGTGTTCGCGCAGCCGGCCCACCCTTACACGCGCAGGCTGCTCGCGTCGGCGCTGACGCCGGAGCCGGGCCTGGGGCTGCCCGATCCGCCCGCGCCGGACGACGGCAGCGCGCGGCGCACCGCCTGAATCCTCAACGTGGAGAGACAAACATGACGAATCGCAGTCGAGCCATCGACATGGCCGCGTCGTACTTCGACGACGGCCGCTTCCTGCGCGAGCTGAACGCGCGCGTCGCGGTGCGCACCGAGAGCCAGCTCGCGTCGTCGCGGCCGCAACTCTATGCGTACCTGACCGAGCACATCGCGCCGTCGCTCGCCGCGCTCGGCTTCGCGTCGACGATCGTCGACAGCCCGATCGAAGGCGGCAGCCCGTTCCTGATCGCCGAGCGGATCGAAGACCCGGATGCGCTGACGGTGCTCACGTATGGCCACGGCGACGTCGTGCCAGGCCACGACGCGCAGTGGCGCGCGGGGCTCGAGCCGTGGCGGATCGTCGTCGACGGCGACCGCTGGTACGGCCGCGGCACCGCCGACAACAAGGGCCAGCACACGATCAACCTGGCCGCGCTCACGCAGGTGATCGACGCGCGCGGCGGCCGCCTCGGCTACAACGTGAAGGCGATCATCGAAATGGGCGAGGAGACGGGCTCGCCCGGCCTCGCGCAGGTCTGCGCCGCACATCGCGACGCGCTCGCGGCCGACCTCTTCATCGCGTCGGACGGGCCGCGCGTCGCCGCGTCGCGGCCTACCGTGTTCCTCGGCTCGCGCGGCAACCTGAACTTCACGCTGTCGATCGCGCTGCGCGACGGCGGCCACCATTCGGGCAACTGGGGCGGCCTGCTGCGCAGCCCCGGCATCCGGCTCGCGAACGCGCTCGCGACGATGGTCGACGCGCGCGGCCGGATCCTCGTCGACGGCTGGCGGCCTGGCGGCGTGCCGCAGCCGGTGCGCGACGCGCTGCGCACGCTCGACGTCGGCGGCGGGCCGAGCGACCCGGCAATCGACCGCGAGTGGGGCGAGCCGGGCTTGACGCCGATCGAGCGCGTGCTCGCATGGAATGCGCTCGAGATCCTCGCGTTCCGGACCGGCAACCCGGATGCGCCCGTCAACGCGATTCCGGGCCATGCGCTCGCGCATTGCCAGTTGCGCTACGTCGTCGGCAGCGACGCGCCGAACCTGCTGAACCGGCTGCGCGCGCACCTCGACGCGCACGGCTTTGCGGACATCGAGATTGCCGAGCGCGGCACGCGGATGGAAGCGACGCGGCTCGACCCGGACGATCCGTGGGTGCGCTGGGGCCTCGCGTCGATCGAGGCGACGACGGGCGGCGCGCCGGCGCTGCTGCCGAACCTCGGCGGCTCGCTGCCGAACGACGTGTTCGCCGAGACGCTCGGGCTGCCGACGCTGTGGATTCCGCATTCGTATGCCGCGTGCTCGCAGCACGCGCCGAACGAGCATCTGCTCGGCAGCGTCGCGCGGCAGTCGCTGCAGATCATGGCTGGGCTGTTCTGGGATCTCGCCGAAGAGGGCCACGCGGTGCGGGAAGCGCGGCGCGCCCGCGCGGCTTGAGCGGCGCGTCGGCGCGCCGAACGCGCATGCGGCGGCGCCCGGGCCGATTGGCTACGATTGGCTACGATCGAGCCGAATCGTCGCTAACAGGCGAGCACCCGCCGCGACAACGCGTGCCGGCAGCGTTCGCAAAGCGCGTCGTCGCCCGCGTGCGCGTCGACCGTCGGCTCGTGCCGCCAGCAGCGCCCGCAGCGCGCGAGACTTGTGCGCGCGACCGCCACCGCAATCTCGTCGGCCGTCGCGAGCGTCACGCCCGCGACGATGAAGACCGCGGCCAGTTCGCCGCGCAGCGGCGCCAGCGCGTCGAGCACGTCGCGCGGCGCGCGAATGACGATGTCCGCCTCGGTCGAGCGCCCGATGAGCGCCGCGCCGCGCGCCTCCTCGAGCGCCTTCGTCACGTGCGGCCGCAGCGCGCGCACGTGCGCCCAGCGCGCGAGCACCGCGCGATCGTCGAGCGGCGGCGGCGCGTGCTCGTCCCACGTCTGCAGGAACACGCTGTCGCGCTCGCCCTCGCCGCCCGCGAGCACCGCCCACGCCTCCTCGGCCGTGAAGCTCAGGATCGGCGCGATCGAGATCAGCAGGTTCGCGAGCACGCTGCGCAGCGCGGTCTGCGCGGAGCGCCGCTCGACGCCGTCGGCGACGCTCGCATACAGCCGGTCCTTCAGCGCATCGAGATAGAAGCCGCCGAGCTCTTCCGCGCAATAGCCGTGCGCGAGCCGCGTCACCGCGAGGAAGTCGTAGCGCGCATACGCGCTGCGGCACGCGTCGACGAACTCGCGGCAGCGCGCGAGCGCGTAACGGTCGACGTCGAGGAGACGCTCGGCGGAAACCGAGTCGTCGTCCGGATCGAAATCGGCGACGTTCTGCAGCAGGAAGCGCAACGTGTTGCGGATGCGCCGGTACGTCTCCACGACGCGCTCGAGGATCTCGTCGGAGATCGACATCTCGGCCGCGTAGTCGGTGCTCGCGATCCACAGGCGCAGGATGTCCGCGCCGCGCGTGCTCGCGATCTGCTGCGGGCTCACCGTGTTGCCGAGCGACTTGCTCATCTTGCGCCCCGCGCCGTCGACGACGAAGCCGTGCGTGAGGATCGCGCGGAACGGCGCGCGGCCGTCCGCCGCGCACCCCGTCATCAGCGACGAGCCGAACCAGCCGCGATGCTGGTCCGCGCCTTCCAGATACAGGTCCGCCGGATAGCCGCCCGCGTCCGGGCGCGCCGCGTCGCGATAGACGGTGGCGTGGATCGAACCGGAGTCGAACCAGACGTCGAGCGTGTCGGACAGTTTTTCGTATTCGTTCTCGTCGACGCCGAGCTCGGCCGGCCGCAGCCGCGTCCATGCGGCGATGCCGTCGCGCTCGACGCGCGCGGCCACTTCCTCGACGAGCCGCGCGGTCTGCGGGTGCAGCGACCGGTCGCTGCGCCTGACGAAGTACGGCAGCGGCACGCCCCAGGTCCGCTGCCGCGACACGCACCAGTCGGGCCGGCCGTCGATCATCGCCTCCATCCGCTGCCGCGCGGACGGCGGATAGAACGGCACGTCGGCGATCGCGTCGCGCGCGGTCTCGCGCAGCGTCCTGGCAGGCCCCGATTGCTCCGCTTCCTCCGCTTCCTCCGCGCCCCCTCCGGCCCCGATGTCCATGCCGATGAACCATTGCGGCGTCGAGCGGAACAGGATCGGCGTCTTGTGCCGCCAGCAGTGCGGATACGCGTGCTCGAACGCCGTCTCGCGCACGAGCGCGCCGTCCGAGCGCAGCTTCGCGACGATGCGCGCGACGCCTTCGTCGAGCGCCAGTCCGCCGATCTCGGGCAGATCGGCGACGAACCGGCCCGCGCCGTCCACGACGTTCTCGCCCGTCATGCCGAGCCGGCGGCACAGCTCGGCGTCCTCGGCGCCGTGCGCGGGCGCGAGATGGACGATGCCCGTGCCCGCGTCGAGCGTGACGAACTCGGCCGCGACGACAGGCACGTCGCGCCCGGCGAAGAACGGCTGCCCGAGCGCGAGGCCGACGAGATCGCGCCCCTGCGCGAGCGCGCACAGCTCGTAACCGATGCCGAGCGACGCGAACAGCGCGTCGCCCAACGGCTGCGCGACGACGAAGAGCGCCTCGGGCGTGTCGTACAGCCCGTAAGGCGCATCGGCGCGCACGCCGGCCGCCGCGTTGCCGGGGAGCGTCCACGGCGTGGTCGTCCACACGACGAGCATCGCCGGCTTGTCCGCGACCGGATGGCAGCGAAAGCGCGATGCGAAATCGACCGGATCGCGCACGCGCAGCCCGGCGTGAATCGCGATCGAGGTCTTCTGCGCGTATTCGAGCTCGGCCTCCGCGAGCGCCGACTGGCAATCGACGCACCAGTTCACCGGCTTCTGCCCGCGATACAGCAGCCCGCGCCCGCGTATGCGCTCGAGAAAGCGCAGCTCGTTCGCCTCGGTGCGGAAGTCCATCGTCCGAAACGCGTGCGGCCAATCGCCGAGCAGGCCGAGCCGCAGGAAATCGCGCTGCTGCCGCTCGGTCTGCTCGAACGCGTATTCGCGGCAGAGCCGCTGCACGGTTTCCGCCGGCAGGCCGCAGCCGTTCTGCTGCTCGATCCGGTGCTCGATCGGCATCCCGTGGCAGTCCCAGCCGGGAATCCATTGCGCGTCGTAGCCCGCGTGAAAGCGGCTCTTCAGCACGATGTCCTTCAGCACCTTGTTGACCGCGTGCCCGATGTGGATGTCGCCGTTCGCATACGGCGGCCCGTCGTGCAGCACGAACGGCGGCCGCCCCGCCGCCGCCGCGCGCATCCGCGCGTAGACGCGCTGAGTCGCCCAGCGCTCGACGAGCGCGGGCTCGCGGCGCGGCAGGTCGCCCTTCATCGGAAAAGGCGTCTGCAACAGGTTCAGCGTTTCCTTGTATTCGGACATCGGCCCCTCCGAGGCGCGCGAACAGGCGGACGCCCGATTGCGTCCGCCGAAAAGGCATCCGGGCCGCCGCGGCCCGGCCGGGTCACAGCGAACGTGCGTTCGGGGCGGAGCGAACGCCCGGCGCCGAGCGGGTCGCGACGAAGAAGCCGAACAGGATCAGCGCGATGCCGACGAGGTGATACGAATGGACCGGCTCGCCGAGCGTCATCGCGGCGAGCACCGCGGTGAACAGCGCGACGAGATGGAACGACACGCCCGTCACCGTCGCGCCGAGCACCTGCACGCAATGGCCCCACAGGATGAATGCGATCAGCGACGCGAACACGCCGATATAGAGCACCGCGCCGATCGATTTCGGATCGAACGGAATGCGCGCGCCGCCAGCGAGCTCCAGCACCCAGAACGGCGCGAGCACCGCGAGCCCGGTGGCCATCGTCGCGGTCAGGAACGCGAGCGGGCTGATCGCCGCGGGCTTGCGCCGCAGCAGCACCGAATAGATCGCGTAGTTGGCCGTCGCGAGGATCACGATGAGCTCGCCGTGATCGAAGCGCAGCGCGACGAGATCTTCCCAATGGCCGCGCGCGACGATCCACGCGACGCCGCCGAACGACACGACGATGCCGGCGATCGCGCGCGACGTGATCCGCTCGACGCCGAGGAGCGCCGCGGCGAGCGGCACCATCAGCGGCAGCGTCGAGTTCAGGAACGCGACGCTCGCGGCCGGCACCGAGCGCAGCGCGACGTACGCGAGCGCGTTGTAGCCGGCGATCCCGAGCGCGCCGCACGCCCAGATCAGCTTCCAGTGCCGAAGCAGCAGTTGCCGCTCGCGGAGCACGTCGCGCCACACGAACGGCGCGAGCGCGACGAGCGCGACGAGCCAGCGGCCGACCGCGAGCGAGACGGGCGGAAAGCTCGTGCTGAACGCGCGGCCGAGCACGACGTTGCCGGCCCAGAACGCGGGCGGCACCCACAGCAGCCACACCGGCCGCCGCCACACCGCGGCGAAGAGGCGCTGCGTCATCTCGGCTCCAGCCCGAGCCGCACGCGGCGGTTCGAGCGGCCCTTGTTTTCGATCTTCAGTATCCGGACCGGACTCGAACCGCCCGTCGACGCGAGATGCGTGCCGCCGCACGCCTGGCTGTCGAGGCCGTCGATCTCGACGATCCGCACGAGCCCGTCCGCCGTCGGCGGCGGCGCGACCGAGCGCGAGCGCAGGAGCCCGCTTTCCTGCTGCGCGTCGGCGAGCGGCACGTAGCGCGTGCGCACCGGCAGATCGCGATGCACGACGTCGTTCAATTCGGCCTCCAGCGCGCGCAGGCGATCGTTGTCGGCGTCGGGCAGATCGAAGTCGATGCGCGCGGTGCGGTCGGCGTTCATCTGAACGCCCGTCACGAGCGCGCCGTCGAAATCGCGATAGACGAGCGCGTTGAGCACGTGCAGATCGGTGTGCAGCTCGCGCATCGAGCGGCGGAACGCGGCGTCGACGCTCGACTGCACGTGACCGACGATCTCGACGCCATTCGCGAGCTCGATCCAGAGCCCGCCTTCGTCCTCGCTGAAACCGGTGACGGTCTCGACGCCGCCTTCCCATTGGACCGTGCCGAGATCGGGCAACTGGCCGCCGCCCCCCGGATAGAACGGATGCTGAGACAGGCGCACCGCGCCCGGCCGCGTGTCGACCACCGTGCCCGCCAGCAGCAGCGTGTCGGGGTCGTCTTGACAGAACAATCGATTCATAAGCTCCACCTGGCTGATGAATGAAAGATGTCAGAAGTCTCAGCGAGCTTATTGGCGAAAATTTGATGCCGATCGCCGCCCGCCTTGCGCCGGCGCGGCCGGTGGCCGGTGGCGGATGGTCGATAGGAGGGGCGGCTGCGCAGAGCCGGTCGCGCACGGCCGGTAAGCGGACGCGCGAACCGCGGGCGACGGGTCGCGCACCGCGCGGCGCACGCCGGCCCGATCGTCGCGGCGCACGTGGCGCCGCGTTCGTTCGGCGGCCGGCCCGCCGGGTCGGGCCGCGCACGGCCAGATCGGCCGCTCGCCCCGCCCGCGCGCTGTCCAGAATTCAGTCGAACGGCGGATAACGGTCGTGGTGCAGCACCTTGCCCGGATTCATGATGCCCCTCGGATCGAGCGCCCGCTTGACGGCCGCCATCAACTGCAGCGACGTCGAATGCTCGCGCTCCAGATAGCCGATCTTCCCGTAGCCGACGCCGTGCTCGCCCGTGCAGGTGCCGCCGAGCGCGATCGCGCGCAGCGCGAGCCGCCGGTTCAGCTCCGTCGCGCGCGCGAGCTCGTCCGCGTCGGCCGGATCGATCACGATGCAAACATGGAAATTGCCGTCGCCGACGTGCCCGCAGATCGTCGCGACGAGGCCGAGCGCGTCGACGTCCGCGCGCGCGGCGAGCACCGCCTCCGCGAGCCGCGACACGGGCACGCACGAATCGGTCGGCATCCCTTCGCAGCCGGGTCGCAGCGCGAGCGTCGCCCACCAGACGTCGTGCCGCGCCGCCCACAGCGCGCTGCGCTCCTCCGGCCGCGACGCCCAGCGGAATTCGCTGCCGCCGTGGCCCGCGCAAATCTCGCCGACCCAGCCGATCTGCTCGTCGACGGCGGCGCCGAAGCCCGCGAACTCGAAAAAGAGCGTCGGCCGCTCCTGAAGGCTCAGCTTCGAATAGCGGTTGCACGCGGCAATCTGCATCGCGTCGAGCAGTTCGACGCGCGCGATCGGCACGCCGCTCTGGATGATCGCGATCACCGAGTCGACCGCGGCCTTCAGGTCGGCAAAGCCGCACACCGCGGCCGACACCTGGTCCGGCCGCGGATGCAGCCGCAGCGTGACGCCCGTGATCGTGCCGAGCGTGCCTTCCGCGCCGACGAACAGGCGCGCGAGATCGTAGCCCGCCGCCGACTTGCGCGCACGCGAGCCAACCGACGTCACGTCGCCGTTCGGCAGCACGACTTCGAGCGCGAGCACGCTCTCGCGCATCGTCCCGTAGCGGACCGCGTTCGTGCCGGACGCGCGCGTCGAGCACATGCCGCCGATCGACGCGTCCGCGCCCGGATCGATCGGGAAGAACAGCCCCGTGTCGTGCAGATGCGCATTGAGCTGCTTGCGCGTCACGCCCGCCTCGACCGTGCAGTCGAGATCCTCGGTGCTCACGCGCAGAATCCGGTTCATGCCGGACAGATCGATGCACACGCCGCCGCGCAGCGCGGCGATGTGCCCCTCGCACGACGTGCCGGTGCCGAACGGAATCAGCGGCACGCGCAGCCGGTGGCACACGCGCGTGATCGCGGCGACCTCGGCCGTCGACTGGACGAACGCGACGGCGTCGGGCGGCGCGCCCGGATGGAACGAAATGTCCTTGCCGTGCTGCTCGCGCACCGCGCGCCCGACGACTAGCCGCTCGCCGACGACCGTGCGCAACTCGTCGACGCAGCGCCCGACCGTCTCCGGCGTCGCGAATGCAGCGGGGGCGTCGCCGTCGGGCGGCGCGCCCACGGGAAACGCCCCCCATCCGCCGGATCGCTGTTCGTCATTGGTCACGTCGCGCATGCGTCGCCTCCGTTCGTCGATCGCGCCCGCGCGCCGCGGCGGGCGGGCGGCCCGAGCCGGCCGTCATTTCTGCTCGAAGCCGCCGACGATCATCAACTGCATGTCGGCCGCCCCTTCGCGCAGCGACTTCGCATGCTGGTAATCGGCCGAGTGATAGAAGCGCGCCGCCGCGTCCGCATCCGCGAACTCGACGAGCACGATCCGGCGCTCGTCGGCGGGCCCTTCGAGCGTCAGCTTGTCGCCGCCGCGCGTCAGGAACCGGCCGCCGAAGCGCGCGATGATGTCGGGCGTCAGCGCCTTGTAACGCGCGTACTTCGACGGGTCGCTGATCGCCATCCTGCCCAGCAGATATGCCGTCATGGTTTCCTCGCACTGCAAGAATGGGGAAGACGGCGCCTCGCGGCGCCGTGCCCGGCATCGTCACGCCGCCTTCTTCACGTAGCCCGATTCCAGCAGCGACGCATCGAGCAGATCCCACACGCTCGCAAGCGCGTTCAGGAACTCCTCCGCGCCTTCGATCACGAGCGCCGCATGCTCGGACTCGAGCGCGGGCTTCACCGCGGCCCGCGCGTTCTCCTCGTGCTGCTGCTCGGCGCCGACCTCGCCCCAGTGCTCGAGCAGGTAGTGCATCTCCGGCACCTCGAGCGTCGCGTCGTACAGCCCGCTGTCGACGAGGCAGTGCTTCTCGCCCGGGATCAGTTGGCGATTCGAGATCATTTCGAGCGCGAGCGCGGTGCCGAGATTGCGGTACGTCGATTCGACGTCGACGAGCTTGCGGCGCTCGAACACGCTGATCGCGCGGCGCACCTGCGTCGTGAGGCCGGTCTCGTCGTCGTAGCCGGGCAGCGAGCCGAGCAGTTCGTCCGAATAGTGCTTGAGCACGCCCTCGACGGCCGCCTGATCGTACAGATCCGGAATCACCGCGCTGCCCGCCGCGCGATTGACGATGTAGCCCGCCATCGTCGCGAGCTCGGGGCCGTGTCCCGATTCGCTGTCGACGATCTCGTTCATCAGCTCGCTCTGCTTCTGCAGCCCGTGATCGGCGAGCGCCTGCGGGAAATTCCAGCCCGGCCGCGTCGACGCGCAGAAATTCTGGATCTGATGGAACAGCGCCCCGACGACTTTCGGCTCGGGATCGACCTTCGCCCAGTTCATGAACACCGGGTGGGTATAACAGCGATGGCTTTTGACTTTCTGAACCAGTTCATCGACAGTGATCGGCATGACACACTCCTCGGAAGTAACTACATCGGCCCAAGACAACGAAGAACATCTCCTCCTAAGCGCTCCCCAGAATCATCCGGCCACCGGGGTGGCCGAGCGTTTCTACGGCGACGTTTCCGAAACCCGCCTTCTCGAACTTCTCCCGCCACTCGGTCTCGCTCAGCAGCCGGCGCGACATGAAGTTGCGGTGCAGGTGATTGAAGGCCGCGGCGAACGAACGCTCCCATTGGTCCGGCGCGAGCGGCACCGCGTCGACGATCACGACGGTGCCGCTCGACGCGTGCTCGCGGCACGTTTCGAGCAGCGCGTCGAGCGTGCGCTCCTCGGCGGGCAGCAGGTCGTGCATCACGAAGCCCGCGTGCACGACGTCCGCGCCCTTGAGCGGCGTCGGATCGTCGATCAGCGACTGGATCGGCCGATGCAGGAATTCGAGCCGCCCGGCGAAGCCGTTCGCTTCGGCCGCCTGCTTCGCCTGCTCGGTCGCCGTCGCGCTGAGATCGACGCCGACGCCGCGCGCGCCGTCGAGCTGATGCAGCATCCGGATCAGGAAGCCGCCCGAGCCGGAGCCCAGGTCGACGATCTTCTTCGGCCGCAGCTTCAGGATCGCGCGCTCGGGCTGCGGATAGAACGACAGTTCGCCCATCCATTTCGACGTGCGCGCGACGAGCCCGCCGTCGCGCGGATGGCGCGCCTGCGCGAGCGCGTTGTCGGCGGCGAATTCGCGCGCATTGAGGATCAGCGGCGCGCACGCGAGGAGCGCCCACGACAGGTAGCCGACGTCGTTGACGACGTCGGGAAAATCGTCGGCCGGCCGATAGATGTCCCGCTCGCCCGATTTCGCGAGACTCAGGAGCCCGGCCTCGCGCATCGCGTCGACATATTCGGCGATCACCGGCCGGTCGATTCCGCTGCGCTCGGCGAGCGCGGCCACGTCGAAACCCTTCGAATGCCGGATGAAATCGACGACTCCGTATGCGGAGCCGATCTCCAGCAGAATGGCGGCACCTGCGAGCGAAGAACCAGTCGGACGATCGACGTTTTGCATGGCAACCCCTTTTCGAGTTTTAAAATGCGGCAACCTTCGACGCAAAACTATGGCGACCTTATTTAGCTGTATTGGATAAAATTGAAACGCGCCGTTTTTTCCGAGATGCAACCGCAGCGCATCGATGCGCGCCGCGCGAAACGCGCTGTCGCGCCGAACGCCGTCATCGCCGCCTGACGGCGGCTGTGCCGGGCCTGCGGATTCGGCCGCGGAAACCGCTGTGCGAATCAGGAATGACCGCGGGAATGACCGCGGGAATGACTGCAGGAACGGCTGCCGCGCTCGTGCAAATCCATTTCGGCTTCGCAGCGGATTTTTGTGACACAAATATTGGGAAATTGGAAAAAGGCGGCCAAATTGACGTCGGCATTTATTATTGATCGCCGCCCTCAATTTAACTGGCGATCGATATTCCTGCGATTCGATTTATCGATTCGCACTGGTTTTGTGCTTTATCGGGAAAACGTATTTTCATGGTGCATCGCCTTGCACAAGAAAATATCGCGCGACGATCGATATTCCCCGGCGGCGCGATTACCCAACTTGCGCAAGCGAAAAGCGCGATCCGACATCGGATGCCGGTTTCGCATCGCCGTGGCGATTCCCTCTAAAATATCGCCGTCGACGCGCGGCGCGCGACCGGCGGCGCCCGGCGCGGCGGCGCATCGCGGTACGGAACTTGCATGTCGCGCGATGCTTACGCGCGCTGACGACATCGGAAGGCCTGCCGGCGCGCGCGACGCCGAGCGGCGCGCTCGGAGCGGCACCGTCCGCCGCCGGCTGTTTCGTTTCATCGGAATCGGGGTTCGACCGTGGCCAAGCTAGACCATCGCAACCAGTCGCGTTACTGGCACTCACCCGGCATTTCCGGGATCGATCTGCTGCTCGCCGACTTCACCACGCACGACTACGCGCCGCACGTGCACGATTCGCTCGTGATCGCCGTCACGGAGGTCGGCGGCTCCGTGTTCAAGAGCCGTGGGCAAACGCGGCTCGCCGAGCCGGACGCCGTGCTCGTGTTCAACCCGTGCGAGCCGCACTCGGGGCGCATGGGCGGCAGCAGCCGCTGGCGCTATCGGTCGTTCTACCTCGCGGAGGCCGGCCTGTCCCGCGTGCTGACGCTGCTCGGCATGGAGCAGCCGCGTTTCTTCACATCGAACGTGCTCAACGATCCTCAGCTCGTCGAGCAGTTCCTGACCCTGCACCGCGCGATGGACGAACAGGACGATCTGCTGCTGCAGCAGGAACTGCTCGTCAGCAGCTTCGGCACGCTGTTCTCGCGGCACGGGCTCCAGGCCGGGCTCGGCTTCGGCGCGAAGGCGGACCTGCCGATCCTGAAGCCCGCGCTCGATCTGATGAACGACAGCTTCGACCATGCGCTCACCCTCGAGCAGATCGCGGCGGCGGCGAACCTGACGTCGTTCCAACTGATCACCGCGTTCAATCGCGTGATCGGCCTCACGCCGCATGCGTACCTGAACCAGTTGCGGCTGCGCGCGGCGCTGCGCGAGCTGCAGGCGGGCCGCTCGCTCGCCGACGCCGCGCTGACGTCGGGCTTCTACGATCAAAGCGCGCTCTGCAACCACTTCAAGCGCACGTTCGGGATGACGCCGATGCAATACACGCGCGCGCTCGCACCCGGCAAGCGCGCGGCCGCGCCGATCGGGATTTGACGGGAACGGCGCGAACGCGCGTCGCGAATGGCGAATCGTGCCGGCTTCGCGATGTCGCCGACGCCGTCCGAACGCCGCGGGACGCCTCGACGGCGTCAATGCCCGGCCTCGATACTCAGCCTCGATACTCGGCCTCGATACTCTCGGCCTCAATACTCGGCGTCGATCCGCAATCGCACCGCCGCGCGCAGCGCCGCCAGCGCCGCGTCGGCCGCACGTTGCAGCTCGGTCTCGTCGCACGTCAACGGACAATGACGGACAACGAGCGTCCGATTCCCGTGCACGCCGCCGATCCAGTCGAGCAACTGCGGTTGCTGCGACCACAACAGCAGCCATGCATCGCGCGACAGCGCACCGAGCGCGCGCTCGAGCGGCGCGACGTCGGCAGGCAGGCGCGCTCTCGCGCGCGAACGCGCGTCGAGCCACAGCGCATGCAGCCGCGCCGGTTCGGCGCAGCCGAGCAACGCGATCTGCGGGACGCCGGCGAGCCGCTTCGCGAGCGCGCCGCAACACGCGGCGGGCAGCGTGTCGTCGCCGACGACGCACACGAGCGTCGGCGACGACGGCGGCTGCCACCAGCGCGCCGCCGACGCTTCGCGATGCGAATCGAGGGCCCCGTTCATCGACGCGAACGCGCGCGCCCGATGCGCGTCAATCAGCCGTCGCGGAACAGGAAGCTGTACGCGTTCAGCGCGGGCACGCCGCCGAGATGCGCATACAGCACCTTCGAGCCGGCGGGAAACTCGCCGAGCCGCACCTTCTCGATCATCCCGTGCATCGACTTGCCTTCGTAGACGGGATCGGTCAGCACGCCTTCGAGCTTCGCGCACAGCCGGATCGCCTCGAGCGTGCCTTCGTTCGGCAGCCCGTATTCGGGACCGCCGAAGCGCTCGTCGAGCACGACGTCGCCGCTCGTGACGTCGCGGCCGAGCTCGATGCGATCGGCGGTATTCTTCGCGATCCGAAGGATCTGCTCGCGCGTCTGCGCAGGCTTTGCCGACGCGTCGATGCCGATCACGCGATCCGCGCGCCCGTCCGCCGCGAAACCGACAACCATCCCGGCCTGCGTGCTGCCCGTCACCGAGCACACGACGACGTAATCGAACGTGAAGCCGAGCTCGGCCTCCTGCGCGCGCACTTCCTCGGCGAAGCCGACGAAGCCGAGGCCGCCGAGCGGATGATCGGAGCAGCCGGCCGGAATCGCATACGGCTTGCCGCCCCTTGCGCGGACGTCGGCGAGCGCGTCCTCCCAGCTCTTGCGAAAGCCGATGTCGAAGCCGTCCGGCACGAGGCGCACGTCGGCGCCCATCATCCGCGACATCTGGATGTTGCCGACGCGATCGTAGACGGCGTCGTGGTAGTTGACCCAGTTCTCCTGCACGAGCACGCACTTCAACCCGAGATGCGCGGCGACCGCCGCGACCTGGCGCGTCTGGTTCGACTGGATGCCGCCGATCGACACGAGCGTGTCGCAGCCTTGCGCGAGCGCGTCGGGGATCAGGTATTCGAGCTTGCGCGTCTTGTTGCCGCCGAACGCGAGGCCGCTGTTGCAGTCGTCGCGCTTCGCGTACAGCTCGACCTTGCCGCCGAGATGCGCGGAGAGCCGCTTGAGCGGCTGGATCGGCGTCGGGCCGAAGGTCAGCGGATAACGCGGGAATTTCTGGAGATTCATCGATCGCTCCTGTCATCGAAGATTCGGGCGCGCGGCACGCGTCGGACGGCACGCCGCGCCGTCCGATCGCGATCCGCAGCGATGCCTCATGTTAAAAACGATCGGAAATAACAGGGTTGCGAAGATATTCCAGTTAACCTACTTTTATGACGTCATATAAATATTAAGCTTAATTAAATTAGGAATCATCGATCATGGGCGCAACAAAAAAATCCACGCCGAAGGCCGCCGCCCAACCGGCGGGCGCGGACATCGACCGCGTCGATCGCGCGATCCTGCGCGTGCTGCAGCGCGACGCGTCGATCTCGAACGTCGCGCTCGCCGCGAAGGTGAACCTGAGCCCGCCCGCGTGCCTGCGCCGCGTCGAGCGTCTGAAGGAAATGGGGCTGATCCGCGGGATCGTCGCGCTGCTCGAGCCGAAGGCGCTGAACGCGGGGATGCTCGTGATGATCGGCGTCGTGCTCGACCGCTCGACGCCCGATTCGTTCGACGCATTCGAGCAAGCCGCGCAGAAGGTGTCCGGCTGCATGGAGTGCCACGTCGTGACGGGCGAGTTCGATTACGTCATGCTGATTCGCACGCGCGACAGCGACACGTTCAACCGGCTGCACGCCGAGCAGTTGCTGTATCTGCCCGGCGTGCGACAGATCCGCACGTTCGTCGTGCTCAAGGAGATTCTGTCGACGACGAGTTTTCCGATTTGAGCCGCGGCGGCGGCCCGTTTCGCCGCTGCCCGGCACGCGGATTTCCGCGCAGGCGCGCCGACCCGCTATCATGTGCGCCATTCTCGATCGCAAGATCGACCCGACACTCAGGTTGGAGACCTCATGGCCTTACCCCAGGACAGCGTCAACATGGCGCTCTTTTGCGACTTCGAAAACATCGCGCTCGGCGTGCGCGACACGAAGTTCGAGAAATTCGACATCAGGCCCGTGCTCGAAAAGCTGCTGCTCAAGGGCAGCATCGTCGTCAAGAAGGCGTACTGCGATTGGGATCGCTACAAGACGTTCAAGGCGGCAATGCACGAAGCGAGCTTCGAGCTGATCGAAATCCCGCACGTGCGCCAGTCCGGCAAGAATTCGGCGGACATCCGGCTCGTCGTCGACGCGCTCGACCTCTGCTACACGAAGGCGCACGTCGACACGTTCGTCATCATCAGCGGCGATTCGGATTTCTCGCCGCTCGTGTCGAAGCTGCGCGAGAACGCGAAGCGCGTGATCGGCGTCGGCGTGAAGAACTCGACGTCGGATCTGCTCGTCGCGAACTGCGACGAATTCATCTTCTACGACGACCTCGCCCGCGAGCAGCAGCGCGCGCTCGCCAAGCGCGACGCGCGCAAGGCCGAAGCGGGCACGAAGCGCGCGACCGACGACGACAAGCACCGCAAGCACGACGGCGACGCGCGCAAGGCGGAAGCGATCTCGCTCGCCGTCGAGACATTCGACGCGCTCGCGTTCGAGCGCGGCGAGAGCGGCAAGATCTGGGCGTCGGTGCTCAAGAGCGCGATCAAGCGCCGCAAGCCGGACTTCAACGAGTCGTACTACGGGTTCCGCGCGTTCGGCAACCTGCTCGAGGAAGCGCAGGCGCGCGGGCTGCTCGGCATCGGGCGCGACGACAAGTCGGGCACGTTCGTGTTCCGGCCGATCCAGACGGTGGCCGTCGAGGCCATCGGGCCGGCCGAGGCGGCCGCGGCCGCAGACGACAACCACGCGCTCGCCAAACCGTCGAGCAAGAAGGCGCACGGCAAGAGCCGCGGCGCGAAGAAGCGCGTGCCCGAGCAGATGCCGCTGATCGTCGAGACGGCCGCGGGCGCGGAAGGTCACGCGCACGCCGACATCGAAGCGGACGACGCGCACGATACGCATCCGGCGCACGGCGCGCACGAGCCGCATGAAACGCGAGCCGCGCACGAACCGGCTCGCACGGGCGAAGCGGCCGAAGCGCAGGCAGCCGACACGGCGAAACCCGCACGCTCGCGCGCACGCAAGACCCCTGTGAAAAAGGCGAAGGGAACCCAGGCGCGCGCGGCGTCCGCCTCGCCCGTCGCAGCCGACGAGGCGGACGCGGCCGGCGAACCGACACACGCTTCGCCCCCCGAATCGGCCACCGAAGCAGCGCCGGCAAAGGCGCCGCGCAAGTCGGCCCCGCGTGCGCGCCGCCCGCGTAAAACCGCAGCGACGAGCGAATCCTGAGCGGCGCTTCGCGCCGAGCGCGCAGCGGGCGTCGGCGGTGATTGTAGAACGGGCGCGCCGCCTGAAGCGAAACGCGCGTCACGAACGCGGCGCGCCGAACGAACCGGGCGGCGTGCTCGCGCAACGCCGCCCGGACCAGCCCATGCCACAACGCGCGGCCAGGTCCGCCCGCAACGCCGTCGCCGCGTCATGCGGCGCTCAGGCCGCCATGCCCGCCGCCCGCCGCCGGCCGGCCATCGACGCGGCGGCGAGCATGCCGACGCCGAGCGTCGCGAGACATACGACGGGCACGAGCATCGGCGCGCTCGCGCTGCCCGCGACCTTGCCGACGTAAGGCATCAGGTTCTGCGCGAAGAAGCCGCCCAGATTGCCGATCGAGTTGATCGCGGCGATGCTCGCCGCGGCGCGCGCGCCGGAAAAGAAGCGCGGCGGCAGCGACCAGAAGCACGGATACAGCAGCGGGATGCACGCGCCGCCCAGCACGAGCGCGGCGAAGCGCCAAGGCAGGCCGGGCAGCGCGAGGCTGAGCGCGAAGCCGGCAACGCCGACGCCCGCGACGATCGCCATCGCCTTCAGCACGATCCGCTCGCGCTTGAGCCGCGCGGGCAGCCACAACAGCAGCAGCGCCGCGATCGCCCACGGGATCATGTTCAGCAGCCCGTTCAGCGACGACGGCACGCCGCTGCTCTTCAGGAGCGTCGGCAGCCAGTACGTGACGCCGTACAGCGACGTCGACATCAGCATGTACGCGAGCGCGAACATCAGCACGCGCGGGTCGACGAGCGCGCGCCACGGCGATTCGGACACCGCCTCGGGCGACGCCTCGCGCTTGAGCGCGGCGAGCGCGACGCGCTTCTCGTCGTCGGACAGGAACGTCGCGCGCTCGACCGACTCGGGCAGCAAGCGCAGCGCGACGAGCGCGACGGCGACAGCGGGCAGCCCCGTCGCGACGAACACCCACTGCCAGCCGGCAAGCCCGAGCCGGCCGTCGAGCGACAGCAGCAGCCCGCCCGCGAGCGAGCCGAGCATGTTCGCGAGCGCGCTGCCGAGCGTGAAGAGGCCGAGCACGCGCGTGCGGTGGCTCTGCGGGAACCACAGCGTCAGGTAATAGATGACGCCCGGATAGAAGCCCGCCTCCGCGACGCCGAGCAGAAAGCGGAACACGTAGAAGACGCTCGTCGAATGCGTGAAGCCGAGCAGGACCGTGACCACGCCCCACGTCATCATGATGCGCGCGAGCCAGAGGCGTGCGCCGAACCGGTGCAGCGCGAGCGTGCTCGGCACCTCGAACAGCAGGTAGCCGATGAAGAACAGCGACGCGCCGAGCCCGTACGACGTCTCGGTCATCCCGAGCGCGTGGACCATCTGCAGCTTCGCGAACCCGACGTTCTGCCGGTCGATGAACGCGATCAGGAACATGATGACGAGCAGCGGCATCAGCCGACGCGCGATTTTCGTCATGACCGCCCGTTCGCGGGTTGAGGACTCGTCCACCTGCTGTCTCCTTGCTCAATAATTCATATAGATGATTAGTTGATTAGCGGAGCACGGCAATGCGGAATAACCCGCGCCATACGCATAAAATTCATGCATTCCGTCGGGTTTCTCCCGATTCGCTTGTGCTGAAGTCATGCAAACATATAGATGAATAGGAAGGAACCATGCACGCGACCGACGACCGTCTCCCCCGCTATCAGCGCCTGCGCGACGAACTGGCCGCGCTCATCGCCGCCCGCCACTGGCGGCCGGGCGAAGCGATCCCGACCGAGCAGGCGCTCGCGAAACGCTACGATGTCGCGATCGGCACGGTGCGCAAGGCGGTCGATCTGCTCGTTGCCGACGGCATGCTCGAACGCTTCCAGGGGCGCGGCACGTTCGTGCGGCGCGCGAGCTTCGACAGTTCGCTGTTCCGCTTCTTTCGCTTTCAGAGCAAGCACGGCGAGCGCCGGATACCGGAGAGCCGGATCCTGCGCCGCGAGGTCGTCGAGGCGCCGTCGGCCGTCGCGGCCGCGCTGCAGATCCCGGCCCGCGCGTCGGTGATCGCGATGACGCGGGTGCGCCTGATCGACGGCGCGCCGATGCTCGCCGAGGAGATCTGGTTGCCTTACGACCGCTTCGCCGCATTCGCGCGGCTTGAGCTCGACTCGATCGGCGACCTCCTGTATCCGGTCTACGAAGCGCATTGCAACCAGATCGTCGCATCGGCCACCGAGACGCTGACCGTCGAGGCGATCGGCCCCGTGCACGCGCGCCTGCTGCGCATCGAGCCGGGCACGCCCGCCGTCGTGATCGAGCGGCTCGCGTGCGGTTACGACCGTCGGCCGCTCGAATGGCGGCGCTCGCGCGGCCCCGCGAGCGAGTTCATCTATCAGGCGGAAATCCGTTAGCCGCGCGCGCGCACGCGCGAGCGAGCGCGGCCGGCCGGCGAAGCGCTTTGCCGCGAGCGGCGCAAACGACCGACGACCGACGCCCGATGCCCCACAGGAGACAACCGTGTTCAAATGGTTCGCCGCCGTATCGCCGCGCGAACGGCGCACGTTCTGGGCCTGCTTCGGCGGCTGGGCGCTCGATGCGCTCGACGTGCAGATGTTCAGCCTCGTGATCCCCGCGATCGTCGCCGAATGGTCGCTGTCGCGCACGCAGGCGGGCTTCGTCGGCGGCGCGACGCTCGTCGCGTCGGCTGTGGGCGGCTGGGCGGCCGGCATGCTGTCCGACCGCTTCGGCCGCGTGCGGACGCTGCAATGGACGATCGCGTGCTTCTCGGTCGGCACGTTTGCCTGCGCGTTCGCGACGAGCTACCCGCAGTTCGTCGTCCTGAAGACGCTGCAGGGCGCGGGCTTCGGCGGCGAATGGGCGGCGGGCGCCGTGCTGATGGCGGAGACGATCCGCGCCGAGCATCGCGGCAAGGCGATGGGCGCCGTGCAGAGCGCGTGGGCGCTCGGCTGGGCGGCCGCCGTGCTGCTCTATGCGCTCGCGTTCTCGCTGATGCCCGCCGAGCTCGCGTGGCGCGCGATGTTCGGCATCGGGCTGCTGCCGGCGCTGCTGATCGTCTATGTGCGGCGCGGGATCGTCGAGCCTTCGGCAAGTGCTTCGAGCGCATCGCACGCATCGAGCACGCCGGGCGCGCCGAACGAGCCGGCAGCGGCGCGCGCAAGCGCCCCGCTCGTCGGCATCTTCTCGCGCGATATGCGGCGCATGACGCTGATCGGCGCGCTGCTCGGCGTCGGCGCGCACGGCGGCTACTACGCGCTGATGACGTGGCTGCCGACCTATCTGAAAATCGAGCGGCATCTGTCGGTGCTCGGCACGGGCGGCTATCTGGCCGTCATCATCGTCGCGTTCTTCTGCGGCTGCATCGCGAGCGCGCAACTGCTCGACCGCATCGGGCGGCGCGGCACGATCCTCGCGTTCGCCGCGTGCTGCGTCGCGACCGTGATCGCGTATCTGTTCCTGCCGCTCGGCAACGCCGCGATGCTCGTGCTCAGCTTTCCGCTGGGCTTCTTCGCGGCCGGCATCCCGGCGAGCATGGGCGCGCTCTTCAACGAGCTGTACCCGCGCGGCACCCGCGGCACGGGCGTCGGCTTTTGCTACAACTTCGGGCGCGTCGCATCGGCGGGCTTTCCGGTGCTCGTCGGACACATGTCGGCCGGCATGCCGCTCGGCACCGCGATCGGCATCGACGCGGCGATCGCGTATTCGATCGTCGTCGTCGCGGTGCTGATGCTGCCCGAGACGCGCGGACGCGCGCTCGACGACCGGGCGAACACGCACGCCGCCGATGCGGGAGCCGACCGCATCGGCGCGCCGGGCGCGCAGCATCGTTGAGGTTCGCGCCGGATTCAGGTCGGCGGTTCACGGTGAGGAGCATCGAGCGTTGAGCGATCAAGAGTGGAACGCGTGCGCGCACGCGGCGGCGATGCGGCACGCGGCCGGCGACATCACGGCGATCGACGCGCACGCGCACGTGTTCGAGACGGGGCTGCCGCTCGCCGGCCAGCGCCGCTACGCGCCCGATTACGACGCGCCGCTCGGCGCATACCTCGCGCAGCTCGACGCGCACCACGTATCGCACGGCGTGCTCGTGCAGCCGAGCTTTCTCGGCAGCGACTGCCGCTATCTGTTGCGCGCGCTCGCACAGCAGCCGCGGCGCCTGCGCGGCGTCGCGGTGATCGACGCGGGCTGCGAGCCGCACGTGCTCGATGCGCTCGATCGCGCGGGCATCGTCGGCATCCGGCTGAACCTGATCGGCATGCCGGACCCGGCGCTCGACGGCCCGGCATGGCGCGCGACGCTCGAGCGCATCGCGGCGCTGCGCTGGCATGTCGAACTGCACGCGCAAGCGCACCGGCTCGGGCGGCTGATCGCGCCGCTCCTCGCGCATCGCTTGAATATCGTCGTCGATCATTTCGGCCGCCCCGATCCGGCGTGCGGCATCGCCGACGCCGGCTTTCGCGATCTGCTGCACGCGGCCGCGACGCGCCGCGTGTGGGTGAAGATTTCCGGCGTCTATCGCAACTGGCCGCTCGCGCCCGACGAAGCGGACGCGCGCGCGCGCGAAGCGTTCGATGCGCTCGCGGCCGAGTTCGGCGCCGAACGGCTCGTGTGGGGCAGCGACTGGCCGCACACGCAGTTCGAGCGGACGGAGACGTTCGGCCGCGCATGTGCGCTCGCCCGGCGATGGATGCGCGACGACGCGATGCGGCGCGCAATCTTCGTCGAGACGCCTGCGCGGCTGTTTCGATTCGGCGAGAGTCGCGGCACGCAACGGGTGGGTAGCGGGTAACGGTAGGCGGCGGGCGCGATGCGCGCCGCCGATAGCGCGCGCCGCCCGTCGGCTCGCGCATCCGTCCGGCATCGCTTCGCCATCGGCGTCGCGCTTGCCCGGCCATCGCCGCATGTCGCGCGATGATGTCATGCCGCCTTCACATTTATTACATCGGCCATGCGTACCTTTACGGCTTTCCGATGGGAACGACCATGCCACGACCGATACTCCGCGCCGCCGCGCTTGCTCTGACGCTCGCGGGTGCCGCGCTGTTCCACGCCTGCACGAGCAGCATCGACAACCAGCCGGACGCCGCGAGCGCGCCCGCGAACATCCAGGCGGCGTGGGTCGAGATCGGCGACGACAACCAGGCGATCGCCCGCGTGATCACGAACTACACGCCGCCCGCCGCGACATCGGGCGAGCCGGCGCCCGCCGTCTGCCCGCAGTTGAACGCCGACGGCAAGATCGCCCGGATGACGCTGCGCATCACCGCGGGCACCGCCGCGCAGCGACAGACCGCGAGCGATCCCGCCGATTCGAAGCCATCGAGCTTTCCGGTGTCCGTCTGCGAAACGACGCTGCCCGCGAACGCCCAGGACGTGACCGTCGCCGGGCGCGCGCTGCCGCTGCCGAAGGCCGAGCCGCAGCGCGTGGCGATCATCGCCGACACCGGCTGCCGGATGAAGAAGGCCGACAACGCATTCCAGGCGTGCAGCGACGCGACGGTGTGGCCGTTCGCGACGATCGCGGCGAGCGTCGCGAAGCTGAATCCGGATCTCGTGCTGCACGTCGGCGATTATCACTATCGCGAGAACGCGTGCCCGCCCGACATCGCCGGCTGCAAGAACAGCCCGTGGGGCTACGGCTGGGACACGTGGCGCGCGGATCTGTTCGAGCCCGCCGCGCCGCTCCTCGCGAAGGCGCCGTGGGTCGTCGTGCGCGGCAACCACGAGGAATGCGCGCGCGCGGGCCAGGGCTGGTTCCGCTTCCTCGATCCGCGCCCGTACTCGGACGCGCGCTCATGCAACGATCCCGCGAACGACGGCAACGCGAACTATTCGGAGCCCTACGCGGTGCCGCTCGGCACCGGCACGCAGGTGATCGTGTTCGATACCGCGAAGGTCGGCCGCGCGGCGCTCAAGACAACCGACGTGCCATTCCAGATCTACCAGAAGCAGTTCCAGACGGTGGCCGCGCTCGCGAACAAGCCGGGCATGTCGACGACGATCTTCACGAACCATCACCCGATCCTCGCGTTCGCGCCGATTCCGGGCAGCACGCCCGCGCCAGGCAACCTCGCGCTGCAATCGGTGATGTCGAGCCTCTATGCGCAGGCGTACTACCCGCCCGGCGTGCAGGTCGCGCTGCACGGCCACGTGCACGATTTCCAGGCGATCAACTTCGCGTCCGGCCACCCGGCGACGATCGTGTCGGGCAACGGCGGCGACAATCTCGACGTCGCGCTGCCCGATCCGTTTCCGGCGAATCTGACGCCCGCGCCGGGCGTCGTCATCGACAGGCTGTCGCACAACAACAGCTTCGGCTTCCTGATCATGGAGCGCCGCGCGGCGCCCGCGCGCGGCTGGACGTTCAAGGCGTACACCGCGGCGGGCAAGCTGCTCGCGAACTGCGACCAGGCGGGCACGACGCTCACGTGCGACAAGACCGGCTTCGTCGCGCCGTGACGGACAGCAAGCGGCGCATCGCGGCCCGGCGCGCGGAGGCGGCGGCGTTCGCGGCGCGTGCGTGCGCCATCGCCTTCGCGCCCGGTCAGGCAGCGTTCGGCACGATGAGGAAATGTCGCCCTATCCCAACCATCGCGCGGGCGGCAAGCGGCGTACTCGCCGCGTGCGCATCGGCGATCGCTTTCGCGTCCGGTCCTGCCGCGCCGGGCGCGACCGCCCCGGCCCGTGCGAAACCCGCGCAAGACGCCGTTCGCGCCGGCACCGCCTCGCCTCCGCCGCCGACGACGATTCTGCTCCCCGGCGCGCCGCCGGAGCGCGTCGTCGGCACGATCGGCCGCGGCACGCCGCAGGTCGCGTCGAAAGTCGATCCGACGGCGGCCGCGTTCCGTCCGGACCCGGCGCTCGTCGCGCTCGGCAAGCGCGTGTTTTTCGATCCGGCATTGTCGGAGCCGCGCGGCACCTCGTGCGCGAGCTGCCACGATCCGGGCCGCGCGTTCGCGCCGACGCTGTCGCATGCGGCGCTCGCCGGCCCGCGCGTGCCGCAGGGCAGCCGGCCCGGCCATTTCAGCCGCCGCAACGCGCCGTCGCTGCTGTACGTGCGCTACGTGCCGCGCCGCCACTTCTATCAGGACGACGACGCGCTCGCGCCCGCGCCGTTCGGCGGCCTGTTCTCGGACGGCCGCGCCGATACGCTCGCCGAGCAGTTGCGCGGCCCGCTCTTCGATCCGGACGAGATGAACAACGCATCGCCCGCGGCGCTCATGCGCAAGATCGGCGGCACCGCGCTCGGCGCGGCGCTCGCCGAACGATTCGGCGCGTCGGTGCGCCGCGATCCCGAGCGGATGGCGCGCGCGCTCGGCGACGCGATGCAGGCGTACCTGCAGAGCGACGAGATGGCGCCCTTCTCGTCGCGCTACGACGCGTACGTGACAAAGCGCGCGCCGCTCACGCCGCAGGAGCTGCGCGGCCTCGCGCTCTTCAGGAATCCGGACAAAGGCAACTGCATGAGCTGCCACACGCTGTCGGACACCGCGAGCCGGCCCGAGCGCTCGCTCTTCACCGACTTCGGCTACGACGCGATCGCGGTGCCGCGCAATCGCGCGCTGCCCGCGAACCGCGACCCGCGCCACTTCGACAACGGCCTGTGCGACACCGCCGCGAAGCTGCGCTGGCCCGAGCCGACGCAATGGTGCGGCTATCTGCGCACACCAGGCCTGCGCAACGTCGCGGTCAAGGAGTCGTTCATGCACAACGGCGTGTTCGATACGCTGCGCGACGCCGTCGCGTTCTACAACACGCGCTCGACCGACCCGACACGCTGGTACCACGGCCGCGACACGTTCGACGACGTGCCGCGCGCGCATCGCGGCAACATCAACGTGAATTCGACGCCGATGAACCGCCGCCCCGGCACGCCGCCCGCGATGACGAACGCCGACATCGACGATCTCGTCGCCTTCCTGCGCACGCTGACGGATGCGCGCTACGTCGGGCTGATGCCCGCGGCGCCGGACGGCAAAGCGGCGCGACCGTGACGGCCCGCGCTCGCCCGAGCGAGGCACCCCGAACTGAAAACGCATCGTCATGGGCACATGGGCGGTGCGCCAATCGCATGCCGCCGCGCGGGACGGCGTCGCGATCTCGATAGATCGATACACTGTGACGTGTCGACGAAATTCGTCTGTTGAGAAGTGGAGGAAGCGTCATGCCGAACCAATCGATTACCGCACCGGACAGCACCGCGGTGCGGGTCGCGCTGTGGCGCGCGCTGCACGTCGAGATCGATGCGCCGCCGCACGTGCTCGACGACGTGATCGGCCTTGAACTGGCCGCCCCCGACGACGACTGGCGCAGCCGCCCGGACATGGAACCGCAGGCCACGCGCGGCTACCGCGCGTCGATCGTCGGCCGCGCGCGCTTCGTCGAGGATCTGGTCGACGAACAGGCCGACGGGGGCGTCGCGCAGTATGTGGTGCTCGGCGCGGGCCTCGACACGTTCGCGCAGCGCAGCGCGAAGCGCGCATCGCACCTTCGGGTATTCGAAATCGACCAGCCCGGCACGCAGGCGTGGAAACGGCAGCGCCTGATCGCGCTCGGCTACGGCGTGCCGGAATGGCTGCGGCTCGTGCCGGTCGATTTCGAGGCCAGCGGCGCGTGGCGGACGCAGTTGAGCGCCGCCGGCTTCGACGACAGCCGGCCGGCCGTCGTGTCGTCGACGGGCGTCTCGATGTATCTGACCCGCGAGGCGATCGCCGACACGCTGCGCCAGACCGCGACGCTCGCGCCGGGCTCGACGCTCGCGATGACGTTCCTGCTGCCGCTCGAACTCATCGACGATCCGGCCGAGCGCGCGCAGCACGCGGCCGTCTACGAACGCGCGCGGGCGGCGGGCACGCCGTTCGTCAGCTTCCTCAGTCCGCCCGAAATGCTCGCGCTCGCCCGCGAGGCGGGGTTTCGCGAGGTCCGGCACGTGTCGACCGGCGATCTCGTCCGGCGCTATTTCGACGGGCGGCCCGATGGCCTGCGGCCGTCGAGCGGCGAGGCGTTTCTGGTCGCGTCGACTTGATGCGCGCGGCCGGGGCGTGACGGGAGACGATCGAACCCGATGTTTCGGTTGGCGTTCGGGCGGGTTCCGTTCTCGGCCTGCCGGACGTGACGCGCCGGTCGTCGTCATGCGCGCGGCGACATCGACATCGGCTCGCCGGCGAGTCCGGCCAAGCCGATCCGAAGATCATCGTTTTAACCGCTTACCGAAGAGATCGACCGACCTTTTCGATCCTTCGAAATCCACTTCCCGCGCCGGCTCATCAAATCGATTCGATTTTCCACCTCGCTTGCGCTTTTAAATCCAGTTAAACCAGCCCGAATCGCATCGGTTCGATCGAAACGCCGATTTTCTGCAACATCTCATTTAAATATGGAAACCGACAAAAAATGAACTAGCATTTTCTTGGCGACGGCCCGATGCCAAAAACCAGAAAACGAAGCAGGAACTTGTTGCCTCGATAAAGACTGGCGCTTTCCATGCGAGCCGAATCGCTGCTTGAACAACGATCAACAATTAACTTGACCCTCCTTTCCAGCGGATAACACTTCATCAATTTCAATTGATTGTTGATCGTACGGACGATCGGATTCGACCAATCCGATCGCGGCATGCTGCACGCCAATAAAAAAGGGGAAATCAGCATGACTTACTTACGTCAAAACGTCTGGGACCTGGGCGCCGACTGGGCCGAACCGATCCTCTGGTACGCACGCGGCGTCAAGGCGATGCAATCGCGCGCCCTCGACGACCGGAACAGTTGGCGTTTCTACGCGGCCATTCATGGATTCCAGCAGGACCTGTGGCGCCGCGTCGGCTACCTGAACGCGCACGACAAGATGCCGAGCACGGCCGACATTCAGGCCTACTGGAAGCAATGCCAGCACGGCAGTTGGTACTTCCTGCCGTGGCACCGCGGCTACCTGCTCGCATTGGAGGCCGTCGTGCGCGACGAGGTCCTGAAGCTGCGCGGGCCCAAGAACTGGGCGCTGCCCTATTGGAATTATTTCAAGCCGGGCCAGGATCTCCTGCCCAAGGCCTTCGCATCGCCCGACTGGCCGGACGGGAAAGGCGACAATCCGCTGTACGTGAAGCAGCGCTACGGCCCGTACAACAACGGCGAGGTCTACGTGCCGACCAAGTGGATCAACATGAACGCGCTCGGCGATCCCGATTTCGAAGGCGTGGCAAGCGGAGGCAGCACCGGATTCGGCGGGGTGGACACGGGCTTCAGCCACAGCGGCCGGGTCCACGGCGGCATCGAGACGCAGCCGCACGACGCGGTGCATGGCATCGTCGGCGGGAGAAATCGGGCGACGGGCCTGCCCGGATTGATGTCGCACCCGGACATCGCGGGCCTCGATCCGATCTTCTGGCTCCATCACGCGAACATCGACCGGCTGTGGGAAGTCTGGCGAAGAAATCCTCCGACGCACGTCGATCCGACCGCGGTGAATTGGCTGAAAGGTCCGGCGGCCATCGGCGAGCGGCCTTTCAGGATGCCGATGCCGCACGGAGAAAACCGGACCTACACGCCGGGAGAGATGAGCGATCTCTCGAAGCTCGGCTATGCTTACGACGACGTATCGGCGCCGACCAAAACGCCGCCGACGGCTGCGCGCCTGACTCGCCTGCGCGCGCGGGCGACGGCCGAAACGCCGAAGGAGGACTTTGCCGTGACCGATCCCAGGACCGTCGAGCTGTTCGGCGCAAGCGACCAGAACCTGCCGGTGCGAGGCTTGGAGGCGCGATCGTCCGTCAAGCTCGACGCCGACGTGCACCGCAAGCTCACCGCCAATCTGAAGGCGACCGCCGCCGCGACGTCGTCCACGCCCGACCGGGTCTTCCTGAATCTCGAGAATGTCCGCGGTCTCGACGACGCCACGGTCCTCAACGTCTACGTCAACGTTCCGGAAGGCGAGGACCCCGCGAAGTATCCCGACCATCTGGCCGGCTGCATCGCGCTCTTCGGCGTGAGCAAGGCGACGGTGGCCGAGGACGGGCACGCGGGCGACGGCGTGACGTTCGTGCTTGAGATTTCACACGTGATCGATGCGCTGCATCTCGCCGGCGCGCTGCCACAGTCCCAGCTCGATGTGCGGCTCATCGCGGTGACGCCGGTGGCGGAGGAATCGAAGGTGAGCATCGGCCGCATCAGCGTGTATCGGCAAAGCGCCTGACGCGGGGGGCGACGATGAAACACGCCGGGCGACGGCTCGACGCGCCGCTCGTCGCGCTCGTGTCGGTCAGCCTGATCGCGTGGTCCGCGTTGATCGTCGGCGCGGGCGGCCTGACGCCGCCCGCGCTCTGCTCGATCGCAGGTGACTGGCGCGTGCCGCTCGCGACGTGGCTCCGTCTGGCGTATCTGTCGAACTCGCCGTCGAAATTCGCTTCGGACTCCGTGATGATGGTTGCGGCAATGATGGCGCCGCTCGCCGCAGCGCCGCTTCGGCACGTGCTGGAGCGCAGTTTCGCGCGACGCCGGATGCGGGCGGCGCTCCTCTTCGTCGCAGGTTATGCGGCCGTCTGGCTCGCCGCGTGGATCGGCTTGCAGATCGTCGCGATCGCCTTCACCTGGGTCATGCCTGGCCCCGTCGCGCGAACGGGCGCCGGGCTTGCGCTCGCGCTGCTTTGGCAGGCTTCGCCCGCCAAGCAGGGGTTCCTGAACGTCTGCCACCGCCGGCCGCCGTTGGCGGCGTTCGGCGTGGCCGCCGATCGCGACGCGCTGCGCTTCGGCCTGGCGAGCGGCGTGTCGTGCGCAGGAAATTGCTGGGCGCTGATGCTGCTCCCGCTGCTGGCCGGACACGCGCACGTGCCGGCGACGATCGCCGTGATGTGCTTCATCGTCGCCGAACGGCTCGAACGGCCGGCGACGCCCGCATGGCGATGCCGCGGCCCCGGCAAGGCCATGCGCATCGCTGCGGCGAAAGTGCGCGCAAAACTGGCGTCGCTGCGCCTGTCCGTCTGACGTTCACGGGTGATTGGCCTCGAATGATCGCTCGCGGAAATCGCGCCGCTTCGCGTTCGTCACGCCTCGCTCGCAGCCGCGCCGATGTTCAGTTGCCGACGAGCGGATCTGCGTCAGACGATTGACGCAGCCCGCGAGATTCGTTCGTCGCAGCACCTCCCCGGCCTGTCATATCCATTTGAATTGGCATCGGATACGGCGCGACTGACCGAACCCGCCTCGCCCGACCGGGCGATTCTTTCCGCCCGGCCTCTCCGCGCACTTCCCCGCCGCGTAGGCCTCGCGCCGCGCGACGCGCCTTTCCGATTGCCGACGCCCTTTGCGCCCTAATTCGCACCCTATTTAATGTAGTTGCGCACCGGCAAAATACTGGATAAATTAACAGCACTGTATTTTTAACCAGTGAGGTGTCCGATGGAGCACCTGATTCGCATCGTCAACGATACCGATCGTCAAATCCTCGCCTGGCTGCGCAACCAGGTCGGCGACGAGCGCGTGGAGCGCGCGGCGCGGCACATGGGGCGCGTCCGCAAGCCTTACTTGTCGGCGGTCTGCCGTTACCTGGGTGTCTGGCCGCCGATCTCGCTGCGCTATCCGGCGCGGCGCGCCGAAGTCGATCACACGGTGGGCGACCGCTACCTGACGCTGATCCGGCAGCACCTCGCCACACATGCGGCAAGCCGGTAAGCAGCAGGCGTCGTGTCCGGCCGTTCGATCGACGCGAACGCGGCCGAACGAAGACGGCCGGCGCCGCCGCCGGGTGCGACGCCACGCGGCGCGGCGTCGCACCTTGTGATTCCATGCGCGACATCAAGGAACGCGTGTCGCCCGATCGACAAAATGTGCTGGTCGCGGCGACAGGAAATACCTGTCAGTTCACCACGCACGAAGCCGTGCGCGCGTCGCGCCTTTCCCAGCCTTCTACCCCGCCTACGAGGCGCCGTCTGACATCGCTCGCCGCGACACCCTCCAACGCATTTTGCGAGGCACCCCGGCATGGCGAAGAAATTCCCGCTGCATCCGAAACACCCCGAACGCAATTGCTGGGGATGCGACCAATATTGTTCAGTCGACGCGCTGTCATGCGGCAACGGCTCCGACCGAACTCAACACCCGATCGAATTGCTCGGCGACGATTGGTACGAATGGGAGCAGGAAAACGAGGCGGCGCAGCAGCACATGCAACAGACGCAAGCAACCGCCCGGTGACGCCGCGCCGCGACCGGGCGCGCTAGCCAGCGGAAATTCATTCGATGAACAGGCCGCCGCCGCGAAACAAGCAAAGATGCGGCCCGCGTGCTTCGTGCGGGCGCAAGCCGCTCATCGCCCGATATTCGGCTCAGGCCGGACTCAGGCCGATTCGCATGATCGGCGCGAGCGCGGAACGGTCGACGTGCGACCGCAACACGACAGCCCATGCGGCCGCTACATCCCGGCCATCAAGCGCACCGCGGTCAACGAAGCACCCTGACCATGTGCTGCTCGTCATAAAATCGATCGCCGACACGCATCGCACGCCGCTCGACGCCGAACGTCTCGAATCCGAGCGACGCATACAGCGCCTTCGCGGGTTCGTTCTCCGCGTTCACGCATAGATTGACCTGAGCGACGCCCCAATCGCGCGATGCATGCATCAACGCGATATCGGCCAGACGCCGCGCGAGCCCGTTGCCGCGATGCGCGGGCGCAACGAACACGCCCCAAAGCGTCGCCTTATGGTTGATTTGCGCGAGCGCTTCCCTGCGCACGCCAGCGATGCCGATCAATTCACCATCGGCGGTCAACGCGCCGAACACCGCCTGCGTGCCGGATGCACGAAGCCGCGCCTCGACTTCCGTCATCGATCGCCCCGCCTCTTCGGCACGCGTCGGCCATATTGCGGTCGGCGACGTGTCGATCGCAACGAGACGCAGGGCACTGAACGCGGCGGCGTCGCCCGCGCGTCAGGCCGCTGGCCGCTGCGCTCAACGGCTCAACGCTTCGCCCTGAAACGCTCGATCCATTCGAACGCCGCCATCCCGATCAGCATCGCCGCGACGAAACCGAATGCTTTCGCGCCACCGAGGCCGAGCGACACGACGGCCGGCCCCGGACAAAAGCCGACGAGCCCCCAGCCGACGCCGAACGCCGCGCTGCCCGCGACGAGCCTGAGCGTGACGGCCCCGCGCGGCGGAATCTGCATCGGCAGCCCGAGCAACGAACGCTTGCGCCGCCTGGCGAACGCGAATGCGGCCGAGCCGACCGCGATCGCGCCGGCCATCACGAATGCGAGCGACGGGTCCCAATTGCCGGCGAGATCGAGAAAGCCCTGCACCTTCGCAGGATTCGCCATCCCGGACAGCAGCAACCCGGCGCCGAACAGCAAGCCCGACAGGAATGCAAACAACACGCTCATGTCACCTATATGAACGCGTGACGCAGCGCGAACACCGTCGCAATGCCCGCGGCCATGAACACCGCGGTGGCGACGATCGAGCGCAGCGCTCCGCGCGAGATGCCGCAAACGCCGTGTCCGCTCGTGCAGCCGCCTGCATAGCGCGTGCCGATGCCGACGAGCACGCCGCCCGCGAGCACCCTCGCCCAGCCGGCGTCGACGGCCGGCATCGAAAACCAATCGAGCGCGCTCGCGACGACCGCGGCCGCGATCAGGCCGACGAGAAATGCCGCGCGCCATCCGGCATCGCTGCGCCGGCCGACGAGCAGCCCGCCGACAATGCCGCTGATGCCGGCGATGCGGCCGTCGAAGAACACGAGCAGCGCGGCGGCGGAGCCGATCAACAGGCCGCCCGCGAACGACAGGCCCGGCGTGAAATGAACGAGATCAACGGCCACGGCGCTTCCCCTTCTTGTTGGTTGCACAGAACTGCTCGTAGAGCACGGCCATGATGGCGACCGCCGGCTCGCTCGCGAGCGAGTAGTAGATGTTCTTGCCGTCGCGCCGCGTTTCGACGAGCGCGTGCTCGCGCAGCACGCCGAGTTGTTGCGACAGCGTTGGCTGATGGATGTCGAGCCGCGCCTCGATGTCGCTCACGCACAGCTCGCCGCACTGCGCAAGCTCGCACATCATCAGCAACCGATCCGGATTCGACAGCACCTTCAGCAGCGCGCACGCGGCGTCGGCCGACGCACGCATCTCGGACAAGTCGATCGACGAGCGTGCAGCACTCATCGCCTCCCCCCAATAATCTATAAAACAACATTATATATTTTCACATAGCGAATGACGGAAAAGCAAAGGCTGCGCGATCGTGTCGCAGCGCTCGAACCGGGTCGTTAAGCGGGCCTTAAGCCCGCGTCCGGCAGACTAGCGACAAGCAACACTGAATCGGAACGGACGGAACAGACATGAAACGCATTCTCATTCTGCTGCTTTGTCTCGGCATGCTTTCCGCGGCGAGCGGATGCGCAACCCCGCAGACGGCCGTCGATTCGTCGGTCGACACCCCTCACCCGGCGCATGCGGGCCGGCCGAACTGGCTTTGAGCCCGCATCGTTCGGCAGGCGGCCAAGCGATCGCGCATGCAGCGGCGACACGCGCGCGCCCCCACTTTGCCGAACCCTCCCGACCTTAAGATTTCCATAAGAATCGCCCGCGATAATCGAGCGAGCCCGGCAACGCACGCACGTCGGCCGGCCGATCCCTACGAACGGCTTACCCCACGGACGATTCGCGCAATGACACGCTCCCCCCGAACCCCGGATCGCTACGATTTGCTCAGCCGTATTTTTCATTGGTGCGTCGCCGCGCTCGTGCTCGCGCAGTTCGCGCTCGGCTGGACGATGCCCGACGTGCACGGCACGGCGCCGCCCGCCGGTCTCGTCGCCTGGCACGTCGCGCTCGGCACCGCGTTGATCGTCGTCATCGCGGCGCGCCTGCTGTGGTCGATCGTGCGCCGCAGCCCGCCCGCGCATCCGCAAGGCGCACTCCTGTCGTTCGCGGCGAGCGCGGTTCACAAGCTGCTGTACGTCGCGCTGATCGCCGTGCCGCTGCTCGGCTGGCTGAACGCGAACGGCCGCACGTGGCAGTTGAAGCTCGCGGGCATCGCTCCGCTGCCGACGATCGCCGCCCCGCATTCGCTCGGCGCGGATATCGGCGAATGGCACAGCCTGTCGGCGACGCTTTTCATCGTGCTGATCGGCATGCACGTACTCGCGGCGCTCGTCCATCGTTTCCTGATGAAAGACGGCGCGTTCGAGCGGATGATCTGAATGAGACGCGCGGCGGCCGATCGGTATCGACGCGCCGCGCGCGCAACGGCCACGCGGAGTGATGTCGTGGCGGCGAGGACCGGCCGGTTGCATAACCATGGCCGACGCGGCTTTCGCCGTTTGCATCGCTCTCTTCGACCCGGCTCCGGCCGGGTCTTTTTTCGTATGACGAACGAAACACCGCGTCTGCGTGCGCCAGCGTGAGACTGCGTGCGACTATTCGGCGGCGCGGCGGCCGCCCCGTTCGGACGCGCCGACTCGATCGGGCCGGCGCCACCCCGGCGCACGGCGGCGCTACACGCGCCGCGCCGCGAGCCTTCTCACGACATCGACCATCGCGTCGACCTCGTCGCGCGTGTTGTAGAACGCCAGCGACGGGCGCACGGTCGCCTCGAGCCCGAAGCGGCGCAGAATCGGCTGCGCGCAATGATGCCCGGAACGCACGGCAATGCCCGCTTCGTTCAGCGCCCGCCCGACCTCTTCCGTCTCGTAGCCCTTCAGCACGAACGACAGCACGCTCGCCTTGTCGCGCGCGGTTCCGACGAGCCGCACGCCCGGCACAGGCGCGAGCGCACCCGTCGCGTAGGCGAGCAGATCGTGCTCGTAGCGCGCGATGTTCTCGATGCCGACCCGCGTCACATAATCGAGCGCCGCGCCGAGACCGACCGCATCGGCGATGTTGCCCGTCCCCGCCTCGAAGCGGTTCGGCGGCGGCTGGAACACGGTGCGCTCGAACGTCACGTCCGCGATCATGTTGCCGCCGCCCTGCCACGGCGGCATGTCGTCGAGGAGCGCGCGCTTGCCGTACACGACGCCGATTCCGGTCGGCCCGTAGATCTTGTGCCCGGAGAACACGAAGAAGTCGGCGTCGAGCGCCTGCACGTCGACGCGCATGTGCGAAATCGATTGCGCGCCGTCAACGAGCGCCTTCGCGCCCGCGCGATGCGCGAGCTCGACGATCTCCTTCACCGGCACCACCGTGCCGAGCGCGTTCGACACCTGCGTGACGGAGACGATCTTCGTGCGGTCGTTGAGCAGCTTCCGGTACTCGTCGAGCAGCACCTGCCCGCTGTCGTCGACGGGAATCACGCGCAGCGTCGCGCCCGTCAACGCGGCAAGCTGCTGCCACGGCACGATGTTCGCGTGATGCTCGAGATGGGACACGACGATCTCGTCGCCTTCGCCGACGTTGCGGACGCCCCACGTCTTCGCGATCAGGTTGATCGCCTCCGTCGTGCCGCGCACGAACACGATCTCGTCCGGCGAGCCTGCGCCGATGAAGCGCTGCACGGTCGCGCGCGCATGTTCGTACGCGTCGGTCGCGCGCCCCGCGAGCGTATGCGCGGCGCGATGGATGTTCGAATTCTCGTGCGCATAGAAGTACGCGAGACGGTCGATCACCGCTTGCGGCTTGTGCGTCGTCGCGGCGTTGTCGAACCAGACGAGCGGCTTGCCGTTCACCCGCTCGGCGAGTATCGGGAAGTCGCGGCGAATCGCGTTGACGTCGAATGGCTGATGCGCGCCCGCGCCTGGCGCGTGCGCATTCGCGGGCGGCGCATCGTCGACGAAATAGCGTGGCGCGCGATGCCGATCGACGGCCGGCCGCCGGATCGGCAGCAGATCACGCAGTTCGCTTTCGTCCGGCAAGCCGAACGCACGCGGCGACGCGATGCCGTCGCGCGGCACGACAATTTGTGCGGCGTCGCGCGGCCAGCCGTGCGATGCGGGGTCGATGAAGTAATACGGCGAAGACGCAGGCGCAGCAGCAGATGCATCCGGCGCCGCGCGCGCGGGAACGGGTTCCTGCACCGGCGGCACGCCGAGCGCGACGCCGCCCACGCGCGGCTCCACCGCCGGCGCGATCGCCACCGCGTTGTCCGGCAATCCGTTTTGCGCGGCCGCATGCGGAACGAGCGCGGGCGCGCGATTGCCGAGCGACAGCACATGCGTCGGCGCGGGCGCGAGGTTCGCGCCGGGCGCCTTGCCTAGCGGCACGCCGGCGCCCGGCACGCCCGTGCCCGTGCCGCCGGGCCCGGCAAGCGGCGAGCCAGCCGGCGCGGGATTCGAAGCCGACGCGAGAATCGGCGCGGCCGCCGGCAAGGCCGACGGCACGCCGCCGACCGCGCCGCTTCCCGCGCCGACATCCGGCGCGGCCGCCTGCCCCGGCAGCGCCGCGAGAAACGCCGACGCGAGGCGCGCGAGCGTCGCCGGGTCGGGCAGCCCGGCGGGCAGCGTCGCGTCCGGCAGCGAGACGGACACGGCGCTCGCCGCGGAATCAACGGTAGGTGTCGGGATAGTCATGGTACTTGCCGATCTCCACGTCATCGAGGACAGCCAGCGCATCCGGCGAGTGGACGGCAAGCGAGCAATACAGCGAAATCAGATACGACGCGATCGCCTGGTTGTTGATCCCCATGAAGCGGACCGACAGGCCCGGCCCCTGCTCGCCCGCGACGCCGGGCTGATAGAGGCCGACGACGCCTTGTCGCTTGTCGCCGACACGCAGCAGCAGGATCTTCGTCTTGCCGTCGGCAAGCGGCACCTTGTCCGACGGAATCAGCGGAATGCCGCGCCACGTGAGGAACTGCGAGCCGAACAGGCTGACGGTCGGCGGCGGCACGCCGCGCCGCGTGCATTCGCGGCCGAACGCGGCGATCGCGAGCGGATGCGTGAGAAAGAACGCGGGCTCCTTCCACACTTTCGTCAGCAATTCGTCGAGATCGTCGGGTGCGGGCGCCCCCGTCAGCGGAAACACGCGCTGTTCTTCGGCGACGTTCGCGAGCAGCCCATAGTCGGGATTGTTGATGAGCTGGCTCTCCTGCAGTTCCTTGATCGTCTCGATCGTCAGGCGCAGTTGCTCCTTGATCTGATCGTGCGGGCTGCTATAGAGATCGGAGATTCGCGTGTGCACGTCGAGCACCGTGCTCACCGCGTTCAGGAAATACTCGCGCGGCTCTTCCTCATAAGGCACGAAGGTGCTGGGCAGCGCGCCCTCATCCTCGCGCGCGGTGCAGGCGGCCCGCACCGCCTCCGGGTTCTTCACCTGATTCAGACGATAGATGCCGGCCTCGACGGGCACCCATTGCAGCAAGTGCGTCAGCCACCGCGGCGTGATCGTGGAAAGCTGGGGAACAGTCTTGGTGGCATTGGCGAGTTGCCGTGCTGCGTTGTCGCCGAGCGCCGTCTGGCCGCTCACTATCGTCGACATGAAAGACTCCGGGGGCTATAGAACGAAATCGAAAATGCTTATCAGGAGAACGCATTATCGAGACGCCATTCGGGCGGCTCAACATGCTATAGACGACAATTCGGGGGATCGGACGGGAACTCAGCGTGCGGTTGACAGCGGCGCGTTCGACGCCGGCGCCGCACCGAATCCGTGTGGCGCCGATTCGGATACCTCGCCGGAAGGCGTCAACAGCCGCGCGATCGGCACGCCGAATGCGCGCGCGAGCTTGTCGACGGTGACGATCGACGCGATCGCGGTGCCGCGCTCGATCTCGCCGACATACGAGCGGTTCAACCCCGCATGCTCGGCGAGCTGCTCCTGCGACCACGCGCGCGCCTCGCGCAACTGGCGGATCGCCGCGCCGAAACGTTGAACGAGCGCCGTCATCGCAACGCCCCCGCGGCGGAAAGCGTCGCGCCGTTCACGCCATTCACGTTGCGCACGCCATTCGCGCCGCTCGCGCCCGGCGAAGAGGCCGCCGCGTCTGCCGGCCGCGCCGGATCGCTGCGCGTGACGGCTTGCGTGACGTGGCTGCCGGGCGCGACGTCCTGCGTGATCCAGACGTTGCCGCCGATCACCGCGCCCTTGCCGATCGTCACGCGGCCGAGAATCGTCGCGCCCGCATAGACGACGACGTCGTCCTCGACGATCGGGTGGCGCGCGAGGCCCTTTTCGAGATGCCCGGACGCATCCCTCGGAAAGCGCTTCGCGCCGAGCGTGACCGCCTGATAGACGCGCACGCGCTCGCCGATGATCGCGGTCTCGCCGATCACGACGCCCGTGCCGTGATCGATGAAGAATCCGCCGCCGATCTGCGCGCCGGGATGAATGTCGATTCCCGTCTGCGCGTGCGCATGCTCGGCGACGATGCGCGCGAGCAGCGGCAATTCGAGGCGATACAGCGCGTGCGCGAGCCTGTGATGGATCATCGCGAGCACGCCGGGATAGCAGAGCAGCACCTCGTCGACGCTGCCCGCGGCCGGATCGCCATGAAACGCGGCGAGCACGTCGCTGTCGAGCAGCGCGCGGACGTCGGGCAGGCGCGCGGCGAACGCGCGCACCGCCGCGTCGGCTTGCGCGCCGATCGCGGCTTCGGCCTGCGCGGCGGCGTCGTGCCGAACCTTGTAGCGCAACTCGAGCTGAGCCTGCGCGAGGAGCGCGTGCAATGCGTCGTCGAGCGCGTGGCTCACGTAGAAATTTTCGCTCTCCTGCCGAAGATCGGGCGGCCCGAGACGCATCGGAAACAGCACGCCCTTCAATGTCTCGACGATGCCCGCGAGCGCCTCGCGCGCCGGCAACTCGCGTCCGCCGGGCTCGAGCGAGCGGCGCTGCACTTCGCGCCAACGCTGACGCACGGTTTGAAGCGATTGAACGATGTCGTCGATGTCGAATACCGCCACGGCTGCCGCTCCTTGTTGCTTCCTGTTGTTTCTCGTTGCTTCCCGTCGCCGGTCGCGGCGCGAGCCGAATCAATCAGCTCTGCCGCCAGGGCAAGCCGTGCAGACGCCAGCCGTTGATCGCGCCGCGGTGGCCCGCGTCGTCGATCTCGCCCTCGAAGCCTTCGAGCACGTTGAACACTTGCGCGAAGCCCGCTTTTGCCGCCGCTTCCGCGGCGAGCGCCGAGCGATGGCCGCTGCGGCAGAGCAGCAGCACGACCGCGCCCTTGCCCGTCTTCGCTTCGAGCTCGCGCACGAAGCGCGGATTGCGCGTGAGGCTCGTGCCCGTCGCCCAAGGCACATGCAGGCTGTCGGGCACGTGGCCGACGAACGTGCGCTCCTCCGCGGTGCGCACGTCGACGAGTTGCGCGTCGCCCGCCGCCACGAGCGCCCACGCGTCGCGGGGCGATACGCCGCCCGCGTACGGCAAGCCCGCCGCGCGCGCGGCGTCGCGCGCCGCATCGAGCACGGCCTGAGTGGAGCGTTCTTCGAGTTCGATCGTCATGGCGTCTCCTTATCGATATCGCGCAGCGTGCGCGAGACATGGGCTAGGCTCGACGGCGAGTGCCGTCTATAGCCATCGAGAGCTCACTATGAAAGAGCCGCCGCAAAAGCCGAACCAATTATTTTTCATTTCGAAATGAAGCTGTGCATGCGGGCGATAGTCGGGATCGCGCATTGATCCGGACGAAACGGAAAACCCGTGCGGCGCGGCCCCGGACGGCTTCACGTACGACGAAAGCGCGCTCGCGAAGCGCGGGCGCACATCGGCTTACGCTACCATTACACGTCATGCCTCTTGCGAAAAACGCCATGCCTCATGCTTTCTGGCCTGAACGGGCCGATCCGTACCAATTCCTCGAAGAGCTGGACAGCGCCGCGAGCGTCGACTGGGTCGATGCGCAAAACGCCCGCACACACGATGCGCGGTGGCTGGACGATGCGCGCTACCGCGCGCTGGCCGATCGCTTCACGCAGGCGCTGCTGCCGCGCGAGCGCCCGGTGATCCCGCGACGCTGGCAGGACTGGGCATACGATGTCTGGCAGGACGAGCAGCATCCGAAAGGTCTGTGGCGGCGCACGCGATGGGCGGACTGGCGCAGCGGCCAGGCGGACTGGCAGACGCTGATCGATCTCGACGCGCTCGGCGAGGCGCAAGGCGTTCAATGGGTATTCGACGATCAGCTCATCCTCGAGCCGGACGGCGATCGCGCGCTGATCGTGCTGTCCGACGGCGGCGCCGACGCGGTCGTCATCCGCGAGTTCGACATCGCGCAATGCCGGTTCGTCGACGACGGCTTCTCGATCGAAGCGGCCGGCAAGCATTCGGTCGAATGGATCGATCGCGACACGATCTACGTCGGCTGGGACAACGGCGGCGCCACCGTCACGCGCTCCGGCTATCCGCGCGAGGTCCGGCGCTGGACGCGCGGCACGCCGCTGTCCGGCGCGCCCGTCGTATTTCGCGGCGCGCGCGGCGACATCTTCATCGACGCGCAATACGATCCGGTCGATCGGCATCACGCGATCGAGCAGGCGATCAACTTCTACGATGCGAACACGTATCGCCTCGCCGACGACGGCGCGTGGACGCGCTATGACGTGCCGCCGCACGTCGAGGTCGGTTACTGGAACGGATGGCTGCTGCTTCAGCCGCGGCTCGACTGGACCTGCGACGGCGCGCGCTACGCGGGCGGCAGCCTGCTCGCGATCCGCGAGGATGCGTTCATCGCCGGCGGCCGCACGTTCTCGACGCTGTTCGAGCCGAACGATCGCACGTCCGCGTGCGGCTGGACGCACACGCGCCGTTACGTGCTGGTATCGTGGCTCGACGACGTGCTCACGCGCACGATGCTCTGGTGTCCGGAACATCAGGACGACGGCGCATGGCGCTGGCATGCGCGCCCGTTCCCCGCGCGCGGGTTCGCGCAGGTGGACGTATCGCCCGTCGAACCGACGTTCGACGACGAGGTATACGTGAGCGTCGACGATTACCTGACGCCGCCCGAGTATTCGCTCGCGAATCTCGACGACGATCTGTCGGCCTGGACGCTGCTCGATCGGTGGCCGACGCAGTTCGACGCGTCCACGCTGGAGGTGCGGCGCGACCATGCGCGCTCGCGCGACGGCACGCTCGTGCCTTATACGCTGGTCGGCCCGCGCGACGTGCTGGACGACGCGGCGCGCACGCCGCGTCCATGCCTGTTGAACGGCTATGGAGGCTTCGCGATCGCGCTCACGCCCGATTACGATCCGCTGCTCGGCATCGGCTGGCTGGAGAAAGGCGGCATCGCGGTCTTCGCCCATATTCGCGGCGGCGGCGAGTTCGGCACGCAGTGGCACGAATCGGTGCGGCAGACGGAGCGGCAACGGTCGTTCGACGATTTCATCGCGGTCGCCGAGAAACTCGTCGCGGACGGCGTGACGACCGCCGCGCAACTCGGCATCCGCGGCGGCAGCAACGGCGGGTTGCTGGTCGCGGCGTGCATGATCCAGCGCCCGGAGCTGTTCGGCGCGGTGGTGAGCGACGTGCCGCTCCTCGACATGCAGCGCTATCCGCTGCTGCACGCGGGGGCGTCGTGGCTCGACGAATTCGGCGATCCCGACGATCCGGCGCATGCGCCGGCGCTCGCGGCATATTCGCCGTATCACCGGGTCGCGAGCGACGTCGCGTATCCGCCCGCGCTCTTCACGACATCGACGAGCGACGATCGCGTGCATCCCGCGCATGCGAGGAAGATGGTCGCGCGCATGCAGGCGCAAGGCCATCGGAACGTATGGCTGCTCGAGAAGACCGATGGCGGCCACGGCAGCGCCGACGCGATCGATACCGCCGAGCACGAGGCGATCGGATATGCGTTTCTGTGGAGCCACCTGTCCCGCGACGCGAATGACGCGCACGAGTAAATCACCGTGACGAGGCGGGCGGCCGCCCGTCACCGGCCGCCGTCATTCTCCCGAATCACCGCCTCGGCCGCCGCCTCCGCCTCGCCCGCATGCGCTTCGTGCACCCGCGTGCGCAGCCCCGGCAGCGGCGCGTCCCCGTCGAGCAGATGCCCGCCGCGCACCTTCGTCTCTACCGTCGCCCGCATCGACAGCCCCACCCGCAGCGGATGCGCCGCCAGCTCCGACGCATCCAGCGAGATCACCACCGGCAAGCGCTGCACCACCTTGATCCAGTTCCCCGCCGCGTTCTGCGGCGGCAGCATCGAGAACGCGCTCCCCGTGCCCGCCGAGAACCCCTCCACCCGGCCCCGGTACGTCACCCGCGAGCCGTACAGATCCGATTCGAGCCGCACCGGCTGACCCACCCGCATGTGCCGGAGCTGCCCTTCCTTGAAGTTCGCCTCCACCCACACCTGCCGCAACTGCACCACCGACATTAGCGGCGCACCGGGCCCCACCTGCTGCCCGATCTGCACCGACCGCTGGCCGACCGTCCCGTCCACCGGCGACACGATCGTCGTGCGCTTCAGGTTCCGGTACGCGAGCTTGAACTGCGCGCCCGCCTGCTGCACCGCCGGGTTCTGCCCGACCGGCCGCTCGCTGCCCAGCGCGCGCGCCGCCTCCAGTTGCGCCCGCGCCCCCGCCAGCGCCGCCTGCGCGTTCGCGAGCGAGGACTTCGCCCGCGCCAGCTCCTCCGGCGCCACCACCTCCACCGACGCCCCCACCCGCGCCCGATACGCCTGCTGCGCGAGCGTCAGGTCCGCCTCGCGCGCCTTCACCGTCTGCTCGTACGTCCCCATCGACAGCCGCGTGTTCGCAACCTGCCGCACCGCCTGCGCAAGCTGCGCCCGCGCCTGCGCGAACGCCGCCGACGCGTCCGCGTCGTCGAGCTTCACCAGCGCCTGCCCCGCCTTCACCTGCTGCGTGTCCGCCACCAGCACGTCGGTCACCGTCCCCTGGATCTGCGCGGCGATCTGCACGACGTTGCCGGCCACGTAGGCGTCGTCCGTCTCTTCGCTGAAGCGCCCGACGAGCCACCAGTAGAGCGCGGCGGCCAGCGCCGCGATCGCCAGCACGCCGAAGAACAGCGCGAAGCGGCCGCGCCGCGCCGCACGGCGCGCGGCGAGCGACGCCGCGGTTTCGGGATGCGGCCGCGGCCCGGGCTCCGGCGCGGGCTTCGCGGGCGCGCCGCCGATGGCGGCCGGATCGGTCGGCGCCTTCGCGCGCGGGGTGTCGGTGGCGGTGTCGTTCAAGGTCTTCGCGTGCGTGATGCCGGCGGCGCCGGGCTGCGCGGGCCGGCTCGATGCGCTTCGATGCCCGGCGGCGGTGTCGGTTGACTCTCTCGTATTCACAATGATGGTGACGTTGGTGTGGATGTCTTCGCGCTCGATGGCTTCGTCCTCGACAGGCTCCTGCGATGCGTTTGTACCCGATGCGTTCGCGCATCGATCCCGGCGGACAGCGCGGCCATCCGCCGCGCCGCGCGATCCCGATCAATCGTGTCGCGTGTCGTTCGCCGCGGCCGGCCGCGCCGCGAACGGCTTGCCCGCCTGCGCCAGCGGCGCGCCGTCCGCCTGCCGGGCGTCGAAGCCCCCGCCCAGCGCACCGATCAGCCCCACCCGCAGCGCCCGCCGCCGCGCCTGCAGCTCGATCGCGTGCGTGCGCTCGTCCAGCAGCGTCAGCTTCGCCATGTCGACGTCCTTGCGCATCCCCATCCCGCGCCGGTGCCGGTCCTCCGCCAGCGCCACCATCCGCTGCGCCGCGCGCACCGCCTGCTGCTGCTCCCCGAGCAGCGCATCGACCGTCGACAGCGACGTCAACTGCCGCGCCACCTCGCCCAGCGCCGCATCCACCGTCTGGTTGTACAGCGCCAGCGCCACCTCCGCGTTCGCCACGTCGCCCCCCAGCTTCGCCTTCAGCCGGCCGCGATCGAAGATCGGCAGCGACAGCGCCGGCCCGATCGAGCCCCCCAGCGCGTCGTGCCTGAACAGCGACGCCGGCGCGAGCGCGAACAGCCCCCCCAGCGCCGCCAGGTTCACGTCCGGGTAGAACGCCGCGCGCGTGCCGTCGATCGTCGCATACGCCGCCTCCACCCGCAGCCGCGCCGCGACGATGTCCGGCCGCCGGCCCAGCAGCTCCGCCGGCAGCCGCTGCGGCAGCGGCGCGTCCGCGAGCGGCGCGAGCCTCGGCCGCGCGAGCGACAGCCCCCGTTCCGGCCCGCGCCCGCTCAGCACCCCCAGTTGCAGCTTCTGCAACTGGATCTGCTCGTCGGTCAGCGCGATCTGCTCGAACAGCTTGCTGCGCTTGAGCGCCGCGTCGTCCGCGTCGTAGCCGTTGTCGATCCCGCGCGCCGCGCGCTCGCGCAGCACCGCCTCGACCTGCTCGCTCGCGCGGCGCTTGAGCTGCAGCAGCTCGCGCAGCGCATACGCGCGGTCCAGCTCGCCGTACAGCGTCACCATCGCCACCGACAGCGCGAGCCGCGCCTGCTGCGCCTCGACCCGCGCCGCGTCGCGCATCGACAGCAGCCCGCGCGTGGCCGCCGCGTTCTTGCCCCACAGGTCCAACTGATAGTTCAGCCCGACGAACAGCGACGACGACGACACCACCGATTCGCCGACGAGCGGCACCGACACCGGCAAGCCGTTCAGCGTCGTATTGATGGTGCCGCCCGAGCGCGGCACGTGCGCCTTGGACAGCGACGCGCCCGCCTTCGCGGTGAGTCCCGTCAGCGATTCGAACTGCTGCAGTTGCGACTGCGCGACGCCGATGCGCGCCTGCGCGGCCTGCAGCGTCGGGTTCTGCCGCAGCGCTTCGTCGACCAGCGCATCGAGCTGCGGATCGCCGAGCTGCCTGACCCAGTCGGGGCTCGGCCAGGCGCCGTGCGCGGCGCCCCCCGTCGTTTGCGCGAGCGCGTCGTCGCCCGGCGCGCGCGGCGCGAGCGCCGGCTCGAAGCCCGACGGCGCGCAGCCGGCGAGCGCCCACGCGAGCGCGGCCGCCGCGAGCCGGCGCGCCGCGCGGCTGCCTGCCGCGGTCGTTGCGGTCGTTGCCGCTTGCGTTGCGCTCCGCCTCATGCTCGTGACGCGTGCCTCGTTCTCATATCCCTCTGTCCGGCCTGCTCCGTTCATTCCTGCCGCACCGGCTCGCGCACCGCCGCGCCCGCGCGCGCATCGTCGAACGATCCCAGCCGCCCGAACAGGCCGTCGAGCACGCCCAGCGCGATCCCCCGCAGCTTCGCGCCCTTCTCCCGCTCGCACAGCACCACCTGAACCACCTGCCATAGCGTCAGCAGACTCGGCACCAGCGCCACCGGAAACCGCAACCCGTACTGCAGCCCCAGTTGCATCGCGTTGCGCGCGCCGTAGTACCGGCGCAGCCACCCGTGATGCATCGCCGTCAGCTCGAACGGCCCCACCTTGTGCCGGCGCCGCGCGCCGATCCGGTGCGTCAGCACGAGCGACGGCACCACGTACAGCGGCACGTTGTGCGCGAGCGCGCGCAGGCAATACTCGGTGTCGACGTGATCGATGAACAGCGCCTCGTCGAATCGCCCGAGCCGCGCGTACGCGGCCCGCGAGATCACGCTGCCCGACGAGATCAGGAACGCGCAGCGCCGCGGCCCCGTCTCGCCCTCCACCCGCACGCGGCGCACCGTCACGCCGCTCGTCATCAGCGCCGGCAGGAAGCGCCGCTCGTTCGCGTCGTAGATCCGCGGCCCCGCAATGAATGCGCCCGCGTGCGCGCCCGCGCCCAGTTGCGCGCACGCCTCGCGCATCCGCGCGAAGTACGCGGCCGGCACCGTCGAGTCCTGGTCGAACAGCGCGACCGCCTCGACGCCCTGCGCGAACAGCGCCGACAGCCCCGCGTTGTACGCGCCCGCCACCCCGCCGCGGTTGCCGTGGTGCTGCCACACGACCCTCGTCCGCGCCGACAGCGCGCGCACCCGCTCGCGCGCCGCCGCGTGCTCGTGCGGCGTGTTGTCGATCACCGCGAGCGCATCGCTGTCGCGCGCGAGCGCCTCCAGCCCCGACAACTGCTCGTCCGTCGGGTCATACAGAATCACCAGCGCGCCCAGGGTCGTCATCGCTCTTCCTTCCTCCTTCCGTGGTTCGAGCTTCGGCGTGCTCGCCTCGCCATCGCGGCGATGCGCCGCATCCTCAGGACTTCGATGCATCGCCGCTCTCCTTCGCCTCAATGCCCGAGCGGCGCCGCCGCGCCCCGCTTCGGCCGTGTCAGCCACATCAGCCCCGCCAGCAGCAGGCACGTCGCGCTCGCCATGCAGAACATGTCGTTCGTCGCCATCATGTACGCCTGCTGCCGCACCACCTGGTGCAGCGAGCTCAGCTCGCGCACGCCGTGCAGCCCCATCGCGTGCAGCGCGTCCACGTACCGCTGCGTGTTCTCCGACGCGCGCGTCACCGACTGCGACACCACCGCGTAGTGATACGTCGCCCGGTTGTCCCACCACGTCACGCTCAGCGCCGTGCCGAACGCCGCCGACAGCGTCCGCAGGAAGTTCGACAGGCTCGACGCCGCCGCCAGCCTGTCGTCCGGCACCCGCGACAGCGTCGCCGCCGTCAGCGGGATGAAGAAGCACGGCAGCCCCATCCCCTGGATCAGCCGCGGCGTCACCACCTGCGCGAACGTCATCGACAGCGTGAAGTGCGTGCTCCACCACATCACCGCCGCGAACACCCCGAACCCGAACGTCACCAGCACCCGCGCGTCCAGCCGGCTCGCATACAGCCCCACCAGGATCGAGAACGCCAGCGCCAGCACCCCCATCGACGCCGTCGCCAGCCCCGCCTGGTACGCCGTGTACCCCATCACCGCCTGCAGCCACAGCGGAAACACCACCCCCACCACCGAGAAGCTCATCATCCCCAGCGAGATGATCGCCACGCAGAACGTGAAGGTCCGCTCCCGGAACAGGCTCAGCTCCACCACCGGATGCGCCTCGCCCAGCTCCCAGATCAGCAGCGACACGAGCGACACCCCCGCCGTGATCGCCAGCCCCGTGATCAGCGGCGAATCGAACCACCCCCGGTCGTGGCCCAGATCCAGCATCGCCTGCAGCGCGCCCACGCCGATCACCAGCAGCACGATCCCCGGCACGTCGATCGGACTCGCCTCGCCCCGCTGCGCCTGCGGCCGCAGCATCAGCGCGCACACCGCGAACGAGAACAGCCCGATCGGCAGGTTGATCAGGAAGATCCACGGCCACGAGAAGTTGTCGATCAGCCAGCCGCCCACCACCGGCCCGAAGATCGGCGCGAGCAGCACCGTCATCCCCCACAGCGCCAGCGCCAGCGTGCGCCTGGCCGGCGGGAACGCGCGCATCAGGATCGTCTGCGACAGCGGCACCATCGGCCCCGAGAACAGCCCCTGCAGCGCCCGGCACGCCACCAGCACCTCCAGGTCCCGCGCGAGCCCGCACAGCAGCGACGTCAGCGTGAACAGAAGCACCGACGCGACGAACAGCCTGAGCTCCCCCACCCGCCGCGCGAGCCACCCCGTGAGCGGCACCGCGATCGCCGCGGCCACCGAGTACGAGCTGATCACCCACGTGCCCTGGCTGTTCGCCACCCCGAGGCTGCCCGAGATCGCCGGCACCGCGACGTTCGCCACCGTCGAGTCCAGCACCTCGATGAACGTCGCGAGCGACAGCGCGAACGTCAGCAGCGCGAGCTTCGCCCCGCGCAGCGGCGCGACGGCGGGCGGCGCCACGCCGGCCCTGGCCCGATCCGCCGGCAACGCCTGCGCGCTCATGCCGGCTGCGCCTGCCGCGACGCGACGCCCGGCGCGAAGCGCTCGATGAAGCGCGCCGCCTCGTCGCAGCCGTTCGGCTGCGCCGCCATCCGCGCGCGCACCTCGCCGCAGCGCGCGGCCAGCGCCGCGTCGCCCAGCACGCGCGCCAGCGCCCGCGCCAGCGGCTCGCCGCGCACCGGCGCGTCCAGCCGCACCCCGCAGCCGCTCGCCGCCACCCGCTGCGCGTTGTCGAACTGGTCGTGCGCGAACGGCGTCACCACCTGCGGCACGCCCGCCGCGTACGCCAGCGACGCCGTGCCGATCCCGCCGTGATGCACCAGCGCCCGGCACCGCGGCAGCAGCGCCGCGAGCGGCACGTAGCGGCGCTTGAGCAGCGCCGCGCCCGGCGTCTTCGCTGCCGTTGGCCCCGTCGTCCCATCCCATGCCGCCGGCGCGTCCGGCGCGAGCAGAATCCCCCGCACGCCCGTCGCCCGCAGCACCTGCGTCACCGCCCGCTCATACGTGCGGCCGTCCACCCGCGTCGAGCCCGCCGTGAACACCACCGGCGCCTCGCCCGACGCGACGAACGCCTCCAGCTCCGCATCCGCCTGCGCCGGCTCCGCGTCGTTGAACAGCGCAAACCCGCTTTGCACGCAATTCGCCGGCCAGTCCGGCTGCGCCGGCGCGAACCACGACGGAAACAGGCACAGCACCCCGTCCGTCGAATGCAGCCACCGCCCCAGGATCCGCTTCGCCGGCGCCAGGCCCAGCGCCTGCCGCGCCGCGTTCAGCTCCGGGCCGCACACCCGGTCCAGCACCTGTCGCTCGATCAGCGTCATCAGCCCCGCCTTCACCGCCAGCGGCAACCCCGCCGGGATCGTCAGCCGCTTGTGCGTCGGCGGCGCGTGCGCCGACAGCAGCGTCGACGGCGACACCTGCACCGACACGTAGCGCGTGCCGAAGCGCTCCTGCATCAGCCGCGCCGAGAACGCCCACAGCGTGCCCACCAGCACCGTGTCCGCGTCGCTCAGCGCGCGCAGCACGTCGAAGTGCGGCCGCACCACCGGCGCGATCACCCGCCACAGCGTCCGGAACGACGTGCGCGGTTCCCACAGCGCCGGGTCCGCCATCGCCTGCGCGTAGTCCTCGGCCGTGCCCACCGGCACGAACGCGAACCCGCTCGCGCGCACCGCCGCCTCGAACGGCGCGTGCGTGCAGAACACCACCTCGTGGCCGCGCGCCGACAGCGCCCGGCTCACCCCCAGCAGCGGGTGCACGTCGCCCGCCGACCCGATCGCCGTCACGATTACCTTCGCCATCGCTTCGTCATCCCATCCCGTGCGGCAGCCGGCGGCACATCCGGCCTCGCCAAACGTTCGAACCGGATCGTCCATCCCCGGCCGGAATCCGTCCGCCTGCCGCCGAACGAACGCCTGCGTCATGCCGATGCCCGCCGCTACGACAGCGCCGGCAATTGGCCCAGCGGCGGACCGAGCGGCGCGAGCGTCTCGTCCTGCGCGTCGTCGCGCGCCGCGCTCGCCCGCTCGTCGCCGAAGAAGCCCAGGATCGACGCGCGGAGCTGCTCCTGCGGCTGACGCCCCTCGAGGTCCAGGAAGTGCCCCGCCTGCCGGATCGTCGCGAACTCCGCGCGCCGCACGTACGCCGCCAGCCGCCGCACGTCCGACGCCGTCGTGTACTCGTCCAGTTCGCCGTTGATGAACTTCACCGCGCAGCCGATCTGGCGGAACTCCGGCAGATACTGCTCCGGCTGCATCGACAGGATCTGGTCGACGTGGAACGCCACCTGGTCCTGCTCGTTGCGCGGCAGCTTCGTCAGATACCGGTAGTTGTACAGCTTCATGATCCGCGGCAGGTAGCGCCCCACCGTGTCGTTGAGCAACTGCGCCGCCTTCAGGTTCTCGCCCGCCGCAATGTGATCGCGCGCGCGCGTCACGTAGTCCGTCATCGCCTCGTTCAGGAACGGCGAGAACGACGCGATCACCGCCCGCCGCACGCTCGCGCACCCGCGCGCCAGCGCGAACAGCGACGCCACCCCGCCCCACGACACCGACAGCATGAAGCTCGGCTCGAACCGCTCGGCCAGGTGCAGCAGAATCTCGACCTCGTCGTCCTTCGTCAGAATGTACTCGCCCGGATTGTGCTGGCGCGACTGCCCCGCGTACGGCAAATCGAAGCACACCGCGTTCACGCGTTCGCCCAGGTAGCGAATCGTCTGGCCGAACGACGCGCTCGTCGCCAGCGCGCCGTTCACGAGGATGACCGTCTCGAAGGCCGGATCGAACACGTGACGCTCGACGTGGACCTTCAGTCCGCTCGGCAGCGCTACAACCTGTTTCTCGATAGGCATGGCGTATCTCCCGCATCTGCTCGGCAAATGAGCTGATCCCGCGCCCTTGACAGGACGCCAACACGTAGCCGCACGCCCTCCCGCGCGATCCGCCCGCCCTGCCTCGCGCGCCGCGGCGGCTACCCACCCGCCGGAGCCGCGCATCGCCTCGTCCCCTATCCGACCGGCAATACGCTCCCACCAGGCCCAACACGGTCATCCCGCTGCCCTCGGCCCGTGGTCTCCAGCGCCTCTTACTCGCATGACGCCTCTTGAAGGATTAACCGCTTCCCATCGCCATTCCGCTTTCACGATCACCGTTCGGCGGCTCGCGTTTTTGCGGTGTTAATACTAATACGCTGAATACAACCTCCTCAACTATTTTTAATGTTTCGCCTCAAAAAACTCATCAATGCCCCCTCCGCACATTGAACAAATCACTCTAAAGACCATTCTCCGATTAATCCATTCATCGCAATGAAATATTTTTTGTGATATAGAACGCATCACGCGAGCATCGGCCGAGACGCCCGTCCCACCGCCCATCTCAGCCAATCCGAGCACTGCGAAACCCGACGCCTCGCAAGCCCAACCATAAACATCCCGAAACGCCCAATCTCCAATTCCACCCCATCCGCATACACTCCGCGCGCGCATTCATCCGTTATCGAACCGCCCAATCAAGGGCGGTTGCGCACCAGAACGGATACCCAATCTCATACCCATCGTCCATTTCCGGCGCTCTATAACATGAATTCGCAATGCCGGAATTTACGATTAAAACGTTTTAAACATTCTCAACATTCTTTCACTCGATCTTCACAAAAGCACGAATCGACCGCATGCCGTCGCGACACCCCGACGATGGCCAACGCGGCACATCAAGCCGGACCGGCCAGCCTCCTCACGAGTTCACCGACAACGATCAAGCCCCATATTTTTTATTGATTGAACGATCAATAAAAAACCGCTATCCTTCGGACTTCGCCATCCACCGCGCCCACAAAGGTCCCGCGATGCCCAAACTCGGAATGCGCGAGATCCGCCGCGCCCAATTGATCGACGCGACGCTGCGCTCCATCGACGAGGCTGGCCTGTCCGGCACGACGCTCGCATCCGTCGCGCAGCGCGCGAACATCTCGACCGGCATCGTCAGCCATTACTTCGGCGACAAGGACGGCCTGCTCGAAGCAACGATGCGCCACGTGCTGCGCGACCTGTGGGCCGCCACCGCGCGCCATCGCGCCGCCGCGCCCGACGCGCCGCGCGCGCGCCTGCGCGCCGTCGTCGCCGCCAATTTCGACGATACGCAGATCAGCGCCCCCGTGATGAAGACATGGCTCGCATTCTGGTCGCAGAGCATGCACGAGCCGACGTTGAAACGCCTGCAGCACGTCAACACGCGGCGGCTCCATTCGAATCTGTGCGCGGAGTTCGCGAAAACGCTGCCTCTTGCGCGCGCACGCGAAGCCGCAAGCGGCCTCGCCGCGCTGATCGACGGCCTGTGGCTGCGCGGCGCGCTCGCGGGCGAACCGCTCGACACGACGGCGGCCCTGAAGCTCGCCAACGATTACATCGACCTGCTGCTCGCGCCGCGCGCGTAACGCGCCGCACGCTCTCGCCCACACAAGGAGATCCCTATGTCCGCTATGTCCGTATACGGTCTGCAACGCCTTTACATCGCCGGCACCCATGCCGACGCCACGAGCGGCAAGACGTTCGACACGTTCGATCCCGCGACGGGCGAGCTGCTCGCGAGCGTCCAGCAAGCAAGCGCCGACGACGTCGATCGCGCGGTGGCATCCGCGCGCGAAGGCCAGCGCGAATGGGGCGCGATGACCGCGATGCAGCGCTCGCGCATCCTGCGCCGCGCGGTCGAATTGCTGCGCGAGCGCAACGACGCGCTCGCCGAACTCGAAATGCGCGACACCGGCAAGCCGATCGCGGAAACGCGCGCCGTCGACATCGTCACGGGCGCCGACGTGATCGAGTACTACGCGGGCCTCGCGACCGCGATCGAGGGGCTGCAAGTGCCGCTGCGCCCGGAATCGTTCGTCTACACGCGGCGCGAGCCGCTCGGCGTGTGCGCGGGCATCGGCGCATGGAACTACCCGATCCAGATCGCCTGCTGGAAGAGCGCGCCCGCGCTCGCCGCCGGCAACGCGATGATCTTCAAGCCGAGCGAAGTCACGCCGCTGTCCGCGCTCAAGCTCGCGGAGATCTACACCGAGGCGGGGGTGCCCGCCGGCGTGTTCAACGTCGTGCAGGGCGACGGCTCGGTCGGCGCGCTGCTGACCGCGCACCCGGGCATCGCGAAGGTGTCGTTCACGGGCGGCGTCGAGACCGGCAAGAAGGTGATGTCGCTCGCGGGCGCGTCGTCGCTGAAGGAAGTGACGATGGAGCTGGGCGGCAAGTCGCCGCTCATCGTGTTCGACGACGCCGATCTCGACCGCGCCGCCGACATCGCCGTCACCGCGAACTTCTTCAGCGCGGGCCAGGTGTGCACGAACGGCACGCGCGTGTTCGTCCAGCAAGCGGTGAAGGACGCATTCGTCGAACGCGTGCTCGAGCGCGTCGCACGAATCCGCATCGGCAGTCCTTCGGACCCCGACACGAATTTCGGGCCGCTCGCGAGCGCCGCGCAGCTCGACAAGGTGCTCGGCTACATCGACAGCGGCAAGGCCGAAGGCGCCAAGCTGCTCGCGGGCGGCGCGCGCCTTGCGCACGATCATTTTGCGAACGGGCAATACGTCGCGCCGACCGTGTTCGGCGATTGCCGCGACGACATGAAGATCGTCCGCGAAGAGATCTTCGGCCCGGTGATGAGCATCCTGTCGTTCGAAACGGAAGACGAAGCGATCGCGCGCGCGAACGCGACCGAGTACGGCCTCGCGGCGGGCGTCGTCACCGAGAGCCTGTCGCGCGCGCACCGCGTGATCCATCGCCTCGAAGCGGGCATCTGCTGGATCAACACGTGGGGCGAGTCGCCCGCCGAGATGCCGGTTGGCGGCTATAAGCAATCCGGTGTCGGACGCGAGAACGGCATCACGACGCTCGAGCACTACACTCGAATCAAATCGGTGCAGGTCGAGCTCGGCCGCTATCAACCGGTGTTCTAAGCATCAGGAGAACGCAACGATGACGACACGCGAATTCGACTACATCATCTGCGGCGCGGGCTCCGCGGGCAACGTGCTCGCGACGCGCCTCACCGAGGACCCGGACGTCACCGTGCTGCTCCTCGAGGCGGGCGGCCCCGACTACCGGTTCGATTTCCGCACGCAGATGCCGGCGGCGCTCGCGTACCCGCTGCAGGGCCGCCGCTACAACTGGGCATACGAAACCGATCCCGAGCCGCACATGAACCACCGCCGGATGGAATGCGGGCGCGGCAAGGGGCTCGGCGGCTCGTCGCTGATCAACGGGATGTGCTACATCCGCGGCAACGCGCTCGATTACGACAACTGGTCGACGCACAAGGGGCTCGAGGACTGGACGTATCTCGACTGCCTGCCGTACTTCAGGAAGGCCGAGACGCGCGACGCCGGCCCGAACGACTATCACGGCGGCGACGGTCCGGTCTCGGTAACGACGAGCAAGCCCGGCGTGAATCCGCTGTTCGAAGCGATGGTGGAGGCTGGCGTGCAGGCCGGCTATCCGCGCACCGACGACCTCAACGGCTATCAGCAGGAAGGCTTCGGCCCGATGGACCGCACGGTCACGCCGCGCGGCCGCCGCGCCTCGACCGCGCGCGGCTATCTCGACCAGGCGCGCGCGCGGCCGAATCTAGACATCGTCACGCACGCGCTCGCCGATCGCATCCTGTTCTCCGGCAAGCGCGCGACGGGCGTCACGTTCGTGCACGGCAGCGAGCGCGTCACCGCGCACGCGCGCCGCGAGGTGCTTGTGTGCAGCGGCGCGATCGCTTCGCCGCAACTGTTGCAGCGCTCGGGCGTCGGCCCCGGTGAATGGCTGCGCGAGCTGGACATTCCCGTCGTGCTCGATCTGCCCGGCGTCGGCCGCAACCTGCAGGATCACCTGGAGATGTACATCCAGTTCGAATGCAGGGAGCCCGTGTCGCTGTATCCGGCGCTCAAATGGTGGAACCAGCCGAAGATCGGCCTCGAATGGATGCTCAACGGCACGGGCCTCGGCGCGAGCAACCACTTCGAAGCGGGCGGCTTCATCCGCACGCGCGACGACGATCGGTGGCCGAACATCCAGTATCACTTCCTGCCCGTCGCGATCAACTACAACGGCTCGAATGCGATCGAGATGCACGGCTTCCAGGCGCACGTCGGCTCGATGCGCTCACCGAGCCGCGGCCGCGTGAAGCTGAAATCGCGCGATCCGAACGCGCATCCGAGCATCCTGTTCAACTACATGGCGGAAGCGCTCGACTGGCGCGAATTCCGCGACGCGATCCGCGCGACGCGCGAGATCATGCGCCAGCCGGCGCTCGACCGCTTCCGCGGCCGCGAACTGAACCCGGGCGCGGACCTGAAAAGCGACAACGACCTCGACACGTTCGTGCGCGCACGTGCGGAAACGGCGTTCCATCCGTCGTGCTCGTGCAAGATGGGCTATGACGACATGGCGGTCGTCGACAACGCAGGCCGCGTGCACGGGATCGACGGATTGCGGGTCGTCGACGCATCGATCATGCCGATCATCACGACCGGCAATCTGAACGCGCCGACGATCATGATCGCGGAGAAGATCGCGGACAAGATCCGCGAGCGCGAGCCGCTCGAACGCGCGAACGTGCGGTACTACGTCGCGAACGGCGCGCCCGCGCGCGGCGGCAAGCCTGCCCGGGCGCCCGCCGTCGTATGAAAAGCGGCCGGCCGCGAATGTCGCGCCGGCCGCGCGTCGATGCTCGAAAGCGTTCGATGCGGCCGCCGGCGCGACACGTAGCGTCGTCGGCCCGCTCGACGTGCATCATGCCGGATCTTTCTCGCCGAAGCCGCGCACGTTCCGCGAAGCCCCGCCCCCGCCATACCCTTTCGGCGTCGACAACGGCGACGAAACGCACCACGCCCTTTCTCGAACCCTGCGCAAGCCGCATTGCATGATTCCCTTCGTCCGCAGCGCTTGCTCGACGCGAGTTCGCAGCCACGCCAACGCACTTCCGCCTTACGACCGCCAATCGGCCTGAAGCAAATCCGCCACACGCCACGCGCACGCGGACCGCTCGCCCCCTTATATCCGTGCCTTCGGCCTTTGCTGCAACAACACGCCCGAAGCGGCACTGGATCAATCGGAACGCGACATGGCGCGACACGGATTTCCCAATGAAAAACCCGCGTACATCGACTCCAACAAAACAGCCGAAAATACGCATCGAATCAGATTAAAAATCCAACTCCCCTCTTCCGATTCCCATCTTCATAAAAGATCACACCCCGCTTTATCGTCACGCGGAAATCAGAAATCCGGGGCCGAGATAAAAATCTCGCCAAGCGCTGCCATGCCTCGCAGCAATGCCCGGAACCAGCGAGCCACTCCGGTGCTCACCCGAAACAAACAAGCCGAACAAATTAACAATCATTGAAATTACGCGTATTTTAATTTCACCAAATTCAACACAGAATTATTTTCATAAATCCCGTAATTTTATTGTAAGATGACTGCAAGGCATCTTGAAGTTAATCGGCAAGATGCCTCCCGCATTCACGCGGGCCAGCCGTTTTTCGATCCGGCCTCCAGCGAAACGCAGCATTCTCCGGTCCGGCGATTCAGCGGCGCCATGAAATGTCGCATCCGATTTCGATTATTTAGGATCACTTTTCAACGCAATTCAGGACGATCATGGTCAAGACCTTCTACATCACCGCAGCCCCCGTCGGCGCTGTCCCGAAGTTCCTCGATCCACTGGAGCCGAAGTTCATCCCGCATGTGCTGCTCGAGCTGCTGCCCGCCGACAAGCGCGAGGCGACGATCAAGGCCCTCGAGGTCAACGGATGGGAGGCCGTGCCCGCAGGCGGCATCGTGCGCGAATACGGCTACGACGCGCCGATCGATCTGACCGACTACGACGGCGCACCGGCATCGGCGCCGGATGCGCTGCGCAACCATGGCTGGACGCCGAACGGCCCGGTCTGGCACCGCACGCAGACCTCGCCGCCGCTCGCGCAGCCGCCGCTGATCACGCGCACCACGCTCGAGCGGCTGTCGTCGGTCGATCTGGTCCGCCAGATCGTCCTGCAGCTCACGACGTTCGGCTGGACCGCCGCCGAAGACGGCAGCCTGAGCTGGGCGCACGACCGGATTCACACCTACCTGCCGCCGGATTGCGTCGAGCGGATGCGCGCCGACAACGCGGCCGTGCTCGATTCGCTGTTCGACAACGGCTGGCGAATATGCGACGCCGGCTACTGGCAACCGGGCAAGGCGCGCTCGCCTTACCTGCCGATCACGGCGAACGGCATCGTCGACGCATCGCGCGAGGCGCTGCGCGAAGGCGCCGCGGCGGTCCACCTGCATACGCGCGCGACCGACGATCAGGCGACGCTCGCGATTCCCGGCCTGAACGCGCCGATCAGCATCGGCTCGCAGCGCAACCACATCGTGCTCGACGATTACGACCGGATCATGCCGAAGCTTCTGGATCTGGAACCGTCGGCGATCCTGAATCTGTCGACGAGCGCGCGCGGCGACCGCCGCGCGTCGCAAAGCCCGCTGCGGCGCGCGCACCTGAAGCGCTACGGCCATGCGCAGCTCGCGCCCGACGTCGCGTCGTTCAGCCCCGGCCCCGTCGTGTTCCAGGCGGGCGGCGGCTACGACAATCCGAACGCGTTCCTCGCGGATCAGCTCGCGCATTTCGCGGACGTCGGCGTGCGGCCCGAGATCGAAGTGTTCAACCACACGATCGTCGAGAATTCGATCACGCTCTATCAATCGCCGCTCGTGAAGGCCGGCGTTCCGGTGCTGTTCATGCTCGTCGCCGCCGTCGATCAATATCATCGCGATCCCGTCAGCGGCGACACGAGCGACGATTCGCTGATCGACGTGCCCACGCGCAAGGCGATCGCGAAGCTGCTGCAAGCCGGCGCAGACGACGCGCACGAGAAAGCCGTCGAGCTCGCCGCGACGCAGTTGCGCCCTACCGTCGACAAGCTCCGCGACAACTTCCCGTCGTGCAAGATCTCGCTGCTGCTGCCGGGCCCGTTCCAGGCGCTGCTCGTCGACGTCGCGATCGCGCTCGATCTCGACGGCATCCGCGTCGGGCTCGAGGACGCGCTGAACGTCTTCGACGCGCGCGTGCCGGGCGGCGTGCGCAAGGCATGCGGAACGGGCGATCAGGTGCGCTGGCTGCGGCTCGAGCTCGAGCGCCGCGGCATCGGCATCGTCGATGCCGAAACGCTGCGCGACGAACTCGGCATGCCGCGCCCCGACGTCGCGCTGTTCCGGCAGGCGGAGGCGGCGCTCGCGCACTATCCGGCCGACGAGCGCCTCGTGTCGGCCGACACGATCCTCGACGCGCTGCGGCCGATCGTCGACACGTATCGCAAGCTCGAGGACCGGCTCGCCGCGCACCTCGCGAGCGCCGAATCGCTGCCGACCGATCCCGCCGCGCTCGCCGAGCACGTGCTGACGGCCGCGCGCAGCTTCGGCGTCACGATTCGTTCGTTCGTCGAAGAGCTCGACCGCTACGAGGATCACGAATATCTGATCGCGCGCTACATCCAGATTCCGCAGGCGCTGAATTTCGCACGCGAGCTGCTCGTGCCGCGCGGCTATTCGATCGACGTGTACGACCGCGCGCTCGAAGACTATGCGCGCCCCGGCAAGACCGTGACGCGCGAGCACGCGAGCTACGGCGTGCGCGTCGACCAGTTCAAGCCACTGCCGCTGCGCTGCCTCGAATATCTGGCCGGGATTCCTTGCCGATACAACAGCGACTACAGCAACGTCGTCAATCTCGGCTTGCGTCAGAGCCCGCGCTACAGCGCGACGATGGCGCTCCTCTATCACGCGCTGCGCGAGCTCACGCTCGAGTTGCGCGATCGCTCGAATGCGTCGCGCAAGGCTTGCGGCCCCGTGTGGACCGTGCTCGAGGCCGCGGCGGACGCGAGCGAGCCGCCCATGCGCCGCGACGTCGCGCCCGACGAGCTGGCGGCGGCGATCGCGAGCGTCGACTGGGTCGTGCTGCCGAGCACGCCGACCACCAACTACCCGCTCGGCCTCAAGCTGTCGAACGGGATGGCGCAGTTGTTCCACGGCTTCGTCGCGCAGATCGCCGCCGATCCGACGCTGCGTCCGTCCCGGCAGACGCAGCGCGACACGCCGCTGCGCCTGCTCGCGATCACGCATTCGGGCCGCCGCGACGACGGCGAAACCGTGATCGAAGCCAGCATGCTGCACAACCGCTTCGCGCTGAACGCAGACCCGTCCGGCCTCTACTTCAGCGAGGAATCGCAACTGATCTACGAGCGGCTGATCCTGCCGCGCCTCGTCGACAAGCCGGCGAAGCTCGCGTACACCGAGCGGCAACTGGTGCGCCGCGACGCGGCCGGCTTCCCGCTGTATCAGGACGGCTCGCGCGCGCGCCGCATCCAGGCGGAGCAGATCGAGCGGCTGCCGCTCCTCAAGTGCTTCGCGCACAGCTCGGGAATCGCGACCGCGCAGCAGCTCGACGTGCAGGCGTGCCGCGACGGCGAGCGGCTCGGCCTCACGGAAGACGAACTGCGCGCATTCTTCGATCGCGCGCTGCTCGTGTCGTTCGGCTCCGCCGCGGACATCCATCTCGACTGGCTCGGCACGTCGGTCGTCGACGTGACCGCGTTCAACGACGTGCGCAGCCTCGCCGGCACGACGAGCCGCCATTACGTGATCCAGCCCGGCGAGCATGCGGACGTGCTGCGGCACTGCCTCGTGCACACGCAGCCCGCCGACTACCGCTACGATCACGCAACGCCCGTCTGGCAGGACGGCCGGCAAGGCAAGATCGTCGCGCGGCTCACCGGCGTGTTCCTGCTCGACGACCATGCGCGGCTCGACGACGGCCACTCGATTCGCCGCTACCTCGCCGCGAGCCCGCTGTGGCTTCGCCAATGGATTGCGCGCTTTCACGACGCGCCCGCCGACGCCGGCGCGCACGCGATCCTGCGCGAGCTGAAGTCGTCGATGACCGACTACCGGTCGAGCGCGAACCAGACGATGCGGCGAGCGCTCGCGTAAGCCCGGGCGGCATGCCGGCGGCGCCGCCTCCACGCGTCCGGCGTGCCGCCGCCCCGGCCAATGGCGCGCCCGTTCCAGCCGCATGCCGCTTTCCTTCTATAGCGGCGAATAATGGTCAAGTCTACTGAACGAGCCACGCCCCGCGCATCCCGCGCGGGGCCGCCTTCCGACCAGAGACCACCGCCATGCCAGCCGCTCCCGCCGCCCCCTCGCGCGCCAGCGCCGCCGCCCGCCTCGAACGATTGCCGTTTTCCGGGTATCACAAGCTCATCTTCGTGATCATCGCGATCGCGTTCTTCTTCGATTCGGTCGACCTCGGCACGATGACCTTCGTGCTCGGCTCGATCAGGAAGGAGTTCGGCCTGTCGACCGCGACGGCCGGCCTCGTCGCGAGCGCGAGTTTCTTCGGGATGGTGCTCGGTGCGGCGGTTGCGGGCCTGCTCGCCGACCGGTTCGGCCGGCGGCCCGTGTTCCAGTCGAGCATGGTGCTGTGGGGCGCGGCGTCGTACCTGTGCTCGACCGCGCAGAGCGTCGACGCGCTGATCGTCTATCGCGTGCTGCTCGGCATCGGCATGGGGATGGAATTCCCGGTCGCGCAGACGCTCTTGTCCGAGTTCGTCCCGGCCGCGAAGCGCGGGCGGCTGATCGCGCTGATGGACGGCTTCTGGCCGCTCGGCTTCATCACCGCCGGCATCGTGTCGTACTTCGTGCTGCCGCTGTTCGGCTGGCGCACCGTGTTCGCGCTGCTTGCGCTGCCCGCCGTGTTCGTGCTCATCGTGCGCCGGCTCGTGCCGGAATCGCCGCGCTGGCTCGAGCATCGCGGCCGGCTCGCCGAGGCCGAGCGCGTGCTCGCGCACGTCGAAGCGAGGGTGATGAAGTCCGCGCGCGTGGCGAGCCTGCCCGCGCCGTCGCGGCTCGCCGGGCCGGCTCGCGCGCACGGCCGCGGCGCGTTCGGCGAGATCTGGAGCGCCGCGTACCGCCGCCGCACGACGATGGTCTGGCTGCTGTGGTTCTTCGCGCTGCTCGGCTTCTACGGCCTCACGTCGTGGCTCGGCGCGCTGTTGCAGCAGGCCGGCTTCGCCGTCACGCAATCGGTGTTCTACACGGTGCTGATCTCGCTCGGCGGCATTCCGGGCTTCCTGTGCGCGGCGTGGCTCGTCGAGCGCTGGGGGCGCAAGCCGACCTGCATCGCGTCGCTCGTCGGCGGCGGCGCAATGGCCTACGCGTATGGCCAGAGCGCGCTGTTCGGCGGCAGCGCGACGCTGCTCGTCTGCACCGGGCTCGCGATGCAGTTCTTCCTGTTCGGAATGTGGGCGGTGCTCTACACGTACACGCCGGAACTCTACGGCACGGGCGCGCGCGCAACCGGCTCGGGCTTCGCGTCGGCGATCGGGCGGATCGGCTCGCTGATCGGGCCCTACGTGGTCGGCATCGTGCTGCCCGTCTTCGGGCAAGGCGGCGTGTTCACGCTCGGCGCGCTGTCGTTCGTCGCCGCCGCGCTGGCGGTGGGCGTGCTGGGAATCGAGACGAAAGGCATGGCGCTCGAGTCGCTCGCGTCGACGGACACCGCAGACGCCGCCGCGCGCGACGCCGCGAGCGCGCCGGCGAACTAAGCGCCGCGCCGCTCGCCGCGGCCGGCGAAATCGCCGCCAACGCCGCCGGCGACGCCGACGCCGTCAGGCCGAATCGGCCGCCTCGATCACGGCGAGCGGCAGCGTTGCCGTCAACGCGAATCCCCGGCCGGGCGCGGTGTCGATCCGGATCTCGCCGCCGAGGCGCGCCGCGCGCTCGCGCATCCCGAGCAGGCCGAGCGAATGCCGGTTCGGACGCGTGTCGCGCGCCGTGCCGCGGCCATTGTCGGCGATCCGCACGACGCAGTTCGGCTCGTCGCGCACGATGTCGAGCGTGACTTCGGTCGCCGCCGAATGCCGGGCGACATTGGTCAGCGCCTCCTGAACGATGCGGAACACCTCGGTCGCGCTGTCGCGGTTGAACGCGATGTCGTCGGCTTCGATGCGGCTCGTCACCGGAATCCGGTATCGCGCGGCGAACTCGTGCGTCAGCCACTCGATCGCCGCAAGCAGCCCGAGATCGTCCAGCATCACGGGGCGCAGGTCCGCCGCGATCCGCCGCACCGAGTCGAGCAACTGGCCGATCAACGCATAGACGTTCGGCAAGCGGCTCGTTCGCGATGTCCAGCCCGCCTCCTTCAGCTCGTTGTCGACCAGCGTGACCGCCATCTTCAGCGCCGTCAATTGCTGGCCGAGGTCGTCGTGCAATTCCCGCGCGATGCGCGTTTTCTCCTCCTCGCGAATGCTCTGGATGTGGGCCGACAGGCGGCGCAGCTCCTCGCGCGACACCCGCAGCGCGTCTTCGTCGCGCTTGCGGTCGGTGACGTCCATGATCCAGCCGACCATCCGGTACGGTTCGCCCGCGCTGTTCCACAGCGCCTGCCCGCGCGACTGGATCCATCGGAAATCGCCCGAGCGCGTGCGCACCCGGTATTCGACGTCGTACGTGTCGCGATGCTCGAGGTGAGCCTTCAGCGCGTCGATCACGCGCGCCAGATCGTCCGGATGAATCGATTCCCGGTGCCCCGTGATCTCGTCGGGCAGTTCATGGTCCTCGTAGCCCATGATCTTCTTGAAGTGCGGCGACAGATACATCGCGCCCGTCTTCGGATTCCAGTCCCAAAGCCCCGCGCTCGCGCCGCTGACCGCGAGCTGGAACCGTTCCTCGCTCGCCGAGAGCGCCGCGGCCACGCGGTGCCGCTCCATCGCGTAGCGTATCGCCCGGCTCAGCAGCGGCGTCTCGACCCGCTTCTTCAGCAGATAGTCCTGCGCGCCTTCCTGAATCGCCTGCAGCCCGACGGACAGGTCGTCGAGCCCCGTCAGCACGAGCACCGGAACGTCGGGCACCTGCCGGTGGAAGCGGCGGAACGTGTCGAGCCCGTGCGCATCGGGCAAGCCCAGATCGAGCAGCACGACGTCGAAGTGCGCGTGCTTCGCAAGCTCGAGCGAGGCCGACAGCAGCTCGGCGTTGACCACGCGCGGCGCGAACTCCGTCACGTCGGTCAGCGCTTCGCCGATGAGCAGCGCATCGGTCACGCTGTCTTCGACCAGCAGGATCTCGACGTTTTTCGACGGCGAACTCATGGCTTGACGGGCGGCAACGTGACGACGCCGAGCCAGAACTCGTTGATGCTGTGCACGACGTGCGTGAATTTCGCGAAATCGACGGGCTTCGTGATATAGCAATTCGCATGCAGTCCGTACGATCGCGCGACGTCCTCATCCGATTTCGACGTCGTCAGGATCACGACCGGAATCGTGCTGAGATCCGGATCGAGCTTCAGTTCCTGCAGCACTTCGCGGCCGCTCTTCTTCGGCAGGTTCAGATCGAGGATGATGAGGCCCGGCCGCCGCGCGCTCGCGTAGGGCCCTTCGCGCCTCAGGTACGCCATCGCCGCGACGCCGTCCTCGACGACCCGCAGCGGGTTGAGCACCTTGTAGTATTCGAGCGCCTCCCTGGTCATCATCACGTCGGTCGGACTGTCCTCGACCAGCAGGATCTCGACGAAATTCCCTCGCTCATCGGCAATCATCGCTCACCTCCTTCGGGTAGCGCGGTCAATGCGTTTCATCGGCGCCCGGCCGGGACAGCGTAAACGAAAACGTCGTGCCCCGCCCCGGCTCGGATTCGACGAAGATGCGGCCGCCGTGGTGCTCGACGATCCGCTTGCAGAGCGCGAGCCCAAGCCCCGTTCCCGGATATTCGCGCCGCGTATGCAGGCGCTGGAAGATCAGGAAGATGCGCTCGAAATACTGCGGATCGATCCCGATGCCGTTGTCCCGAACCCGGAACACCCATGCGTCGTCGCGCGCATCCGCTTCCAGATGAATCTGCGCGACGCGATCCTTGCTGCGGAACTTGATCGCATTGCCGATCAGGTTCTGCAACAGCAGCACGAGCTGGGCCGCAATGCCGTGAACGACCGGCAACCGGTCATGCGTGATCTGCGCGCCGGATTCGCGAATGGCCGCGCTCAGGTTGCGCAGCGCCTCGTCGAGCGCGCGCTCGCCATCGACCGGCTGGCGCGCGTCCTCGAGCCGCCCGACGCGCGAATAGCTGAGCAGGTCGTCGATCAGCGACTGCATTCTCGTCGCACCGTCGACCGCGTGGCCGATAAACTCGTCGGCCCGCGCGTCGAGCTGGCCCTGATATCGCCGCTGCAGCAGTTGCAGCGGCCCCGCGACCGCGCGCAGCGGCTCCTGCAGATCGTGAGACGCGACGTAGGCGAACTGCTCGAGATCCTGATTCGAGCGCGCAAGCTCCTCGCTTCTGCGGCGCAGCTCGAGTTCCGCGCGCTTGCGCGCGGTGATGTCGGCGATCGAGCACAGCACGAACGCGCCCTCCGACGTCGTGATCGGATTCAGGCCGATTTCGACCGGAAATTCGCCGCCGTCGCGGCGCAAGCCGAAAAGGTCGCGCCCCTCGCCCATCGGCCGCGCGTCCGGCTTGCCGAAGAACGCGCCGCGGTACGCCGAATGCCCGGCACGAAAACGCTCGGGCACCAGCATGTCGATGCCGTGCCCGATCATGTCGCCGCGCGCGTAGCCGAACAATTTTTCGGCCTGCGAATTGACGAGCACGATCCTGCCGTCGCGCCCCACCATGATCATCGCGTTCGGGGCGGCCTCGACGGCGAGCCGGAACCGCTCCTCGGCCCGCTCGCGCTCCGACACGTCGCGCACGACGAGCACCGCGCCGACGAGCTTGCCCTTCGCGTCGAAGGTCGGCGCGGCATTGCCGTCCACCGGCAGCTCCCGGCCGCCGCGATCGACGAAGCGCGAGTGGACGGGCAAGGTCGCGGTGCGTTTGCGCTCGACCGCGACGCGCGCCGGATTGTCGATCACGCGTTGCGTCGCCGCGTGCCGGAAAGTCAGCACCTGCTCGATCGGCTGGCCCACGGCGGCAGCGGCGGCGAGCGAGGTCATCTGCTCGGCCACCCGGTTGAAGAACGTGATGCGGCCGCCGACGTCCGTCGCGATCACGCCGTCGCCGATGCTCGCGAGCGTCACGTGCAGCAGTTCGCGCTGCTCGAAAAGATCGTGGGCCGCGGCCGCCTCGACGAGCAGCAGGCGGCGCATCACGTAGCCGAACGATACGCACACGACGAGCGTGAGCAGCCCGGACGCGAGCCCTACGCCGATGGCGATGTCGCGCGTCGCCCTCGCGCGATCGCGCAGCACGCTCAATTGCTGCTGGACGGTCGTCTCCATTTCGTTGACCATCGCCCGCGCGAGGTCCATGAAGATCTTGCCCGCATCGCTCGAGACGATCGCCTCCGCCGCGTCGAATCCCTCGGTCTTGCGAAGCTCGATCGTCACCGCGAGCTCTTTCTGCTTTTTCTCGAGCAGCGTGCGCAGCGTCGCGAGCCGCCGCTGCTGGACGGCGTCGTCCTGAACGAGCGGCGCGAGCGCATCGAACTGCTTGCGGATTTCGGGCAAGGCCGCTTCGTAAGGCTGAAGATAATCCGGCTTGCCGGTGAGGATGTAGCCGCGCTGCCCCGTCTCCATGTCGCGGGTCAACGACAGCAGCCGTTCGAGACCCGATATCACTTCGCTCGCGCGATGGACGTCCGCCTCGCTGTCGAACAGGCGGGCCGTGCCGAGCGCGCCGATGCCCGCCGTCAGCAGCAGCAGCACGGCGGCGGCCCACAAGCCGAAGTCGATCCAGCGCGACACTTTTTTCCCCAATCGCCTGATGCCCGAGGCCATCTCGACTCCCCCGAGGTGTCTTTGCCAGAAAGCCATTCGCAAGCTCGATCGCGGGATGCGGACGCCCGCCGCGCTCGCGGCGCGCCGATGCGGGTTCCGGACCGTTCCCGCGCCGCGCGCGGCGCGCGCCGTCCGGCCGGCGGATGCGGCGTCTTCCGGTTCGGGCGCGCGCCGGCGGCCGTTGCGCGCCCAGGTGAAAGCGCCGGCCGCGCGAGCGACACGCTCGGCGCGCCGGCGCAATGGGCGAATGATGTCTGGAGATTAGGCGACGGACACCACCGCCGCAACCTTCGATGGCCACATGGCGCCGCCCGGATGGGCGACGCAGGCGAAACGCCCGGCCTGCATCGGCGCGGCGCGCGGCCGGCCGCGGCGATGCGCGGCTGGCCGCGCGAAACGCGACGAATGGATGGACGGCGATCGATCGGATCGAGCCGAGCCGCCAGCGGCGACGCCGCCCTCGGGATCGCCCGCTCAACGCGCGGGCTCGTGCGCCCAGCTTCCTTCGATGTCGATGTCGCTCTTGACCGAGTTCGCGAGATAGCAAGCGTCGTGCGCCGCGTGGTGCAGCGCATCGACTTCGTCGCGCGTCGGCGCGCGCTCGCCGCCGAACGTCACGTGCGGCTTCAGCACGACGCGCGTCATCACTTCCTGGCCCTGCGCGTTCTTCGCCATCGTGCCTTCGGCAACGTCGCGATAGCCGGTCACGACGAGCTTCTTCTGCGCGGCGAGCGACAGGAACCATAGCATGTGGCAGCTCGACAGCGCCGCGACGAACGCCTCTTCCGGATCGACCGCCGCCGGATCGGAAAACGGCACGCGCACCACGTGCGGCGAGCTCGACGCCGGCACGCGAACGCCGCCGTCGAAGCGCCACTCGTGCTTCCTGCTGTAGCGGTTGTCCGCAAACGTCTCGCCTTCCTGCTTCTGCCACGCCACTTCGGCCGTGTAGGTCGACATCGCTTCTCCCTGATGTGTTCGCGTCGCAATGGTCGTCCGTCAGATCGGCGTCAGCACCGGCTGCCCCGCGAAGTGGCGCGCCGCGTTCTCGAGGAACTGGCGCACCGAGCGCTCGAGCGCCTCAGGCGACCAGCCGCCCAAGTGCGGCGTCAGCACGACGTTGTCGAGCGCCGCGAGCGCGCGCGGCGGCTGAGGCTCCCCTTCGTAGACGTCGAGCCCCGCGCCCGCGACGCGGCCCGCGCGCAACGCGTCGGCGAGCGCCGCCGTGTCGACGACGCTGCCGCGCGACACGTTGACGAGAAAGCCGCGCTCGCCGAGCGCGTCGAGGATGCGCGCGTCGATCAGATGCCGCGTCGCCGCGCCGCCCGGCGTCGCGACGACGAGAAAGTCCGCCCAGCGCGCGAGCGCGTGGAGTTCGGCGAAATAGCGGTACGCCGCGCCTTCGCGCGGCCGGCGGTTGTGATAGCCGATGTCGAGATCGAAGCCCGCCGCGCGGCGCGCGATCTTCTCGCCGATGTTGCCGAGCCCGACGATCCCGAGCCGCTTGCCGGACACGTTCGGCGGCATCGGCAGCGCATCGCGCCACACGCCCGCGCGGCACGCCGCGTCGAGCTTCGGCACGCCGCGCACCGCGGCGAGCAGCAGCGCGAACGCGTGATCGGCAACGCAATCGTCGTTCGTGCCCGCGCCGTTGACGACGACGACGCCGCGCGAGCGCGCATCGTCGAGCGCGATGTTCTCGTAGCCGACGCCGAGCGCGGCGATGAATTCCAGCTTCGGCAGGCGCGCGATCTCGTCGGCGAAGAGGCCGACCGTGCCGTTCGTCAGCACCGCCCGCACGGCGGCGCCGCGCTCGGCGATCGCTGCGCGGCGCTGGTCGGGCGTGGGGGCGTGGAGGACGTCGAATGCGTCGGCAACTTGCGCGTGCGCGTGGTCGCGCAGCGGGATCAGCACGAGCAGTTGGGGCTTCATGGCGGGCGTCGGCGGAAGGAACGTTGACGCCAGTGTAACAATGGAACGCGCCGAACGCGTCGCCCCGCCGGAAAGCCCTGTTCGGCGAGCGGCGAGCGGCGGGACGCGCGCTCACGCGTCCTCGGGCGGATGCGCTTCGAGCCACGCGACGATCTGCTGCTCGGCCTGCAGCGGCGTCACGGTTTCGCCCGTCGCGAGCACTTCGTACCGGTAGGGATCGGAGCCGTCGAGGTTGTCCGGCTCCGGCTGCGCGATCGTCCAGCGCCAGTCGATCCGGTCGGCAATCGGCGACGGCGCGCCCTCGATGCTGCATCGGCAACCGTCGATTTCCGCGACAAATCCGGTGTGGGTCGGTTCAAAACTCGCAAACACGGCGGCTCCCGTCGATGTACGCCGCGGCGCGGCAGGGTGGCGAGTATCTCACGATCGCGCCGCCCGCCCTGCCGCGCGCGCACGCGACCGGCTGTTGCACGCTGTCACGCATCGTTGCATTTTCGATGGGCCGCGCGCGCGTCGCCACGTGCGCCAACCCCAAGGATAGTCAGGAGCGGAAATGAAAACGACCGCGATTCTCTCGGCACTCGCCGCCGGCCTGTGCTTCTCGATCAGCAGCTTCGCGCAAGCGCCGGCGAGCGCGCCCGCCGGCGCGCCCGGCCAGGTGTGGGTAAACACCGACACGAAGGTGTACCACTGCGCGGCCGACAAGCGCTAGGCAAGACCCAGCACGGCGAGTACATGCCGGAAGCGGCCGCAAAGGCGCAGGGCTTCCGCGCGTCGCACGGCAAGGCGTGCTCGTGACGCGCGGCCCGGCGAGGCCGGCGCGCGGCTGAACGGGCGATCGCGCACGCCCGCCCGTTCAGCCGCGCGCGGCCGCCTCCCGCGCGGCCGCGCGCCACGCCGCATGATCGGCGCGCGTCCAGTCGAGCTCGACACCGACCCGCTTCGTCCCCGGCCGGATCTTCGGCTTGTGCAGCGCGAGCGTCAGCGCGTCGAGCGCCGGCCACTCGTCGAACGACAGCACGGCGATCTCGAGCGCGAGCGTCTCGAGCAGGCGCGTATGCGGCTTGTGCGCAAGGAACGACGCGAGCCGCGCGCAATACGCGTCGTAGTCGATCCAGCCGTCGCCGCCCGCCTCCGACGGCTCGCGCCGATAGGCGAGCCGCGCGTCGATCACGACGGGCTGCGGCGCCGCGTGCTCGTGCGGGTGGATGCCGATGCGCGCCGGCACCTTCAGCGCGTCGACGAACACGCTCCAGCCGCGTCCGCGCGCCGGATCGAGCGCCGCGAACGGCCCTTCGGCGGGCTTCATCAGGCGAGCGGCGTCGCCGCGTCGAGCATGATGCGGCAGAAGTAATCGGCGAAGCTGCGGCGCACGACGATGTCGAACGCCTCGTCGCCCATCGGCACGAGTGTGATCGACGCCTTGAAGTAATGGCTCTGCGCGCACTGCCCGACGCCGAACACGCGCGGGTGCAGATCGAGCGGACAGCCGCGCGCGAGCACGTCGCGCGCGCGCGCGCCGCTCGCCTCGACGACCGTGTAGCCGCTGCCGACGTCGACCGCCGCCGCATGGAGCCCCTGCACCGCTTGCGCAAGCTTTGCTTCGAGCGCGCCCGCCGCGACCGCGCCGTTCGAGCGCACGAGCCACTCGTCGGGGCCGAGCCACAGCACGTCGTGGTCCGCGCCGCGCGCGACGGTGTTCGGCTTCACGGGCGGCCGGCAGCCGACCACCTGCTCGAACGCGCGCACGAACGCGGAATCGTTCGGCTCGCCGCGCACGTTCACGAGATCGAGGAACGGCCGCTCGCGGAACCGGAATGCCTTCGAGCCGCGCGCGTCATACGCCTTCAGCGCGTCGCCCGCGCCGACGAGCGGCGATTCGAGCCGCGCGCCGCCTTGCGCGTGCACCGCCACCGAAGCTTCGTTTCTCGTTTCATTCCACATGTTGACGTACCCCTTCGGTGTCGTAGAAAACCGGGCTCGAAATCGTCGCGGCGACGCGCCGCCCGTTCGCGAGCGAGACCGCGACGCGCTCGCCCATCCTGCTCAACCCGCCCTTCACGACCGCGAGCGCGATCGAGCGCTTCAGGATCGGGCTGTAATAGCTCGACGTCACATGGCCGAGCATCGGCGTCGTGCCGTCCGCGCGCGCGGCCGCATCGACCTCGACGATCTGGCCGCCTTCCGGCAGCACGTATTGCGCGTCGTCGGTCAGCAGGCCGACGAACTGCTTGCGGCCGCTCTTCGCGGTATCGGCGCGCGCGAGCGACCGGCGGCCGAGGAAGTCCTTCGATTTCGCGACGAGCCCGCCCATGCCGAGATCGAACGGCGTGATCGATCCGTCGGTATCCTGACCGACGATGATGTAGCCCTTCTCCGCGCGCAGCACGTGCATCGTCTCGGTGCCGTACGGCGTGATGTCGAACTCCGCGCCTGCTTCCATCAGCGCTTCCCACACCGCGCGGCCCGCGTTCGCCGGCACGTTCACTTCGTATGCGAGCTCGCCCGAGAAGCTGATGCGCATCACGCGCGACTTCACGCCGGCGACCGTGCCGTCGCGATAGCTCATGAACGGGAACGCGTCGTTCGCGAAGTCGATGTCCTTGCACACCTTCTGCACGACCTTGCGGCTCTTCGGCCCGACCACCGCGAACGTCGCCCAGTGATCGGTGACGGACGCGAGGCGCACCGACATGTCCGGCCATTCCGTCTGCAGCCAGCGCTCGAGCCACGTGAGCACGCGCGCGGCGCCGCCCGTCGTCGTCGTCATCATGAAGTGCTGCTCGCCGAGGCGCACCGTCACGCCGTCGTCGAACACCATCCCGTTCTCGTCGAGCATCAGCCCGTAGCGGCACTTGCCGACTTCGAGCTTGTTCCACGGATTCGTGTAGACCCAGTTCAGCAGCTTCACCGCATCCGGGCCCTGGATGTCGATCTTGCCGAGCGTCGACGCATCGAGGATGCCGACGCCGTTGCGCACCGCGAGGCATTCGCGCTTCACCGCCGCGTGCAGATCCTCGCCGCGCTTCGGGAAATACCACGGCCGCTTCCAGTTGCCGACGTCCTCGAACATCGCGCCGTGCTCGACGTGCCATTCGTGGACGCAGGTCTTGCGCACCGGGTCGAGGAAATCGCCGAGCTCGCGGCCCGCGAACGCGCCGAACGACACCGGCGTGTAGTTCGGGCGGAACGTCGTCGTGCCCGTCTCCGGAATCGTCTGGCCGAGCGCCTGCGCGAGAATCGCCATCCCGTTGATGTTGCCGAGCTTGCCCTGATCGGTGCCGAAGCCCATCGCCGTGTAGCGCTTCACGTGCTCGACCGACTCGAAGCCTTCGCGCGCGGCGAGCAGGATATCGGCCGCGCCGACGTCGTTCTGGAAGTCGACGAACTGCTTCGGACCGCGAACCGCCGCTGCGGCACCGCTCGCGAGCCACAACGGCAGCAGCGCGTCCTCGACCGCCTCGGCGACCTTCGGCACGGGCGGCCGCTCGGCGGCGAAGCCCGTCGACTTCGCCGCGGCGACGCCCGCGCCGACCGCGAGCCGCAGCGCGCGCGACAGCTCGAACTCGCCCGCCGCCGCGCCGACGCTCGCTTCCGCCTGCACCGGCTTGCCGGGCACGAAGCACGCCTTGTCGTCGTTCCAGTGCGCCTTGCCGCCCGACTGCGCGAACAGGTGCAGCACCGGGCTGAAGCCGCCCGACATCGCGACGAGATCGCACGGCAGCGTCGCGATCCTGCCGCCCGACTTGCCGCTCGCGTATGACGCGACGTCGACCGACGCGACCCGCAGCCCGCCCGCCGCGCTCGACACGACCGCGCCGCTCATCACCGTGATGCCGTTGCGCTTCGCGACCGCGGGGAGTGCGCCGCGCGTCGACGCGCGCGCGTCGACGACCGTCACCTTCGCGCCGCACGCCTTCAGGTCGAGCGCGCACTGATAGCCGCGATCGTTGTTCGTCGCGACGACCGCGACGCGCCCCGGCAGCACGCCGTAGCGATGGATGTACGTCGACACGGCCGACGCGGTCATCACGCCCGGCAGATCGTTGTTGCCGAACACGAGCGGCCGCTCGTGCGCGCCCGCGGCGAGGATCACGCGCTTCGCGCGCACCTTCCAGATCATCTCGCGCGTGCCCTTGCGCATCGACACCGGCAGATGATCGGTGAGCCGCTGCACGACGGTCACGAGGTTGTGATCCTGATAGCCGAACGCGGTGCTGCGCGTGAGGATCTTCACGTCGGGCAGCTTCGCGAGCGCCGCCTCGATCTTCTCGACCCATTGCAGCGCCGGCTTGCCGTCGATCTCCGCGCGGGCCGCGAGCAGGCTGCCGCCCAGTTCGCGCTGATCGTCGACGAGGATCACGCGCGCGCCGTTCGCGGCCGCCGCATGCGCGGCCGCGAGCCCCGTCGGGCCGCCGCCGACGACGAGCACGTCGCAGTGCGCGTAGCACTTGTCGTAGCGGTCGGCGTCGAGCGTGTCGGGCGCCTTGCCGAGGCCCGCCGCCTCGCGGATCTTCTCTTCGTACTTCGGCCACAGGTTGCGCGGCCACATGAACGTCTTGTAGTAGAAGCCCGCCGGCAAAAAGCGTGCGAACTTCTGCATCACCGCCATCCGGTCGTGCTCGAGCGACGGCTTCGCGTTCACGCTCGTCGCGACGAGCCCCTGATACAGCTCGATCTCGGTCGCGCGCGCGTTCGGCACCGTATGCGCACCGGTTTCGAGCTGCACGACGGCGTTCGGCTCGTCGACGCCCGCCGTCACGATTCCGCGCGGGCGGTGATACTTGAAGCTGCGCGCGACGAAGTGCACGCCGTTCGCGAGCAGCGCCGACGCGAGCGTGTCGCCCTGGAAGCCCTGATACGTGCGGCCGTTGAACGTGAAGGTGAGCGGCTGTGCGCGGTTGATGCGCCCGCCTGCGCCGAGTCGGTCTTTCTGGCTCATTTGCTCGTGTCCTTTGCTGCGTCGTCGGCGGCGCCGCCGAACGTTTCGTAGCCTTGGAATTCGTAGGTGACGGTATCGCGCTGCGCGACGAACCAGCGGCGGCAGCCCTGCGTGTGCAGCCATTGCTCTCGATGCGCGCCGCGCGGATTCCTGCGCATGAACACGTAGTCGCCCCATTCGCGGTCGGACAGCGTGTCGGTATCGAGCGGTCGCGCGATGTCGGCTTCGCCGCCGCAACTGAATTCGGATTCGGCGCGCGGGCCGCACCACGGACATTCGATCAGCAACATGTTCGTTCTCCTTTGTCGACCAGAGTTAGCGCTTTAGCGCTTACTCTGGTCCCATGCTTTGCGGTCGACCAGAGTTAGCGCTTCAGCGCTTACTCTGGTCCCATGCTTCGCGGTCGACCAGAGTTAGCGCTTCAGCGCTTTACTCCAGCCCCATGCACGCCAGTGCGCGGTGGTTGTCGGTCAGTGCGCGACGGCGGCCGCGCCGTGCTCGTCGATCAGGTGGCCGGTGTAGAAGCGCTCGAGCGCGAACGGCGCGTTCAGCTCGTGCGGCGCGTCGCGCGCGATCGTGTGCGCGAACACCCAGCCCGAGCCCGGCGTCGCCTTGAAGCCGCCCGTGCCCCAGCCGCAGTTGAAATACAGGCCCTTCACGTCGGTCTTGCTGATGATCGGGCACGCGTCCGGCGACACGTCGACGATCCCGCCCCACTGGCGGTTCATCCGCACGCGCGAGAACACCGGGAACATCTCGATGATCGCCTGCAGCGTGCCCTCGATGATCTGGAAGCTGCCGCGCTGGCCGAAGCCCGTGTATTGGTCGATGCCCGCGCCGATCACGAGGTCGCCCTTGTCGGACTGGCTGATGTACGCATGCACCGCGTTCGACATCACGACCGTGTTGACGACCGGCTTGATCGGCTCGGACACGAGCGCCTGCAGCGGATGGCTTTCGAGCGGCAGCCGCACGCCCGCCATGTCGGCGAGCGTCGTCGTGTTGCCGGCCGCCACCACCGCGACCTTCTTCGCCTTGATGAAGCCCTTGACCGTATCGACGCCGACCACCGCGCCGCCTTCGCGCCGGATGCCCGTCACCTGGCAGTTCTGGATGATGTCGACGCCCGCGCGGTCCGCGCCGCGCGCGAAGCCCCAGGCCACCGCGTCGTGGCGAGCCACGCCGCCGCGCCGCTGGATCGACGCGCCGAGCACCGGGTAGCGGCTGTTCAGGTTGATCGTCGGCTCGAGCTCCTTGATCTGCGCGGGCGTGAGGAACTCGGCGTCGACGCCATTCAGCCGGTTCGCGTTCACGCGGCGCTCGGTGTCGCGCACGTCCTGCAGCGTATGCGCGAGGTTCATCACGCCGCGCTGGCTGAACATCACGTTGTAGTTCAGGTCCTGCGCGAGGCCTTCCCACAGTTTCATCGCCTTTTCGTAGAGCGCGGCGGATTCGTCCCACAGGTAGTTCGAGCGCACGATCGTCGTGTTGCGCGCGGTGTTGCCGCCGCCGATCCAGCCTTTCTCGAGCACCGCGACGTTCGTGATTCCGTGCTCCTTCGCGAGGTAGTACGCGGTCGCGAGGCCGTGCCCGCCGCCGCCGACGATCACGACGTCGTATTCGCGCTTCGGCTCCGGGCTCTTCCACTGCTTTTCCCAGTTCTCGTGATACGACAGGCCGTTGCGGAACAGGCTGAATATCGAGTAGCGGCTCATGTTGATGGACCTTTCGTTAACATTCGATGACGTTCACGGCGAGCCCGCCGCGCGACGTTTCCTTGTATTTCGTCTTCATGTCGGCGCCCGTCTCGCGCATCGTCTTGATGACGGAATCGAGCGACACGTAGTGCTGGCCGTCGCCCTTGAGCGCGATGCGCGACGCGTTGAGCGCCTTGATCGCGCCCATCGCGTTGCGCTCGATGCACGGAATCTGCACGAGGCCGCCGACGGGGTCGCACGTCATCCCGAGGTTGTGCTCCATGCCGATCTCGGCCGCGTTCTCGACCTGGCCGGGCGTGCCGCCCATCACCGCGGCGAGCGCGGCGGCGGCCATCGAGCACGCGACGCCGACCTCGCCCTGGCAGCCCACCTCCGCGCCGGAGATCGACGCGGTTTCCTTGTAGATGATGCCGATCGCGGCGGCGGTCAGCAGGAAGTCGACGATCCCCGCCTCGTTCGAGCCCGGCACGAACTTCACGTAGTAGTGGAGAACGGCCGGAATCACGCCCGCCGCGCCGTTCGTCGGCGCGGTGACGACACGCCCGCCCGCCGCGTTCTCCTCGTTGACCGCCATCGCGTAGAGGTTCACCCAGTCGAGCATCGACAGCGGATCGCGCAGCGATTCCTCCGACCGGCTGCGCAGCCGCGTGTGGAGCTCGGCCGCGCGGCGCTTCACGCGCATCGGGCCGGGCAGCTCGCCGTCGACCTTGCAGCCGCGCTCGACGCACGCGGCCATCGTCCTCCAGATCGCGACGAGGCCAGCGCGCACTTCGTCGGCGGGGCGCAGCGCGCATTCGTTGCGCAGCGTGAGCTCGGCGATCGACAGGCCGCTCGCGCGGCACGCGCGCATCAGGTCGTCGCCGGTGCGAAACGGATACGGCACGTCAGTTGCCGCGCGCGCGCCGTTCACGCGATCGCCGTCGCGGTTCACGACGAAGCCGCCGCCGACCGAGTAATACTCTTTCTCGACGAGCAACTGGCCGTGCTCGTCGAACGCCTGGAAGCGCATGCCGTTCGGATGGACGACGCCCGTGCCGCTCATCAGCTTGCGATAGAAGCCGATGTCGTCCTTTTCGTCGAAGCGGATGCTGCGCTTGCCGAGCAGCGCGAGCGACTTCTCCGCGCGAATCGCCTTCAGGCGGGGCTCGATCAGATCGGGATCGATCAGGTCGGGCAAATGCCCTTCGAGGCCGAGCAGCACCGCCTTGTCGGTGCCGTGGCCCTTGCCCGTCGCGCCGAGCGAGCCGTACAGCTCGGCCCGCACGCGGCGCACGAAGCCGAGCAGGTTCGCATCCTCGACGTGCGACGCGAACCGGCGCGCGGCGATCATCGGGCCGACCGTGTGCGAGCTCGACGGACCGATGCCGATCTTGAACAGATCGAAAACGCTGACGTTCATCTGGCTGCCCTTGCGTAGCGATGCTGGGTTGACGTTGGACGTCAGTACATCAAAGCGTAAAATCCGCCGATAGAACAAAAGCGGCATCGGCGTGGGACGCCGCCGCCAACCGCCGCGACAGACGGCCATGCCGTGCGTTTCGGCGATGGTTCGCGGCGAAAAAACACAAGTTCCGCGCAGCCCGATCGGCGACGCTCGCAGTACGGACTGCGCGGCGGCCCGCCCGTCGGACGCCCGCGGGCCGGAGACACGCCGGGCCGCGCCCCGGCCAACCGACGATTTTGCAGACATGACCGCCGACGTACCCGCCTCGCCCCTCGCCGCCGATTCCGCGCAGCCGCGCCTGCGCTTCGGGATCGTGCTGCTGCCGAACTTCACGCTGACCGCGTTCTCGGGGTTCGTCGACATGCTGCGGCTGTCCGCCGACGACGGCGACCACAGCAAGCCCGTGCGCTGCTCGTGGACCGTGATCGGCGACACGCTCGCGCCCGTGCGCGCGAGCTGCGGGATCCAGGTGACGCCGTGGCGAACGTTCGACGAAGCCGACGCGTTCGACTACGTGGTCGTCGTGGGTGGCCTGCTGCATTCAGGGCCGCAGGCGGGGCCGCAGACGCTGCAGTTCGTCCGCCGCGCGGCCGCGGCGGGCGCGAACCTCGTCGGGATCTGCACGGGCGCGTTCGCGCTGATGCGCGCGGGCGTGCTCGACGGGCACCGCGTATGCGTGAGCTGGTTCCACTACTGGGATTTCATCGAGCGTTTTCCGAACGCCGATCCGGATCTGCTGATCGCCGATCGGCTGTTCGTGATCGACCGGCGGCGGATCACGTGCTCGGGCGGGCGCGCGTCGATCGACGTCGCCGCGGCGATCCTGCTGCGCCACTTCGATCACGCGACGGTGCAAAAGGCGCTGCGCATCCTGCTCGTCGGCGAGATGCAGAAAGGCAACGCGCCGCAGCCGCACCCGCCGGGGCTCGAGCCCGCGACGCATCCGAAGGTCAAGCGCGCGATCCTGCTGATGGAACAGCACGTCGGGCGCGCGCTGCCGCTCGACGAACTCGCGTGCAAGCTCGATCTGTCGACGCGGCAACTCGAGCGGCTGTTCAAGGCTCAGACGGGCAAAGGCCCGCAGGCGTTCGCCAAGCAGGTGCGGCTGCGCACGGCCGCGTGGCTCTTGACGAGCTCGGACCGCACCGTCGCCGACATCGCGTCGAGCTGCGGGTTCGCCGACGCGTCGCACCTCGGGCGCGAGTTCCGCAAGCAGTTCGGCGCGCCGCCCGCGGCTTACCGCGAGAAAGGCGGCGCGGCGGGCGGCGCGGACGCAGCGATCGCGCGCACGGCCGACGACGCGCAGATGGATTGGGGAGCGGATTCAGGGGCGGATTCGGAAGAGGATGCCGATGCGGGCGCATCCGGCAGCGGCATCGACGCCGGCTGAGCGTGTCGCGCTCATCGCGATGTTCCGGCGCGGCTTCGGCGTGACGCCGGCGCGACGAGCAGGAGGGTTTCCTTGTACTGGCTGCCGACGGGGTCGAGATATTCGAGGCCGTCGGCGGTCGCGAACTGCCAGTCGCAGAAATACAGCGCGCAGCGGCCGGCGCGCTCGCCGCTCGCGGGCGCGAGACCGTCCGGCAAGTATGCGGCGGCGGCCGCGGCGAGCGGCGCGTCCTGAATGCCAGTGCCGGGCGATGTCGGCGTTGATCGCGCCCGGCATCAAGACTCGCGCGTGAACTTGCCGACGTCGATGCCGAGTTCGTTCGCCATGTATTCGACGAACGCGCGCAGTTGCGCGAGCTCCGCCGTCAACGCCTTCTGCTCGGCCTTCAGCGCCTCGAACTCCGACGGCGGCACCGCGTCGTCGTGCGCGCCGCGCGCGGGCGCTTCAGGCGCGACGTCGCCGCACAGCAGATGCAGCCACCGGCTCTCGCGCTCGCCCGGCGCGCGCGAGAGCTTGACGACGAGCGGCGGCGTGCGCGCGGCGAGCTCGTCGAGAAACGCCTCGACCGACGAGATGTCGGCGAAGCCGTGCAGGCGCGCGCTGTTCAGCCGCAGCTCCGCGGCCGTCTGCGAACCGCGCAGCAGCAGCATCGTCAGCAGCGCGGCCGCCTGGCTCGGGATGCCGAGCACGCGATTCATGTTGTGCTCGAAGCGCGGCACGCGGCTGCTGCTGCCTTCCGACGCGAGGCTCAGGCGCTTCAGGCCGTCGATCGCCGTCAGCACCTCGGCCTCCGACACGTTCATCACCGGCGAGCGAGCGGTCTTCTGGTTGCAGCCGGCCGTCAGCGCGTTGAGCGACAGCGGATAGGTATCCGGAACCGTGTGCTGCTTCTCGATCAATACGCCGAGCACGCGCGCCTCGAGCGGCGTCAGCGCGCGAAGGGGCGGGCGTTGGAAAGCGTCGGGAGTGGAATTCATGGGCGATGTCGCTGCGGGGTGCTCGTGTGTTGGAGTCGGATCGCGCGCGCCGGGCGCAGGCCCGCGAGCGCATCCAATGATAGCCGGGCTCGACGCTTCGGGTAATACCCGCTTGCTTCGTCGCGACGGGACAAGACGCGGCGGATCGACGGGACGGCCGTCGCCGGCGGCCCGCACGCGCCGCTCATCGATCCAGCTCGGCGTAATGCCGGAATATCCCCTGCTCGTTGAACGGAATGCGCCGCTCGGACGCCAGATAGCGCGCGACGGGCGGATGCTGCGCGACCCGGTCGTGCAGCTCGATCAGCGCCGCATGCCGCTTTTCGACGTGCGAGAACGCTTTGGGAAACGCATAGCGCAACCCCTCGATCAACTGGAACATCGACAGGTCGACATAGGTCAGGCGGGCGCCGACCATGTAGCCGTGCCTGTGCGGCTTGTGCGGATTGTGCGCGAGCACCCTGCCGAAATAGTCGAGAAACTTGGGCAGCCGATGCTCGATGAAATCCTCCGCCCGCATCGCGGCCTGCGCTTTCTGATCCTCGTAATACAGGCCGCTCGCGATCGGGTGATGCGTGTCGTGAATCTCGACGACGAAGTCGGACACCGTCAACTGCAACTGATGCGCCCAGAGCCGGCCCGCGTCGTCGCGCGGCGCGAGGTCGTGCCGCGCGCCGAGAAACAGCAGGATGTTCGCCGTCTGCCCGATGATCTGGTCGCCGGCCTTCAGGAACGGCGGCGCGAACGGCAGGCATTCGGCAGAGTCGCTTTCCAGCAGCCGCATCATCGCCGGCACGCCCATTCCCTTGCGCGACGACTCGCGCGCGATGTCGACGTATTCGGCTTCGGCCGCCTCGAGCGCGAGCCTCACGAATTCGCCGCGCCCCTGAATGTCCGGCCAGTAGTAAAGCTCGTAGCGCATGCCGCCCTCCGTGTTCGTTGCGTGAAATTCGTCGGAACCGGCACTCGGCCTGGTGTTTCCGAATCGGGCCTTGCCGATCGCCGCCGACGCGAAGCGACAGTCTAGGCGCAAAGCGCCGAACGCGTCGTCCGGCGCGCGGCGCATCGCCATTTCGTCAGACGATTAACGATTCCGAAACGCAAGTGAATATGCCTTTCCCTATTTGTTATACGAATTCGGCGGCCTATTCGCGACCGAGGCGGCGACCAGGAAAATCACTCGCGCCGGATTGATTTCGTTTATTCCCTTTCAAATGAAATTTCACGAAATTCATAAAAAAACGTCACGAGATCGCCCACAAGAAAAATGCACGATGCCGATGCGGCCGTTTCGGGCCTGCACGCCCAAACAGCGCAGTCGCGGCATTCGGCAAATTCCGCACTGGCCTCGTCGGCATCGGTATCCGCGACGCACGAATCTCCGGCCAAACGGCAAGTGGGCGTGCGCGCGTTACGCCCGCTCGTGGTTCGACCGAGAATATGCTACAAATGATTCGAGCCGGCCGCACGATATCGACGTCGCCTCGTCTATTGCCACGACAACAAAACAGGATGGATCGAATACAGCAATTAATTAACACGTCTGTCTTTTAAGAAGTGAAACAGGCATCAGCTCGAATCTCGAATGGGCATGTCACGGTGTCGCGACGGGGGAGCAGCGTCATGAACGATTTCGTGCGGTTGAACCTGATCGGCCAATCACCGCGCTTTCTGGCGGCGCTCGACCTGATACGCAAGTACGCGAGCAGCGCCGCGGCCGTGCTGATCCAGGGCGAAACCGGCACCGGCAAGGAACTCGCGGCGCGCGCGCTGCACTACCTCAGCGACCGGCGCGACCTGCCGTTCGTGCCTGTCAACAGCGGCGCGATTCCCGAGCATCTGATCGAAAGCGAGTTGTTCGGCCACGTGCGCGGCGCCTTCACCGACGCGCGCGAAACGCGGCACGGGCTGATCACCGAAGCGCGGGGCGGCACGCTGTTCCTCGACGAAGTCGAAGCGCTCAGCGCGCGCGCGCAGGTTGCGCTGCTGCGCTTCCTGCAGGACCGCGAATATCGTCCCGTCGGCGGCACGCTGCTGCGCAGCTCCGATGCGCGCGTGATCGCCGCGACCAATCTCGATCTCGCCGTTCTCGCCCGCAAGGGCCTGTTCCGATCCGATCTGCTGTATCGGCTCGACGTGCTGCCCTTGCATCTGCCGCCGCTGCGCGAGCGTTCGGGCGACGTCGCGCTGCTCGCCGACACCTTCGTCGAGCGCCTGAACGGGCTCGGCAAGGGGCCCGCGAAGGCGCTGCTGCCGGGGTCGCGCGCCGCGCTGAACCGGCATACGTGGCCCGGCAACGTGCGCGAGCTCGAAAACCTGATCCAGCGCGAATACGTGCTCGCCGGCGATGCCTGCTGCATCGACCTGACGACGGCGGGCGACGGGCACGCCCCGGCCGCGTCGATCGCGTGCGCGACGCCCGCGGACGAATCGTACAAGGCCGCGAAGGCGCGGGCCGTCGCGGAATTCGAGCGCAGCTACATCGTCGCACTGCTGTCGCGCTCCGGCGGCAACCTGAGCCTCGCGTCCCGATTGTCGGGCAAGGACCGCAGCGACATCGGCAAGCTGCTCAGGAAGCACGGCATCGAGCGTCAGCGCTTCACGGCCGCCGGTCAGCCGAATCGGGATTGAGTCGCGATTGAATCGCGGTTGAATCCCGATCGATCCGACGCGATCGCTTTCGTCACTCGCGCCCCTTCGCCGATCGACGCGACCGAACCCACCGCGGCGCCGAGGGAAATTTCCCCCCAGGGGATGCGGACCGCGCGCCCGACGCGCCGCGCGTTGCCGCGCAACGAGCGGCGGGGGCGCGGCGTGTCCGCGGGTGCGGTGCATTTCCCCAGCCCGCTCGAGCGCCGCCGCGCGATTTGCCCGGCGGCGCGGCGGCCGGCGGGCGAGCCGCCGCCTGGTACGCCGCTTGCGTGGCAAGCGGCATCAGCCACTGTCGGGTATCCGCCGGGATGAACACGACGCAGGACGACGATGCCCGCCGCGGAATCGCCCAGACGATCACGCGATACCTGGCGAACCATCCGAACGCGGCCGACACCGTGGACGGAATCGCGGCGTATTGGCTAACGGAGATCGAAGAGAGCGCAGCCATGTTCCGGATCGACCACATTCAACGCGCGCTCGACCAGCTCGTGCGTCAGGGCGTGCTCACGACCTGCATGCTGCCCGGCGGCCACGTCCTCTACAGGAAGCCGCCCGTGCCGCAGGAGCGCGCATGAACGCAGCGCGACGACGCGCGGCCGTCGCACGCACGCGCCCCGGCCCGGCGCGCGTGCGCATACACATGCGCATGCGGCGTCCGAGCGTGAATGCCGCCGCCGCGCCGCGCCGGCCTGCGGCGCTTGCCGAACCTCGCCGCCGATATCGCGCCGCATGCGTCACGCGCGCGGCCGCTCGCCGCGAGATCCGATCCATCGTTGACAAGGAAATGACATGGCGAATCTGAACTGGTCGCTCTCGCTGCAGGTGACGGGCGGGCCGACGATCAACGCGGGACAGGACGGCCTGAGCGTCGAGGGCGTCGACACGATCGACGTGACGATCGACGCCGGCGACGCCGACAAGGTCGTGCAGATCCAGCCCGGCGCCGCGGGCCACGTTCACGTGCTCGCGGTGAAATCCGATCTCTACAACAGCAAGCTCAGCTTCAAGGCGAGCGACGGCGCGACCGATTCGGCCAAGGTCGTGCTCGACGCGCCGCAGCTCTACGCGGGCGGCGCGACCGCGCTGTTCGGCATCGATCCGAAGCAGTTGAAGCTCTCGAATGCCGGCGCCGCGGCGGCGCACGTGACGATCTTCGTCGCGCGCGACGCGAAGGTCTAGATCGACTCACCGGAGGCCCCTCATGCCCTCTCCCCTCACCTACCCCGGCGTCTACATCGAGGAAGTGCCGAGCGGCGTGCGCTCGATCACGGGCGTCGCGACGTCGATCGCGCTCTTCATCGGCTGGGCGGCGCGCGGCCGCAACGATCGCGCGGTGCGCATCTCGAGCTTCGCCGACTACCAGCGCACGTTCGGCGGGCTCGACCGGCGCACGCTGCTCGGCCATGCGGTCATGCAGTTCTTCGACAACGGCGGCAGCGACGCGTACATCGTCCGGCTCGCCGGCGCGGGCGCGCTCGCGTCGACGGCCGCGATCGGCGACCTCACGTTCCACGCGAGCTCGCCGGGCAAGTGGGGCGACGGCTACGCGGTGCGCACGACGCGCCGGCAGCCGCCCGACGACGCGCACTTCACGGTCGACGTGCTCGACAAGCAGAACGGCAATGCGATCGTCGAGAGCTTCCAGAACGTATCGATGGACAAGGGCGACACCCGTTTCGTCGAAGGCGTGATCAACGACCGCTCGGGCTACATCGCCGTCAGCGCCGCGAGCGGCACGACGCCCGCCGACGCCACCGCGCCGCTCGGCGGCGGCGACGACGGCACGCTGCTCCAGCCGGGCACCGCGGGATTCCATGCGGCGCTCGCCGCGGTGTTCGGCGTCGGCTCGATCACCGACCGCATCGATCTCTTCAACCTCGTCTGCGTGCCCGGCGAGACCGACGCGGGCGCGCTCGCCGCGCTGCAGACGGCCTGCCGCAAGCGCCGCGCGTTCCTGATCGCCGACGCCGATTCGACGGCGACGGTCGCGTTGCTCGGCGCGGGCGTGTCCACCACGCTCACCGGCTCGGACGCGCTGAACTCCGCGCTCTTCTTCCCGTGGGTGCGCGCGGCCGACCCGCTGCAGCAAGGCGCGATCGCGAGCTTCCCGCCGTGCGGCTTCGTCGCGGGCGTGTTCGCGCGCACCGACGGCGCGCGCGGCGTCTGGAAGGCGCCCGCCGGCAGCGACGCGTCGCTGAACGGCGCATCGGGCCTCGCGATCGCGATGAGCGACGCCGAGAACGGGCAGCTCAACCCGCTCGGCATCAACTGCCTGCGCACGCTGCCCGTGTACGGCAACGTCGTCTGGGGCGCGCGCACGCTGCACGGGCAAAACGACCGCGGCTCCGAATGGAAGTACGTGCCGGTGCGGCGCATGGCGCTGTTCCTCGAGGAGAGCCTGTACCGCGGCACGCAGTGGGTCGTGTTCGAGCCGAACGACGAGCCGCTGTGGGCGCAGATCCGGCTGAACGTCGGCGCGTTCCTGCAGGACCTGTTCCGCCAGGGCGCGTTCCAGGGCCGCACGCCGCGCGACGCGTACTTCGTCAAGTGCGACGGCGAGACGACCACGCAGGCCGACATCAATCTCGGCGTCGTCAACATACTCGTCGGCTTCGCGCCGCTGAAGCCCGCCGAGTTCGTGGTCCTCCAGTTGCAGCAGATCGCGGGCGACATCCCCACCTGACCGATCCGATCCACCTGATCGAGGAGAAGCTCCATGGCGCAGTTTTCCGTGAATCCGCAGCGCTTCGATCCGTACAAGAACTTCAAATTCCGGATCAAGTGGGACGGCCGCTACGTCGCCGGCATCAGCAAGGTGTCGGCGCTCAAGCGCACCACCGAGGTCGTCGAGCATCGCGAAGGCGGCGATCCGTCGACGTCGCGCAAATCGCCCGGGCGCACCAAGTACGACGCCGTCACGCTCGAGCGCGGCGTCACGCACGACACCGAGTTCGAGAAATGGGCGAACAAGGTCTGGCATTTCGGCTCGGGCCTCGGCGCCGAGGTGTCGCTGAAGACCTTCCGCAAGGACCTGATCCTCGAGGTCTACAACGAGGCCGGACAGCTCGCGCTCGCGTACCGGATCTTCCGTTGCTGGGTATCGGAGTTCCAGGCGCTGCCCGACCTCGACGCAAACGCGAACGCGGTCGCGATCCAGCACATCAAGCTCGAGAACGAAGGCTGGGAGCGCGACGACAGCATCGCCGAGCCGAGCGAGCCGAACTTCACGGAGCCGGCGTGACGCGCCGCCGCAGCCGAAAGCCCCGACACCGGAGGAGTGAGCGGTGAACACCCGTGACTTGCTCGCGCTGTGGGAACGCGCGGCCGTCTGCGAGCCCGACGCGCGCGACGACGCGCTGCTCGCCGCGTTCGATCCTGCGCCGCCGACGTCGCTCGGCGCGCGCAACGCGGCGCTGCTCGGCTTGCGCGCGCGGCTGTTCGGCGGCGCGCAGCGGCTGCGCTGCGCGTGCCCCGCGTGCGGCGTCGACGTCGAATTCGCGATCGACTGCGCGGCGCTGTCGCAGCAGTTGCTGCCGGCCGCCGACGCGGCGCTGCCGCAGCGCGTCGAAGCCGACGGGCACCGGATCGAGTTTCGCGTCCCCGACGTGCGCGACCTGCGCGCAGCCGCGCGTGCGGCGCGCGACGACGGTGACGACGACGGCGACGCGTTCGCGCGCGCGCTGCTCGCGCGCTGCGTGACGCGCTGCGAGCGCGACGACGGCGGCGCCTGCGCGCCGGCGAGCCTGCCCGTGACGGTCGCCGACGCGCTGTCGCGCCGGATGGAAGCGCTCGAGCCGGGCGCGAGCGTGAGCTTCGAGCTCGACTGCCCCGCGTGCGGCGCGTCGTGGTCGGCGGGCATGGACTGCGGCGACGTGCTGTGGCGCGAGTTGCAGGTGCGCGCCGAACGGCTGCTGCTCGACGTCGACGCGCTCGCGCGCGCGTACGGATGGAGCGAGGCGCAGGTGCTCGCGCTGAGCCCGACGCGCCGCGCCGCGTATCTGCAACTGGCGGGAGCGGCATGATGGCCGGCACGCCCTCGTCCGCGCCGCTGCGCTTCTTCGCGCGTCTTGCGCCGGGCGCGCGGCACGCGCCCGGCAGCGTGCGCGCGGCGCTGCCGTCGCGGTTCGCGGCCGCCGAGGCCGGGGCCGCGGGAACCTTCGCCGACGATGCGCGAACGATACCCGCGACGCGCGGCGACGAGACGCGCGGGCATCCGATGCCGACGCCGTTCGCGACGCGCGGCGCGCACGCCGCCGGCGCCGGCGCGCGATCGGTCGCGCATGCTTCGCCCGTCGTCGACGCGGTCGCGCAAACGCCGCAACGCGAAACCTCGTTTGCAACAGCCTTCGCGCGCGAACGCACGCCGCACGATCCGGCGGCGAGCGCGGCCGCGCCGGACATCGCGCATTCCGGCGCGACGGATACGCTCGCCACATCGGCGCGAAGCTCGGCCGCGACACGCGACGCCGCGTCCGCCCCGTTTTTCGCCCCGCTTTCCGGTCCGCTTCCCGCCCCGCTTCCCGGCCCGCTTCTCACCCCGCGTCTCTCGGCACTTCGCGAGACCCCATCGCGCACCGTCGCGCCCGAGCCCGCGTGGCCGGCCGCGCCCGTGCGTGCGCCGCTGCAAGCGGCGGCTGTCGCCGGGCGCGCGGCGAGCACGCGCGCCGACGCGCCGAGCGTCGTCCACGTCAGCATCGAGCGCATCGACGTGCGCATGCCGGCCGCGCCGCCCGCCGCGCCGCAGCCCGCGCCGAAGCCGCGCGCGACGCCGGCGATGCCGCTTGGCGACTATCTGCGCCAGCGCCAACGCGAACGCGCGCGCGGCGGCGAAGGCGGAGGCGCATCGTCATGAGCTCGCCGCTGTCCCTCGGCGCGATCAGCGCGGTGCTGCGCAACCTGCTCGACGACGGCATGATCGAGGCCGGCGCCGCGCTCGGCAGCACGGTGCACGTGAGCGCCGTCGCGCCCGACACGATCGACCTCGACAAGGCCGAGGACCCGCCGCGCCTGAACCTGTTCCTGCATCAGGTCACGCCGAACGCCGGCTGGCGCAACGCGGGCCTGCCGTCGCGCAGCGGCGCGAGCGGCGAGCGGCTGACCAACGCGCCGCTCGCGCTCGACTTGCACTACCTGCTGACCGCGTACGGCCGCGCCGATTTTCAGGCGGAGATCCTGCTCGGCTACGCGATGCACCTGCTGCACGAGCGCCCGGTGCTCGATCGCGCGGCGATCCGGCGCGCGCTCAATCCGAGCCCGCTCGACGTGAGCATGCTGCCGCCCGCGTTCCAGGCGCTCGCCGCGTCCGATCTGGCCGACCAGGTCGAGTTGATCAAGGTGACGCCGGCGACGATGGGCGTCGACGAGATGTCGAAGCTGTGGTCCGCGATCCAGACGCACTACCGGCCGTCGGCCGCGTATCAGGTGTCGGTCGTGCTGATCGAGGGAACCCGGCCCGGCCGCGCGCCGCTGCCCGTGCTCTCGCGCGGCCGCGTCGATCCGCTCACGCAGCGCGACCGTGGCGTGGTCGTCCACGCCGACCTGTTGCCGCCGCTGCCGGCGCTGTTCGGCGCGGCGCCGCGGCTCGGCCAGAGCGGCGCGCGGCTCGGCGAGCCGGTCACGATCACCGGCGTGCGGCTCGCGGGCAGCGGCCATCGCGTGCGGCTCGTGCACCGGATGGTCGCCGCGCCGATCGAGATCGCGCCGTCGGCGCTCGACGCCGCCGGCACGACGCTCACGTTCGCGCTGCCGAACGACGCGGCCGCGCAAAGCGCGTTCGCGGCCGGCCTGTGGTCGCTGACCGTGCGCTTCACGCCGGCGGGCGAAACGGACCCGCGCGAGACCAACGCGGTGCCGCTCGTGCTCGCGCCCGCCGCCGTGATCGCGGCCGACGCGGGCCTCGCGCTGCCGGCCGCGAGCGTCGTGCGCGCGGGCGCGCCGGCCGTCGTGACGGCGACGCTCCACACGCGGCCGCAGGTGCGGCTCGAACAGGACGCGACGCTCGCGCTCGACGCCGTCGAGGCCGTCGCGAAGCCGCGCGCGCACGCGGACGATCCGCTGGTGTTCGAGTTCCCCGGCGCGAGCGTGGCAACTGGCAAGCGCTGGCTGCGCCTGGAGGTGGACGGCGCCGGCAGCGTGCTGCTCGATCGCAGCGGGCCGGCGCCGGCGTTCGATGCGACGCAACGGATCGACGTGCCATGAACCTGCACGACATCGCCGACTGGGCCGCACGCAACCAGCGCTGGCTGTCCGCGCGGCTCGCGTACTGGCGCGCGCGCATCGACGCGCTGGCCGAGGATGCGGATGCGTCCGCGCACGCGCACGGCGTGCCGGACGATGCCGACGACGGCTTCGAGCCAGCCGCGCGGCGGCTGGCCGCGTCGTTCGGGCTATCGGCGTTCGAGATGGAATTGCTCGTGCTCGCGGCGGGCGTCGAGATCGACGCGGCGATCCGCGACGCGCTCGCGCGCGCGCAGCGCACGCCCGCCGGGCATCCGGTGCGCGTCGGCTTCGCGCTCGCGCTGCGGCTGCTGCCGCAACCGCACTGGGACGCGGTATCGCCGCTCGCGCCACTGCGCGCGTGGTCTCTCGTCGATTTCGACGCGTCCGGCAGCTTCACGCACGCGACGATGCGCATCGACGAGCGCATCCTGCACGCGCTGACAGGCGTCGCCGCGTTCGATCCGCGGCTTGCCGGCATCGCGCGCCGCGGCGAGCGCGCGGACGACGCCGCGTACCCGGATCTCGCCCGCTCGATCGCGCGCGCGCTCGCCGCGCAACCGCACGCGTTGATCGTGCTCGCCGACGCCCGGCTCGACGCCGAGCACGTGCGCGGCGGGCGGCGGCTCGCGAGCGCCGCGCTGAGCCGCGCGGGCCTCGGCACGCTGTGGGTCGACGCGTCGTCGGTGAATGGCGATCCGCGCGAGACGGCCGAGATCGCGCGCCGGCTCGATCGCGAGGCCGTGCTGTCGCAAGCCGGCGTCGTCGTGTCGCTCGACGATGACGAGGCGTCGCATCGCGCCGCCGCGCTCGGTTTCGCGGGCCGGCTGAACGGCCCGACGCTCGTGCTCGGCGCGCCGGGGCCGCTCGCGTTGGCCGCGCTCGAGCGGCCGGTGCTGCGCTTTGGCGTGCCGCGCGCGCCAGCGACGTTGCGCCCGGACGTGCCCGCGCACGTGCACGCGATCGCGCGCCGCGCGATCCGGCAGTTCCGCGTCGATCCGTCGGTGCTGGAACAGGCGCTCGGCGCGGTGACGGACTTCGACGACGCCACGGCGGAGCCGACGCTATGGCACGCGCTGCGCGAGGCCGCGCGCGGCGGGCTCGACACGCTCGCGCAGCGCATCGACAGCCGCACCGCATTCGACGACCTCGTGCTGCCGCCATTCGTCGCCGCCCAGTTGCGCGAGATCGCCGCCCAGTTGCGCGACCGGCAGACCGTCTACGACGACTGGGGCTTCGGCCGCGGGCAGACGCGCGGCCTCGGCATCGCGGCGCTGTTCGCCGGCGAATCCGGCACCGGCAAGACGATGGCGGCCGAGGCGATCGCCAACGCGGCGCGCGTCGATCTCTACCGGATCGATCTGTCGAGCGTCGTCAACAAATACATCGGCGAGACCGAAAAGAACCTCGCGCGGCTGTTCGACGCCGCGGAGACGAGCGGCGCGATCCTGCTGTTCGACGAAGCCGACGCGCTGTTCGGCCGGCGCAGCGACGTGAAGGACAGTCACGACCGCTACGCGAACATCGAGGTCGCGTACCTGCTGCAGCGCATCGAGACCTACCGCGGGCTCGCAATCCTCACGACCAACATGAAGAGCGCGCTCGATCGCGCATTCCTGCGGCGCATCCGCTTCGTCGTGAACTTCCCGTTTCCGGACGCGGCCGCGCGGGAATCGATCTGGCGGCGGCAGTTCCCCGCGGCCGCGCCGCTCGGCGCGATCGATTTCGGGGCGCTCGCGCGGCTCAACCTCGCGGGCGGCCATATTCGCAGCGTCGCGCTCAACGCCGCGTTCAAGGCGGCGGGCGGCGGCGGCGCGATCGACCAGGCCGCGCTGATGGACGCGGCGCGCGCCGAGTATGCGAAGCTCGAACGCAGCTTCAACGGACCAGCAGGAGGCCGCGCATGAACGACGACGTTCGCAGCGTGCGCATCGGCCGACTCGTGATCGACGCCGGTGCGCTCGGCGGCCTCACGCGCGAGCGGCTCGCCGCGCACGTGCAGGCGGCGCTCGCGCAACGGCTGTCCGGGCGGGATCGCGCGGCGGCGGCGCCGGCGCCGGCCGTCGCGCGGCGGATCGTCGATGCGGTGGTCGCGCAGCTCGGCGAGCTTGCGTGGACGACGGCCGCGCCCGCGCAGCGCGGCGACCGCTTCCCGGCATCGTCCGCGGGCGCAGCGCGGATCGGCGGCGATCCGCCGTCATCTGCGCAAGCCGGGGACGGCCTCCCGCGGCCGCCGTCGCCGCCGTCGCCGCCGATTGCGACGGCGCGTGACGACGTTGGCGCCGGTTCCGCGTCGACTGGCGCGCCACGCAACGACGGCGGAGAACGGCGATGAACTTCGACCTGCGCCGCCGCCAGCCGCCGGCGAGCGATACAACGACCGCCCGCGCGCCCGATCGCCAGACACGCCCCGATATGCGCCCCGCCGCGCGCGGCGAACCGCTGCCCGCGCCGCTGCGCGATACGTTCGAGCCGCAGTTCGGCGTCGACTTCTCGTCGGTGCGCCTGCACACCGACGACCGGGCCGGCGCGTCGGCCGTCGCGCTGCGCGCGCGCGCGTACAGCCTCGGCCGCGACATCGTGTTCGCGCCGGGGCGTTTCGCGCCATACACGGCCGACGGACGCGCGCTGCTCGCGCACGAGCTCGCCCATGTCGCGCAGGACGGCGCGCGCGACGCGCCGCGCGACGCGCCCGCGCGAATCGACGCGCCCGACAGCCCGCAGGAACGCGAAGCCGAGCACGCGGCGCGGGCGGTCGCCGCAACGCCCGTTCGCGCCGCGCATCGCGACACGCGCGGCGCGGCGTCGCCGCGCGTGTCGCAAGCCGGTCCGCGGCACGGCCCGCCGACGCTGCACCGGTCGCTCGCCGGCGCCGGAATCGGCGGGGCGCTCGGCGCACTCGCGGGCGGCGTCGGCCTCGGCCTGCTCGGCGGCCTGCTGGGGCCGGCGGGCGCGATCGCGGGCGCGGTGATCGGCGGCATCGGCGGGCTCGTCGCGGGCGCGGTCGTCGGCGATCTGGCGTCGCGGCGCTCGCGCGGCCTCACGGCGGCGGAGAAGACTGACCTGCGCGAAATCTTCCACGACGCCGTCGACTACGACAAGGTCACGATCACGCGAGGCAGCGCGCTGTCGGCCGGCGCGGCGCGCACGGTCGGCAACACGATCAACCTGCAGGACGAGCATTTCAGGGGCGACACGATGGAGTTGTCCGACAACGGCCAGCTCACGCTCGCGCACGAGATGGGACACGTGTGGCAGTACCAGAACGGCGGGCTCGCTTACATCCCGTCGAGCCTGATTCCGCAGATCGTGGCCGGGCTGTCGGGCCGATCGCGCAACGCCGCATACGACTGGCGCAGCGCGGTGCGCAACCACATCGACTGGTCCGACTGGAACGCCGAGCAGCAAGCCGAATGCATCTCCGACTACAACGAGGCGCTGCGGCGCATCAACGCGGGCAGCGCGACGCTCGCGGACTACGAAACCGTGACGCTCGCCGAGCCGTTCATCGCGCTGGTGCGCGAGCGGATCGGCGCGCCGGGGTCGGCCCGGCGCCGCCGCGAAGCGCCGCAGGCGGGCGCGGGAGCGTCGCCATGAACGCCGCGAACGGCCTCGTGAAGCGCCGCCCCGACGCGGGCAAGCCGCTGAAGGCAACGAACCGTCGCGGACAGCGGCCGCGCGCACGCGCCGCGCTCGGCTACCGGACGATGGAGGCGAAAACCATGACTGCACACCGAAAGGCCGCCGTGCACGGAGTCGCGCGATGAACGCCCGGCTCAGCCGCGCGGCCGCGCATCCGGCGAGCGCGCCGCATGCGCGGCCGCACAAGCTGCAGCGCAAATGCGCGTGCGGCGCGACCGCCACGAACGGCGAGACGTGCGAGGCATGCAAGGCGAAGCGCGTGCAGACGAAGCTCGCGGTCGGCGCGACCGACGATCCGCTCGAACGCGAGGCCGACCGCATCGCCGAGCAGGTGACGGACGCATCCGGGCCGGGCGCGCCCGGCGCGCCGCCGCCGGGCGTGCAGCGCGCGGCGAACGACGCGAGCGCGCACGCCGGCGGGCAATCGTCCCCGGCGAGCGTCGAGCGCGCGCTCGCGGGCGCCGGGCAGCCGCTCGAGCCGGCCGTGCGCCGCGACATGGAGCAGCGCTTCGGCCACGACTTCTTCGACGTGCGGGTGCACGCCGACGCCGACGCGCATCGCTCGGCGCACGACGTGAACGCACTCGCCTACACGGCGGGCCGGCACATCGTCTTCGCGGCGCATCGCTACGCGCCGGGCACGCACGAAGGCCGGCGCCTGCTCGCGCACGAGCTCGCGCACGTGGTTCAGCAGCGCGCGGCGACGCCCGTCGTGCGCGCGGCGCCGAAGGGCAAGGGCGGCGGCAAGCCCCCGAAAGCCGCGGTGCCGCAGGTCTGCGGCCGGGACTCGCGCAAGGTGAAGGACAACTGGATCACCAAGGTCAACGTCGATGTCGGCAGCAACCAGTTGTCGATCGAATGGAACGATCCGGCGAAGGAGCCCGCGCTCAGCAAGAGCAACGGCGGCAAGCACGACATTTCGCCGGGCGCGGGCAAATGCTGCGTCGACTGCAACGACGAGAAGACGAGCCAGACGTCGGGCAGCCTGTGCACGCCCAAAGGCGACACGTGGAAAGTCTTCGACACCGGCTGCGCGCTCGCCGGCCATCCGTCGGCCAAGAACCCGAGCTACTTCCAGCGCTCGGGGATCGCGATCCACAGCGGCAACACGTCGAGCCCGCCCCAGTCGCACGGCTGTTCGAGAACCTCGGTGGGGATCTCGGAGCTGATCCACGACAACGTCGTCGTCAAAAAGACCGACATCGCGGTCAGCGGAACATGGGCCGGCACGCGGTGCTACATGACCGAGAGTACGGACACGCTGTCGAACCGCAAGGACGTCTGCGACGGAACGAGCGTGAAGAAAGAGCAAAAGCCCAAGAAGAAGAAAAAGGCAGGCGCGCCGGCCCGGAAGGCCGCGCTCGAACCCGGCGACGGCGCCGCGCCCGATCTGCTCGCGGGCGGCCCGGAGCCGGACGACGATGCGCCCGAGCCCGCGTCCGCGCTGGACGGCGACGGCCCCGGGCCGAACAACGAGCCCGCCTCCGAGGAAGCCGCCGACACGCCCGAGCTCGCCGACGCCGCCCCCGACGCCGACCAGCCGGCGAACGAAGACGGCAGCGCGCCGGCGGTGCAGGCCAAGCTCGCGGTGGGCTCGGTCGACGATCCGCTCGAGCGCGAGGCCGATCGCATCGCCGATCGCGTGATCGCATCGTCCGCGCCCGATGCCGCAAGCGATGCCGCAAGCGATGCGCCGGTGAGCGATGCGCCGGTGAGCGTGCAACGCGCGAGCGGCAACGGCACGGGCGCGATCCGGTCGGCGCCGCCGAGCGTCGGGCGCGCGCTCGCGAGCGGCGGGCGGCCGCTCGAGCCGGCGGTGCGCCGCGACATGGAGCGCGGCTTCGGCCACGGCTTCCTCGACGTGCGCGTGCACGACGACGCCCACGCGCATCGATCGGCACGCGACGTGGGCGCGCAGGCTTACACGTCGGGCCGTCACGTCGTTTTTGCGGCCGGACGATACGCGCCCGGCACGCGCGCAGGACGGCATCTCATCGCTCACGAGCTCGCACACGTCCTTCAGCAACGCAACAGCGGCAGCCCCGTCGTCAGGCGATCACTGGACGGCTGCGCCGATCTGCTTCGCGCGCCGAGCGTGAGCGCCGTGCCCGGATCGGCGGTCCATCGCGCGCTCGCCGCGCATTTCAGCACGACGGTCGCCGGCGCACGCGGCGTCGCGATTCCCGGCGCGTCGGCCGCACCGCTTCGCTCGCAGGCTCTGTGCGGCGGCGACGACAAAATCATCGACCCGCAAATCACCGGCGGCGCATCGGGCACCGGCTTCCCCGACCTGGCGCGCCAGACGCCGGCCGGTGTGCTGCAGGTCGCCGAGATCAAGCCGGCCCACGTGAATTGCCTCGTCGACGGCGAGGAACAGGAACTGCGCTACATCGACCAGGGCAACGCGCGCGATCCGCAGCAGACGGCCTGGCGCGCGGCGCAGGGCATCCGCGTCGTCACGCCGATGCCGGAGAGCGCGTACTCGCCGCCGCAGATGACGCTCAGCGTGCCAGGAGTCACGGTCGAACTGCGCACCGCATGGTGCACGGCGGGGCTCCTCGCCTACTCGCTGCGCACGTCCGGCCAGCCGGTGCCCGTGCCGGTTCCGCAGGTTCGCCGCGATACGGAGCGCGAGCGGCTGCGCGTCTCGGTGCCGTCCCCCGTGGCGGTCGGCGCGGGCGCCGTCGCGGTCGGCGTCGCGGCAGTCGCCGGACGCGCGTTGTGGCCGCACTTCTGGCGCGTCGTGGCGACGCGCTTCGCGCTGCGCGGCGCACTCGCGGCGGCGCTGTCGGCCGCCGACGGTCCGCTGCCGTTCGGCGAGCTGATCTCGCTCGGCATGGCGATCGTCACCGTCGCCCAGATCGTGAACGACTGGAACGACATCTGGCGCGACGCCGATCGGCTCGCCGCCGGGGAGGCCACATGACCACCCCGTTCTCCCCCAGGCTCGTCAAGGGCGGCCTCGTGATCCTCGCTCCCGGCGGCGGCGCGGTGCGGCGCACGATCGCGCTGCAGTACAACCCCGACACGCTCACGCGCAGCTATCAGGTGCAGGGCGTCGGCGGCGACGGCGGCGGCGAGCGCGCGCAACCGTTCCGGCTCAAGGGGCCGGCGATCGAGAGCCTGCGCGTCGAAGCCGAAATCGACGCGACCGATCAGCTCGAATTCCCCGACAGCCACGCGAACGCGGTCGCGTTCGGCATCGCGCCGCAGCTCGCCGCGCTGGAGGCGCTCGTGAATCCGAGCGTCGACGAACTGCTGAACGTCGCGTCGCAAACCGCGAACGGCACGCTCGAGATCATTCCGCCCGAAGCGCCGCTCGCGCTGTTCGTCTGGAGCAAGAGCCGCGTCGTGCCGGTGCGCGTGACCGAGCTGTCGATCGCCGAGGAAGCGTTCGACCCGGCGCTCAATCCGCTGCGCGCGAAAGTCTCGCTCGGCCTGCGCGTGATGAGCACCGACGATCTCGGCTTCACGCACAAGGGCGGCACGATCTTCCTCAGTCACCTGCGCACGCGGGAGGCGCTCGCCGACAAGGCGGGCAGCGCGACCCTCACGTCGCTAGGCATCGGGAACCTGCCATGAAACGATCCTCACGCGCTCTACGCCCACCGCGCGCCCTTCGCTCGCCCGTTCGCGAGCGGACCGGCGGCATGCGCGGCGCAACCCGGCGAGCACGGCCATGACGACCGATCCCGTCCAGTTGCTGATCGACGCGGGCGCGATCCCGTCGAGCCCGTTCGCGCCGACGAGCCGCTACGCGGGCGTCGCGATCGCCCGCTATGCACGCGAGCCGGGCGAGCCCGGCGTGCCGTACCTGCGCCGCCGCTTCATCGCGCAGCGGCGCGACATCGCGATCGCCGCCGAGCACATCGTGCGCGCGGGCGAGCGGCCGGACACGCTCGCCGCGCAGGCGTACGGCGACGCCGCGCTCTACTGGCGCATCGCCGACGCGAACGCGCTCACCGATCCGTTCGAGCTCACCGACACGCTCGGCGCGCGCATCGCGCTGCCGCTGCCGCCGGGCCTGTAGGACGCACGCCATCATGCGCAATGCCGTCAATCTGTCGCTGCTGATCGGCCCCGTGCCGGCGCCCGCGCCGCAAGACGTGCTGCAGGCGCTCGTGCAGGCACGCGTCGAGGACGGCTCGGGCGATGCGCAAAGCGGCTTCGAGCTGACCTTCGAGCTGCCCGCCCGCTCGCCGCTGCGCACGCTGTTCCTGCTGACGGGCGGCGGCAGCCTGCCGCTGATGCGCGTCGTGCTCGTCGTGACGATCAACGGGCGCGCGCAGTCGATCATCGACGGCGTGACGACGAACGTCGAGACGCAGCCGGGCGAAGGCGGCGTCGGCAAGCTCGTCGTGAAGGGCAAGGACCTGTCCGCGCTGATGGACGTCATCGAGCTGCCCGGCATCCCGTTTCCCGCGATGCCGCCGTCGGCGCGCGTGCTGCTGTGCCTCGCGAAATACGCGGCGCTCGGCGTGATTCCAATCGTGATCCCGAGCATCCTCGACATTCCCCCGCTGCCGATCCAGAAGATCCCGCAGCAGCGCGGCAGCGACTACGCATACGTGAAGCGCCTCGCGGGCGAAGCCGGCTACGTGTTCTATCTGGAGCCGGGGCCCGGGCCCGGCACGTCGAAGGCCTACTGGGGGCCCGAGATCCGCGTCGGCGATCCGCAGCCCGCGCTCACGACCGGCATGGACGCGCAGACCAATGTCGAGAGCCTCTCCTTCACGTTCGACAAGGAGCGCAAGTCGATGCCGATCGTGTTCTTCCAGGAGAGCACGACGAAGGTGCCGATTCCCGTGCCGATCCCCGACGTCACGCCGCTCGCTCCGCCGCTCGGCCTCGTGCCGCCGCTGCCGCCGAAGATCGAGAAGCTCGACGCCACCGCGCACCTGTCGGCGCCGGAAGCGCTGATGGCCGGGCTCGCGTACGCGAGCCGCAACAGCGATTCGGTGTTCGGCACCGGCAAGCTCGACGTCGCGAAATACGGGCGGCTCCTCAAATCGCGCTCGCTCGTCGGCGTGCGCGGCGCGGGCGTGCCGTTCGACGGCCTCTACTACGTGAAGCGCGTCACGCACGAGATCGAGCGCGGCTCGTACAAGCAGAGCTTCTCGCTCGCGCGCAACGGGCTCGTCTCCACTTTTCCGTCGGTGCCAACATGAGCAGCGCGCCTCTTTTCGGCAAGTACCGCGGCACGGTCGCGAACAACGTCGATCCGATGCAGATCGGCCGCGTCCAGGTGATGGTGCCCGACCTCGCCGGCTTCGTGCCCGGCACGTGGGCGATGCCGTGCGTGCCGGCCGCCGGGATCAACACGGGCTTCTTCACGGTGCCGATGATCGGCGCGGGCGTGTGGATCGAGTTCGAGCGCGGCGACCCCGACTATCCGATCTGGGTCGGCGGCTACTGGGGCACCGCGGCCGAAGTGCCGCTCCTCGCGCACGCGGTGCCGCCCGGCGTGACGGGCTTCACGATCCAGACGCCGCTGAAGAACGGCCTCGTGATCAGCGACGTGCCCGGCCCGACGGGCGGCATCCTGATCCAGACGACCACCGGCGCGATGATCTCCGTGAGCGACGTGGGGATCATCATCTCGAACGGCAAGGGCGCGGTGATCAACATGACCGGCCCGAGCGTCGACGTCAATCTCGGCGCGCTGACGGTGGTGTAGCGATGCCCGCGCCCATCCTCCACCTCGGCGCCAGCGTGCTGTGCGCGCACGCCGGCCAGGCGAGCCCGCTGTCGCCGTTTCCGCGCGTGCTGCTGTCCGGGCAGCCCGCCGTGACGATCGCGTGCCCGTATGCGATCGCCGCGTGCGCGCTCACCGGCTCGCCGAACCCGCCGTGCGCGACCGGCCAGTGGCTCGCCGGCGCCGCGCGCGTGCTGGCGGGCGGCGTGCCCGTCGCGACGATGGCGGGCGCGTCGAGCTGCATCCCCACGGGCACGCCGATGATGCCCGTCGCCGCGCAGACGCGCGTGCTCGCGACGTGAGGAGGCTCCCATGACCGATCTCGCCTTCCCGTACCGTTTCGACGCGCTCGGCCGCACCGCGGCCGCCGCGCGCGACGATCACATCCGCGACCTGATCGAGCAGGTGCTCTTCACCGCGCCCGGCGAGCGCGTGATGCGGCCGGACTTCGGCAGCGGGCTGCTCGCGCTCGTGTTCGAGCCGAACAGCACGACGCTCGCGGCGACCACGCAGATGCTCGTGCAGGCCGCGCTGCAGCAGTACCTCGCGGGGCTCGTCGCCGTGCAGTCGGTCGACGTGCTCAACGACGACGGCGCGCTGCGCGTCGAGCTCCGCTACACGGTGCTGCTCGATCGCAGCACGCACAGCGCGCGCTTCACCGCGCCGGGAGCGGCATCATGATGTTCCACTGCTGCGACGCCCGGCGCCTGGACGTGCTGCGCACGAGCGGCTCGGCGAACGCGATCGAGTTCGTCGAGGTGCTCGACCGCGCGGCGCCGCCCGGCGTGAAACGCCAGCGCACGCTGTTCGTGCGGCTGCTGCGCGCGGGCTTCACGCTCAAGCCGCAGAACCTGCGCATCGACGGCGGCGAGCGCATCCGCACCGTCGGCATCGAATGGTGCTCGCCGGCGAACGCGCTGCCGCCGCAGGCCGAGGCGGGCCTCGTCGACACCGTCGACGACCTGCCGCGCACGCTCGTCGTGCGCACCGACGGCAGCGGCGACCATTCGCGCTACACCCTGTCGATCGTCGCGAACACGGGCGCGAGCGATCCGCCCGCCGGCTTCGATCCGCGGCTCGCGCGCATCGCGTTCTCGTTCAAGGTCGAATGCCGGTCGGATTTCGACTGCGCGGCGCCGCGCGCGTGCCCGCCCACGCCGCGCGCGCAGCCCGACATCGACTATCTCGCGAAGGACTACGACGGCTTGCGCCGGCTGATGCTCGACCGGCTGAGCCTGCTCGCGCCCGGCTGGACCGAGCGCTCGGCCGCGGATCTCGGCGTGATGCTCGTCGAGCTGCTCGCATACGCGGCCGACAACCTGTCGTACCGGCAGGACGCGATCGCGAACGAAGCGTATCTCGCCACGGCGCGGCGGCGCGTGTCGGTGCGCCGCCACGCGCGGCTCGTCGACTATCTGCTGCACGAGGGCTGCAATGCGCGCGCGTTCGTGCACGTCGGCGTCGTCGGCCGCGGCGTGCCGCTGCCGGCCGGCACGCCATTGCTCACGCGCGCGCCCGCGCTCGCGACCGAAGTCGCGCCCGACAGCCGCGCGCTCGCCGACGCGCTCGACGCCGGCGCGCTCGTGTTCGAGACCGCGCGCGACGCGACGCTCGACGACAGGCTGAACACGCTGCCGCTCTACACGTGGGGCGACGCCGCGTGCTGCATGACGCGCGGCGCGACGCGCGCGACGCTGCGCGGCCATCCGCCGCTGAAGGCGGGCGATTTCCTGATGTTCGAGGAAGTCGTGAGCCCGACCACGTTCGCCGCCGACGATGCGGACCGCACGCACCGCTGGATCGTGCGGCTCACGCAGGCGACGCAAACGACCGATCCGTCCGGACGCCTGTTCGACGAGCCGCCCGTCGACGCGCCGCTCGACATCACCGAACTCGCGTGGGACGCGGCCGATGCGCTGCCGTTCCCGCTGTGCGTCTCGGTGCATGAGCGGCCGGGGCTCGACGTGAGCGTCGCGCGCGGCAACGTCGTGCTCGCCGATCACGGCCGCACGATCGCCGGCGAGGCGATCGGCGCGGTGCCGGCCGACACCGCGCTCACGCTCGCGCCCGCCGCGCCCACCGGCTGCTGCGATCGCGCGGCGCCGCAGCCCGTGCCGCCGCGCTTTCGCCCGGCGCTCGCGCAAGCGCCGCTCACGCACGGCTTCGATCTCGCCGCGATGCTCGACGTGACGATCGCGCCAAACGCCGCATGGTGGCCGGCAAGCGCGCTGCTGTCCGCGCGGCCGCGCGACGCGACGCCGCGCATCGCGCTCGTCGACGGCGCGTCGCAGCCGTGGACCGCCCAGCGCGACCTGCTCGACAGCGCGGCCACGGCGGCCGATTTCGTCGTCGAGATCGAGGACGACGCGCGCGCGCGCGTGCGCTTCGGCGACGGCGCGAACGGCAAGCGGCCCGATCCGGGCACGTCGTTGCGCGCGACGTACCGCGTCGGCAACGGCACGGCGGGCAACGTCGGCGCGGAAGCGATCGCGCACGTCGTCACGCACGCGAGCGGCGTGTTCGCCGCGCTGCGCAATCCGCTGCCGGCGGCGGGCGGCGTCGAGCCGGAGAGCATCGAGGCCGCGCGCCGCGACGCGCCGCAGGCGTTCCGCACGCAGCAGCGCGCGGTCACGCCGGCCGACTACGCGGCCGCCGCCGAGCTGCGCGCCGACGTGCCGCGCGCCGCCGCGACGCTGCGCTGGACCGGAAGCTGGCACACGGTGTTCGTCACCGCGGACCGCTCAGGCGGCAGCGACGTCGACGCGGCGTTCAGGACGCAGTTGCGCCGCCATCTGGAACGCTTCCGGATGGCCGGCTACGACCTCGACGTGAACGCGCCGATCTACGTGCCGCTCGACGTCGCGCTGCACGTCTGCGTGAATCCCGGCTATTTCCGCGCCGACGTGCTGCACGCGGTGCAGCGCGCGCTGTCGAGCGGCGTGCTCGCCGACGGCACGCTCGGCGTGTTCCATCCGGACAACTTCACGTTCGCGCAGGACGTGTACCTGAGCCGCGTCGTCGCCGCCGCGCAGGCCGTCGAGGGCGTCGACGCGGTGCGGGCGGACACCTTCCAGCGCCTGATCCACCCCGATCCGACCACGCTCGACCAGGGCGTCGTCGCGATCGGCGCGCTGGAGATCGCGCAACTCGCCAACGATCCGAACTTCCCCGAGCGCGGGCGGCTCGCGATCTCTGCCGGAGGCGGCAAATGAACCCGCTCCCCCTACCCGAGCCGAAGCCGCGGGCGAGCCCGCAACCGCCCGGCAGCGAATGCTGCGGCTGTTGCGCGGGCACGGCGGCCGACACCCCGCAGGGGCTCGCGAACCGCGACGGATTGTCGGCGATCGCGTACCGGATCGGCGACCACGCGCAGTTCCGCGACAGCCTGCACGCGGCGCTGTCGCAGGCGGCGCTGCCGGCGCTGCATGCGCTGCGCACGCGCGACGACGACGACTTCACGATCGGCCTGATCGACGCGTTCGCCTGCGCGGCCGACGTGCTCACGTTCTACCAGGAGCGCATCGCGAACGAATCGTATCTGCGCACCGCGACCGAGCGCGTATCGCTGCAGGAGATGAGCAAGCTGATCGGCTACCGGCTGCGCCCCGGCGTGGCCGCCGAGACGTGGCTCGCGTTCGCGCTCGACACGCCGCCCGCGCCGCCGCCGACGCTCGCGCCGGAGCCGGGCAGCTTCGTGACCGGCGTGCCGTCGCGCGTGACGCTCGACGCGGGCCTGAAGGTGCAGAGCGTGCCCGGCCCGAACGAGACGCCGCAGACGTTCGAGACGCTCGAGGCAGTCGACGCGCGCCCCGAATGGAACGCGATGCGGCCGTGGATGGCGCGGCCGAGACGGCCGAGGCGCGGCGACACGATCGCGTATCTGGCCGGCGTGCGCAACGACCTGAAGCCGGGCGACGCGGTGCTGTTCGTCGGCGACGAATTCGACCGCGATCCGGCGAGCCGCCATTGGGACTTCCGGATTCTCGACGACGTCGCGCTCGATGCGGACCACGACCGCACGCGGATCGGCTGGACGCACGGCCTGGGCGAGATGCCGGCCCACGCGCGGTTGTATGCGCTGCGCAAGCGCGCGGCGGTGTTCGGGCACAACGCGCCGATGTGGCGCAGCATGAGCGGCGACTTCCGCACCGGCTACCTGGGCGGCCGCAAGGATCGCGGCGACTGGCCGAACTTCGTGCTGTCGCCGGCGGGCGACGGGAGCGTCGATCTCGACGCCGTCGCCGCGCAGGCCGTGCCGGGCAGGACCGGCCGCTACGCGGTGCTCGCGCTCGGCGACTACCACCGCGCCGCGCCGTCGACGGGCGCGGCCGCCGGCTCCGGCGGGTGGCGCGTCACGGCCGGCGCCGCGCGCGACATCCTGCGCGCGGGCGGCGGCGGCCTCGCCGGCGCGGGTGCGATCGACCCCGCCGCCGCCGCCGCGACGGGCGCGCGCTTCTCGCGCACGGGCGCGCGGGCGCGCGGCTTCGTCGAGCTGTTCGCGATCGACGCCGCCGACGACGTGTCGCGCGCCGAGTTCGCGCTGTCGGGCAAGGTCACGCGGCTCGCGCTGCGCGGCGCGAACTACGCGCGCTTCAAATGGCACGTGCGCGACACGGCCGTGTTCGTGCAGTCCGAGCCGCTCGTTCCGGCCGACCATCCGGTGACGGGCGACGTCGGCGGCGCGCGCGTGCCGGTTGCCGCGAGCGCCGACGGCCTGCTGCCCGGCCGCCGGCTCGTCGTGCTCGGCACGCGCGTGCGCGACGGCGCGAAAGTCGTCGTGCACGCGACGCTCGTCGCCGCGCACCGGATCGACGGCGCGCGCTGCATCCTGGAAATCGCGCCGCCGCTCGCCGATGCGCTCGCGCGCGACAGCGTCGTCGTGCACGGCAATGTCGCGCTCGCGTCGCACGGCGAGACGGTCGCGCAGGTGCTGGGCGCGGGCGACGCGTCGCAGGCGTTCCAGCGGTTCGAGCTGAAGCAGGCCCCGCTCACCTATCGCGCGGCGGCCAACGAGATCGGCGCGGCGGCCGCGCTCGCCGTGCGGATCGGCGATGTCGCGTGGCACGAGCGCGCGACGCTGTTCGGCGCGGGCGCGGCCGAGCGCGCCTATGCGCTGAACACCGACGAGCAGGGCCGCACGTTCGTCGCGTTCGGCGACGGCCTGCGCGGCGCGCGGCTGCCGAGCGGCGTGAACAACGTGCGGGCGAGCTACCGCAAGGGCCTCGGCGCGGCGGGCAACGTCCGCGCCGATACGCTCACGCAACTGATGAGCCGCCCGCTCGGCGTGAGGAGCGTCGGCAATCCGCGCGCGGCCGAAGGCGGCACCGATCCCGAGAGCGCGGACGCCGCGCGGCGCAACATGCCGCTCGCGACGCGCACGCTCGGCCGCGCGGTGTCGCTCGTCGACTACGAGGATTACGCGCGCGCGTTCAGCGGCGTCGCGAAGGCGCAGGCGCGCGTGCTGCCGCTGCCGCACGGCGCGACGATCGCGATCACGATCGCGGGCCCCGACGGCGCGGCGCTGTCGCCGTCGAGCACCGTCTGGCGCCACCTGCTCGCGGCGCTCGTGGCGAGCGGCGATCCGCACGTGAGCGTGCGGCTGCTCGGCGCGGCGCTCGTCACGTTCAGGCTCGGCCTCGCGATCAAGCGCGATCCGGATTACGACGCGCCGCAAGTGCTCGCCGCCGTCGAAGCGGCGTTGCGCGCGGCGTGCTCGTTCGATGCGCGCGAGCTCGCGCAGCCGGTGCAGCTCTCCGGGCTGATCGCCGTCGCGCAACGCGTGCCCGGCGTCGTCGCGGTCGACGTCACGCGGCTCTATCGCGGCGCGGCGCCCGCGAAGCAGACGCGGCTGCTCGCCGCGACGGCGCGCGTGCAGGACGGCATCGCGCTGCCCGCAGAACTGCTGACGCTCGACCCCGCCCCGTTCGACCAACTGGAGGTGATGCCGTGAGTCTCACCGCCGAGCGCCTGTATGCGCTGCTGCCCGCCGTCTACCGGCTGCGCGACGAAACCCGCGGCAAGCCGCTGTACGCGCTGCTCGCCGCGCTCGCGCACGAATTCGCCGCGCTGGAGGAGAACCTCGACCAGCTCTACGACGACCAGTTCATCGAGACCTGCGCCGACTGGGTCGCGCCGTACATCGGCGACATCGTCGGCTATCGGCCGCTGCACGGCGTCGCGCCGCGCATCGCGTCGCCGCGCGCCGAGGTCGCGAACACGATCCGGATGCGCCGCCGCAAGGGCACGGCGCTCGCGCTCGAAACGCTCGCGCGCGACGTCACCGCTTGGCCCGCGCACGCGCTCGAATGCTTCGAGCGGCTCGCGACGTCGCAGTACATGAAGCACGTGCGGCTCGACGCGCCCGCGACGCCGCCCGTGCGCGACCCCGGCCGGATGCTGCGGCGGGACACCGCGTTCGACGCGGTCGCGCATCTCGCCGAGATGCGCCGCCCCGAGAGCGGCGCGGGCCGCTACAACATTCCGAACGTCGCGCTCTTCCTGTGGCGGCTGGAACCGCTGCCGCTCACCGCGGTGCCGCTGACGCCGCATCCGGGCGACGCGTCGAAGCGCAAGTTCCGCGTGAATCCGCTCGGCGCCGATCTGCGCCTGTTCCGTCAGGCGCGCACGGAAGCGGACACCGATCGTCTCGCCGGGCCGCTCGACGTGCCCGACGCGCTGCGCGTGCGCGCGCTCGCGCTCGCCGCGCGCGCGGGCCGGCTCGACGATTACGGCGCCGGCCGCAGCCTGCTGCTGTCGAAGCCGGACGGCACGCCGGTGCCGGTCGCCGCGATCCGCATCGCCGACCTGCGCGACATCGTCGACAGCGGCGGCAACGTGACCGGCTGGAACCACGAGGCGTCGCTCGCCGCGGGCACGATCGGCATCGATCCGGAGCGCGGCCGCGTGCTGCTCGGCAGCGCGGGCGACGGGCCGCTCGCCGCGACGTTCCGCTACGCGCAGGCGCGCGAGATCGGCGGCGGCGAATACGCGCGCGCGCCCGACGGCGGCGATCTCGCGGCCCAGCGCACGGCCAGCGGCGGCGCGGCGCTGCAGCCGCGGCTCGACGCGATCTCGGCGGGCGGCAGGCTGCTCGTCGAAGACAGCCTCACTTACGCGCAAACGCCCGCGTTCAAGGTCGATCCGGCGCTCGCCGCGGGCGCGCCGGGCCATCAGGTCGTCGTCGCCGCGAAGAGCGGCGCGCGGCCGCTCTTGGCTGCGAGCGGCGACATCGCGCTCGCGATCGGCGCGCGCGGGCGGCTCGTGCTCGACGGGCTCGTGATCAGCGGCGGCGCGCTGCATCTCGCGGCCGCGCCCGACGACGAGCCGCGCGAGCTCGTGCTGCGCGACTGCACGCTCGTGCCGGGCCTCGCGCTCGCGCCCGACGGCCGCGCCGCGTCGCCGGGCGCGCCGAGCCTCGTCGTCGAGCATCCGTTCGCGACGGTGACGCTTGAGCGCTGCATCGTCGGCGCGCTGCGGATCGTGGCCGGCGCGCAGGCGACGATCACCGACAGCATCGTCGACGCGGGCGCCGCGACGCACGCCGCGTACGCGGCCGACGCCGCCGGCCAGCCGGGCGGCGAGCTGCGGATCACCGACAGCACCGTGCTCGGCACGCTGCACGCGCGGCTGCTGTCGCTCGCGTCGAACTGCCTGTTCGCGGGCCGCGTCGACGCCGAGCGCCGGCAGGAAGGCTGCGTGCGCTTCAGCTACGTGCCGCGCGGCTCGATCGCGCCGCGCCGCTACCGCTGCGTGCCCGACGACGCGCATCCGGACGCGCTGCCGCATTTCGCGTCGCTGCGCTACGGCGAGCCCGCCTACATGCAGTTGCGCCGCGCGACCGATCGCGCGATCCGCGAAGGCGCGGACGACGGCGGCGAAATGGGCGCGCTGCATGCGCTGTTCCAGCCGCAGCGCGAGACGAATCTGCGGCTCCGGCTCGACGAATACCTGCGTTTCGGGCTGCATGCAGGCCTCTTTTATGTGACTTGATGCGGAGAACACCATGGGAGCCGACTTCTCCAGAGTGCGTCAGAACCCGCTCTTCGACTACGCCGGCGTCGAGCTGAAGCAAGGCGGCGTGCTGCTCGACGCGGACGCGAACGAGCTCGTCGCGATCGTCGACCGCCGGCTGCGCGCGCTCGCGTCCGACACGCTCGGCCGCGCGAGCGTGTCGTCGACGACGCCGGACGCGTTCAGGATCACCGTGCTCGCCGGCGCGCTGCAGATCGGCCGGGGCCGGCTCTACGTCGACGGGCTGCTCGCCGAGAACCACGGCGCGGCGAGCGCCGATCCGGCGAAGCGCGCGTACGACGACCTGATGGCCGAGCCAGCGTTCGCCGATCCGCTCGCGTACGGCGCGCAGCCGTACCTGCCCGGCCCGCCCGCGCTGCCGGCGGCGGGCCGGCATCTCGTCTATCTCGACGTATGGAACCGCGAGCTCACGCATCTCGAGCAGCCGGACCTCGTCGAGCCCGCGGTCGGCGTCGAGAGCAGCTCGCGCGTGCAGACGGTGTGGCAGGTGCGCGTGCTCGCCGACGACGCGGGCGCGGCCACGACCTGCGGCACCGCCGACGCCGACGTGCCCGGCTGGGCCGCGACGATCGCGCCGTCGACGGGCGTGCTGAGCACGGACACCTTCGACGTCGCGCCGAGCGACGATCCGTGCGAGCTGCCGCCGACGGGCGGCTACCGCGGGCTCGAGAACCAGCTCTATCGCGTCGAGATCCACGCCCCCGGCCTGCCCGGCTCGGGCGCGACGTTCAAGTGGTCGCGCGAGAACGCGAGCGTCGGCAGCCGCGTCGCGAGCGTCGTGTCGGGCACCGAGCTGGAGCTCGCGACGCTCGGCCGCGACGACGTGCTGCGCGTGAACACCGGCGACTGGGTCGAGATCGTTGACGACATGCGCGAGTTCTCGCAAGCGGCCGGCGAATTGCGGCGCGTCACGGTGGACGACGCGTCGCAGCGGATCACGTTCGCGCCCGCGCTGCCCGCCGCGATGCTGCCCGCGAACTTCCCGGACAGCGCGTTCCCCGCCGCACGCAACCTGCGCGTGCGCCGCTGGGACCAGAAAGGCCTCGTGTTCCGCACCGATCCGAGCGGCAAGCCGGTGCAGGTGCAGGACCTCGACGCGGCCGGCTCGACGGGCGCGATCAAGGTGCCGGCGGCCGGCACGTCGCTGCTGCTCGAAAACGGCGTCACCGTCGCGTTCGACTCCACCGGCGCGGCGGGCCTCAAGGCGGGCGACTACTGGGTGTTCGCCGCGCGCACGGCCGACGCGTCGGTCGAACGCCTCGATCGCGCGACGCCGCGCGGCGTCCATCATCATTTCGCGCGGCTCGGCATCTGGGATGCCGGCGCGGGCACCGTCACCGACTGCCGCCATCCGTGGCCGCCGCAAGGCGGCGGACAGGGCTGCGGCTGCACGCAGTGCGTGAGCCCGGAATCGCACGCGAGCGGCCAGTTGACGATCCAGGCCGCCGTCGACAAGGTGCGCGATACGGGCGGCACCGTCTGCCTGCACGCGGGCCAGTACGCGCTGAAGGAGCCCGTGCGGATCAGCGGCGCGCGCTCGATCCGCATCGCGGGACAGGGGCCGGCGACGACGATCGCCGCGCCCGGCACCGCGTTCGTCATCGAGCGCAGCGCGGCGATCGCGCTCAGCGCGCTCACGGTGTTCTCGCTCGGCCGCGCGTCGGCGATCAGCGTGCGCACGGCGTTCGGCCTCGCGCTGCGCGAGCTCGCGGTGGCCGTGTTCGGCAACAGCGACTTCCACGGCGCGGCCGTCGCGCTGAGCGGCGCGGTGCTCGACGCGAGCATCGAAAACAGCCTGCTGCTCGCGACCGACGGCGTGCGCGCGCTCGACGACCCCGACGAGCAGGCTCCGAAAATGCTGCTCGCGGCCGCGCTGCGCATCTGCGATAACGTGTTCCTGTGCAGCGGCGCGGCGGTCCGGCTCGACGGCGCCGTCGCGCATGCGTATGACACCTGCGTCGCGGGCAACCACGTGATCGGCACGCGCGACGCCGGGCTCTCCACGCTCGGCTCCGCGCTTCCGGGCGCGAGCGTGCGGATGACCGGCAACCACGTCGACGCGCGCGGCCCCGGCATCCGCTGCGCGCTCGGCGGCGCGTGGATCGCCGACAACCGGCTGCACGCGACGCCCGACGCGAACCGCGCGCTCGCGGGCGCGGGCATCGCGCTGACGGCGGGCGCCGACGAGAGCGGGCTCGACGCCGCGCACGTGCTCGCCAACCAGATCGACGGCTTCCCGGACGCGGGCGTATCCGTCGACGCGCCGGTGCGAAACCTGCTCGTCAAGCTCAACGTCGTCGAGCAATGCGGCAACGGCATCGTGATGACGGGCGCCGCCAGCGCCGCCTCGGTGTCGATCGAGAACAACCAGTTGCGCGACATCGGCCGGCGCGCCGATGCGACCGCCGCCGCCGGCGCCGCGGCCGCCACGGTTGCCGTGGGCGCCGCGACGACGATCGGCATCGGCGTCACGCGCGCCGCAGCCGCGACGGTGGCCGGCAACACGCTGCGCAGGATCGGGCTCGACGCGACGGCCGCGCCGCTGATCGCCGGCATCGTCACGTACTCGGTGCAGCGGCCGCGCATCGGCGGCAACGAAATCGTCGAAGTCGGGCCGCTCGAGAACTTCGGCGGCACGGCGGCGGGCATCTCGATTCGCGCGCCGTACAGCCAGGCCGAGGTGCACCACAACCACGTCGAGCGCGACGCGCAGTTCAACGACACGCGCAGCGACACCGCGTGGTTCGCGCTCAGCATCGACGAGCCGCAGCTCGACGGCAACGACGCGCTGTCGCGCCTCGCGCGCTTCACCGCGCTGCGCGTGGACGCGCGGCGCACGCTGGTGCTCTCGGGCGACCAGGCGTTCGTGAGCGCGGTGAACGCGGGCACGGCCGTCGACCCGGCCACGGGCGCGGCCGTGGCGGCGCCGGGCGCGAGCGCGTCGGTGCTCGGCAACGTGTTCGTCGCGCGCGGGCGCACGCCCGCCGTCGACGTGACCGCGAGCGGCGACGTGCTGTTCGGCGAGAACCGCTGCGAGCTGCGCGCGAGCGCCGGCAGCGCGGTGCGGCTGAGCGCGCCGGCGGCGATCGTCAACGCGAACCGCGTAAGCGGCGGACAGGAGTCGATCAGCGTGCCGAACCCGAAGGCGCTCGTCACCGCGATCGGCAACATCACGACGCGGAACATCGCCGCGCCGCTGCGGCCCGAGATGGGGCCGCTCAATCTCATCGGCTGACGGCCACGGGAGCCCGACATCATGCGCGTCATCGTCATCCAGCAGGACACCGACCTGAAGGCCGTCGCCGCGCAGCTCGGCGGCGCGCAGACCGCGAGCGCGTCGGCGCTCGAGCGCCTGAAGGCGCTCAATCCGCACGTGGACGTCGGCAGCATTCGGCCCGGCACCGCGCTGCTCGTGCCGGATGCGCCCGGCTTGGCCGGCGCGGCGGGGGCAGCCGGCGCGGTGGGCGGCGCGGCCGGCCCGAGCGCGGATGCGCAGCCGATTTCCGGCAACACGTTCGAGACGTTCGCGGCCGGAATCGATGCGGGGTTTCGGGCCGTCGCGCAGCGCGTGCGCGGCGCGTCCGACACGCTCGCGGCCGATCAGGCCGCGAGCGCCGACGCGCTCGGCACGAACGTCGCGAAACGGATGCTCGACGGTGATCCGCTGCTGAAGAAACAGGTCGATGAAACGAACGCGGCGGCCGCCGCGCGGCAGAAGACGCTTCAGGAGGCGCTCGCGCAGGTGGAAGCGATGCAGAAGCTGGCGAGCGACGAGATTGCGGCGCTGGGGAAGATCGTGCGGTAGCGGGGGGCTTGAAGCAGATCGGGTGCGCTAAAAAGGGTTGGCGACTTTTCTTACGAGACCGGGTCGATCGGATTTCCGGTGCCCCTCTGAGCCTGTCAGATTTAATGAGATGGTCACGCTGCTCCCCCCTCCAAATCCACATACCCTTCCATCTCCCCCGCCACGAAAAGCCGCTTCCCGAGCCGCGGATACTCACAGACATCATGCTCCAACCGCTGCCCCGCGGCGATGAACACGAGCGGCACATCCCCCGAGTTCTTCAACACATGCGCCGGCCCGCGCCGCGCAAACCCCAGAAAATCCCCCGGCCCGACCGGATAAGTCCGCTCCCCGAGCGTCGCCTCCCCATACCCGGACAGGATGTACAAGCATTCCTCTTCATAAAGATGCCGATGGCACTCGGACGACTCATGCCCCGGCATCAGCGTGATGATCAGAAACCCGAACTGCGTGATTCCGGTCTTGTCGCTGAGCGGCTTCTTCAGGCGGACCGCATTCCCGTTCAGCACGTGAACCGAGCGCACCTCTTCCATCGCCTCGATATCGGCCGCCTTCAGCAATTCCGGAGGGATGTTCGACATGATTGATCTCGCTCCAATGGGAATAAATATGATTTGAGTTTAAACAATCCAAAAACCATCTAAATCAGCCGCCGCCGCGCCAACTCGTCGGCCAATGCGTCCGCGCCCACGAACTTGCACCCCAGCAGCCCCGCTCTCACCGCGCCCTCGACGTTCGCATCGGCGTCATCGATGAAGAGCGTCTCGTCCGCCGCCGCGCCGAGCCACCCGACGCAGCCGAGATAAGCCTGCGCATCCGGCTTCGCCGCGCCGAACGTCGCCGAAGGATAAACGTCCGCGCCGAACACGCGCGCAACAGGCGGATTCAGATAATCGATGTAATCGGTGACAAGCCTGCAGTTGTTCGTCAGCACCGCGATCCGGCTGCGCTGCGCAACGCGCTCGGCCAGCGCGACGACGTCCAGGTTCGGCGTGATCGACGCCCTGCGCGCGATCAGCCAGTCGTCGCGGCTCACCGGCGCGCCGAGCAGTTCGGCCAGCTCGCTCAGGTATTGGTCGACGCCGATGAGCCCCGCGTCGGCGCGCGCTTCGAGGCCCGATTCCCAGATCGCGTGGCGCACCGCGTCGGGCGGCCGCCCCGTCAGGTCGGCGAGGCGCGCGGTGCGGGCGGCGCGGTCGTAAGTCGACAGCACGCCCTCCATGTCGAACAGCACCAGCTTGATCGGCGGCGTCATGCAGTCGGCCTCGCGTGAAGCGCCCGGCAAGCGCCGGACCGCCAGCGGGCGGCCCGTTCCGGGCGGCGGAAAACTTCTATTCTGGCTGCCCTCAAGCCGTTTCGCCAAAGCCCGCCCTCAAGGGTTATCCCGGATGCTCGCCTCGAATCCAAGTTGTATGATGACCACATCACATGACAAAACTCCCGCCATGTTCGAAAAAATCCCGACCCGGGCGATGAGCGACACGGTCGCCCAGCAGCTTCTGAAGCAGATCGAGATCGGCAGCTTCGCCGCCACCGGCAAGCTGCCGACCGAAGCGGTGCTCGCGCAGGAGTTCGGCGTGAGCCGCACGGTGATCCGCGAGGCGATCTCGCGCCTGAAGAACGAGGGCGTCGTCGAGCCGCGCCAGGGCAGCGGCGTCTACATCGCGCGGCACGCGGCGATCCGGCCGCTGCGGATCGATTATGCGGAGGCGGTCGAGGCGAGCTCGCTGCCGCATCTGCTCGCGGTGCGCCGCGCGATCGAGGCCGAAGTGGCCGCCGAAGCCGCGCTCTGCCATACCGACGAGGACATGGAGGACATCGACGCCGCGCTCGCGAAAATCGACGGCGCGGTGGCCGAAGGCCGCGACGGCGTCGCGGAGGACGTCGCGTTCCACCGGACGATCGCGAGCGTCACCGGCAATCCGTATTTCCTGAAGACGCTGAGCTTCCTGAACCAGTACCTCGAAGCGGGCGTGAAGGTCACGCGCGGCAACGAGGCGACCCGCGAGGACTTCTCGCGGCAGGTGCGCGAGGAGCACGCGGCGATCGCCGACGCGATCCGCGCGCGCGACCCGTCCGCGGCCCGCAACGCGGCCCGCGCGCACATGTACAACGCGGCGCGCCGTCTCGAGCAAGCCGGCATTTGCTGATCCGCGATCCGCGCGCGCCCGCACGGCGCGCGCGGATCGCCTCCCGAACGAATCGACGAGAAGGTTTGACCATGTCACGAAAGGTTGGAGTCATCGGGCTGGGCGCGATGGGCCTGGGTGTCGCGCGCTCGCTGCTGCGCGCGGGCTTTCGCGTGCACGCATGCGACGTGCGCGAGAACGTGCTCGCCGCCTTCGCCGCCGAAGGCGGCGTGCGCTGCGCGACGCCCGCCGGGCTCGGCGCGCAGTGCGACGTCGTGATCACGCTCGTCGTCAACGCGGAGCAGACCGATGCGGTGCTGTTCGGCGAGCAAGGCGCCGCGGCCGCGATGCCGCGCGGCGGCGTCGTGATCTCGAGCGCGACGGTCGCGCCGGAGTTCGCGGCCCGGCTCGGCGCGCGGCTCGCGGCGGCCGGCCTGCTGATGCTCGATGCGCCCGTGTCGGGCGGCGCCGCGCGCGCGGCGTCGGGCGAGATGACGATGATGACGTCGGGCCCCGCCGCCGCATACGCGGCGTGCGACGACGTGCTCGCCGCGATCGCGGGCAAGGTCTACCGGCTCGGCGACGCGCACGGCGCGGGCTCGAAGGTGAAGATCATCAATCAGTTGCTGGCCGGCGTGCACATCGCGGCCGCCGCCGAGGCGATGGCGCTCGGCCTGCGCGAAGGCGTCGATCCCGACGCGCTGTACGACGTGATCACGCACAGCGCCGGCAATTCGTGGATGTTCGAGAACCGCGTGCCGCACATCCTGAACGGCGACTACACGCCGCTGTCGGCCGTCGACATCTTCGTGAAGGATCTCGGCCTCGTGCTCGACACCGCGCGCCGCAGCAAATTCCCGCTGCCGCTGTCGGCGGCCGCGCACCAGATGTTCATGAGCGCGTCGAGCGCGGGCCACGGCGGCGAGGACGACTCGGCCGTCATCCGGACCTTCCCCGGCATCACGCTGCCGGCGCGCCGCTGATTCACCGGAGTTGCCCGCCATGAGCCCCGATCAAGCCTTTCGCCCCCTGCTCGGCTGCATCGCCGACGATTTCACCGGCGCGACCGATCTCGCGAACATGCTCGTCAAGAGCGGCATGCGCACCGTGCAGATGATCGGCGTGCCGGCCGCCGGCGCGCCCGTCGAGGCCGATGCGATCGTCGTCGCGCTGAAGTCTCGCACGATCCCCGCCGCCGACGCGGTCGCGCAATCGCTCGCCGCACTCGCCTGGCTGCGCGCGCAGGGCTGCCGCCAGTTCTTCTTCAAATACTGCTCGACGTTCGATTCGACCGACGCGGGCAACATCGGCCCCGTCGCCGATGCGCTGCTCGACGCGCTCGGCGGCGAGCGCGCGTTCACGATCGCGTGCCCCGCGTTCCCCGAGAACGGCCGCACCGTCTATCGCGGCCACCTGTTCGTCGGCGACGCGCTGCTCAACGAATCCGGGATGGAGCGCCATCCGCTCACGCCGATGAAGGACGCGAACCTCGTGCGCGTGCTGCAGCGGCAGACGGCGTCGAAGGTCGGGCTGATTCGCCATGACGCGATCGCGCTCGGCACGTCCGCCGTGCGCGAGACGATCGACACGCTGCGTCGCGACGGTGTCCGGATCGCGATCGCGGACGCGCTGACCGATCACGACCTGTACGTGCTTGGCGAGGCGTGCGCGGACCTGCCCCTCATCACGGGCGGCTCGGGCGTCGCGCTCGGCCTGCCGTCGAACTTCCGGCTCGGCGAGCTGTTGCCCGAGCGCAGCGACGCGGCCGCGCTGCCGAAGATCGACGGCGCTGCGGCAGTGCTCGCCGGCAGCGCGTCGAAGGCGACCAACGCGCAGGTCGACGCGTGGCGCGTCGAGCGCCCCGCGTTCCGGATCGATCCGCTCGCGGCCGCGCGCGGCGAGCCCGTCGTCGAGCAGGCGCTCGCGTTCGCACGCGCGCATCTGCCGCAGCCGGTGCTGATCTACGCAACCGCCGCGCCCGACGAAGTGAAGCAGGTGCAGCAGGCGCTCGGCGCCGAAGCCGCCGGCCACCTGGTCGAGGCGACGCTCGCCGCGATCGCGCGCGGGCTGCGCGAGATGGGCGTGCGCAAGTTCGTCGTCGCGGGCGGCGAAACGTCCGGCGCCGTCGTGCAGGCGCTCGACGTGAAGGCGCTGCGGATCGGCGAGCAGATCGATCCCGGCGTGCCCGCCACCGCGACGACCGAAGGAAGTCCCTGTGGGACGACCGAAGGAAGTCCCTGTGGGGCGACCGAAGGAAGTCCCCGTGGGACGCCCGGCGCGCAACCGCTCGGCCTCGCGCTCAAATCCGGCAACTTCGGCGCGACCGACTTCTTCGAGAAGGCGCTGCGCGCGCTGGAGGGCACCGCATGAGCCCCGCCGAAGCGAAGCTGCGCGACGAGATCTGCGAGATCGGCGCGAGCCTTTACGCGCGCGGCCATGCGGTCGGCAGCGCGGGCAACATCAGCGCGAGGCTCGACGACGGCTGGCTGATCACGCCGACCGACGCGTGCCTCGGCCGCCTCGACCCGGCCGGCATCGCGAAGGTCGATCGCGCGGGCAACGCGGTGTCGGGCGGCAAGCCGTCGAAGACGCTCGCGCTGCATCGCGGCATCTACGCGCACAACGCGCAAGCGCGCGGCGTCGTCCACACGCATTCGACGCACCTCGTCGCGCTCACGCTCGCGGGCGTCTGGCGCGACGCCGACGTGCTGCCGCCGATCACGCCGTACTACGTGATGAAGGTCGGCCACATTCCGCTCATTCGTTATCGCCGGCCGGGCGACCCCGCAGTGGCCGCCGAAGTCGCGGCGCTCGCCGATCGCGTGCGCGGCGTGCTGCTCGAGCGGCTCGGCCCAGTCGTCTGGGGCCCGTCGGTCGCGCACGCGTCGTACACGCTCGAGGAGCTCGAGGAGACCGCGCGCCTCTGGCTGATGACGAATCCGAAACCCGAGCCGCTCGGCGAGCCCGCGCTGGCCGAATTGCGCGACGCGTTCGGCGCGCGCTGGTAACGCAGTCCTGCCCGCCGTGTGCGCGGGCCATTCACCAGCACACGACACAGCGCCCGGCCGCGCACAGGCGGCCGGCGTCGACAACCATGGAGACAGCGGAAATGATTCCCAGCCAAGCAGCCGCGGCCCGGCCGCTCGAGGCGGCCGGACAGGCCGAGCTCGACCTCACGTACAAGAAAGTGTTCTGGCGCATCGTGCCGTTCCTGATGCTCTGCTATGTGGTCGCGTACCTGGACCGCGTGAACGTCGGCTTCGCGAAGCTGCAGATGTCGCAGGATCTCGCATTCAGCGAGACCGTGTTCGGCCTCGGCGCGGGGATCTTCTTTCTCGGCTACTTCCTGTTCGAGCTGCCGAGCAACATGCTGATGCACCGGCTCGGCGCGCGCATCTGGATCGCGCGGATCATGATCACATGGGGGCTGCTGTCCGCGGTCTTCGCGTTCGTGAAGACGCCGACGCAGTTCTACGTGCTGCGCTTCCTGCTCGGCCTCGCGGAAGCGGGCTTCTATCCGGGCGTGATCCTGTACCTCACGTACTGGTTCCCGACGCATCGCCGCGCGAAGATCATCGCGGTGTTCATGTCGGCGATTCCGGTGTCGGGCATCTTCGGCAATCCGCTGTCCGGCTGGATCATGCAGCGGTTCCACGGCGGCTCGGGCTTTCACGGCTGGCAGTGGATGTTCGTGATCGAGGCGGCGCCCGCAATCGCGATCGGCATCGCGACGATCCTCTATCTCGACAACAACATCCGCGGCGCGAAGTGGCTCACGGAGCGCGAGAAAAAGCTGCTGACCGACGAGATCGAAGCGCAGCCGCACGAGCGCGACAAGCACGCGCACTCGCTCGCCGCCGTGCTGCGCGATCCGCGGATGTGGTGGATGTCGCTGATCTATTTCACGTTCGTCACCGGCCAGTACGGGCTCACGTTCTGGATGCCGACGCTCGTCAAATCGACGGGCATCACCGATGCGCTGCAGATCGGCCTGCTGAGCGCGATTCCGTTCGCCTTCGCGATCATTGCGATGAACCTGTTCGGCCACAGCGCGGACCGTCGCCGCGAGCGCCGCTGGCACCTGATCGTGCCCGCGGCGATGGGCGCCGTCGGCTTCTCGGTGGCCGCCGCGTACTCGCACAACACCGCCGTGTCGATCCTGTTCCTGTCGATCGCCGCGGGCGGCGTGCTGACCTGCGCGCCGCTCTTCTGGTCGCTGCCCACCGCATTCCTCGCGGGCACGGGCGCGGCCGCCGGCATCGCGATCATCAACTCGATCGGCAACCTCGCCGGCTTCGCGAGCCCCTACCTGATCGGCTATCTGAAGGACGCGACGAGCAGCACGTCGACCGGCATGTACGTGCTCGCCGCAATGCTCGTGATCGGTGCGATCGCCGTGTGGCTCACACCGGCGAAGCTCGTCAACCGATAATCGATTGTCGGCGGGGCGGCGCGCCGCCCCGCCCCTCTCTCAACCTCCGGACCTGGAACCGACGCCATGCCACGCTTCGCCGCCAACCTCACGATGATGTACAACGAGCACGCGTTCCTCGACCGCTTCGCCGCCGCGGCACGCGACGGCTTCAAGGCGGTCGAGTACCTATTCCCGTATGACTTCCCCGCCGCCGAGCTGAAGTCGCGCCTCGACGCGAACGGCCTCGTGCAGGCGCTCTTCAACGCGCCGCCCGGCGACTGGGCGGCGGGCGAGCGCGGCATCGCGTCGCTGCCGGGCCGCGAAGACGAGTTCAGGCGCGCGATCGACACCGCGCTCGGCTACGCGCGCGTAATCGGCAACGACAAGATCCACGTGATGGCGGGCCTGATCGCGCCGACGCAGGATCGCGCGCGGCACCGCGACGTATATCTGCGCAACCTCGCGCACGCGGCCCAGGCGGCGAATGCGCAGAACGTGACGATCGTCATCGAGCCGATCAACCCGCGCGACATGCCGGGGTTCTTCCTCACCCGCCAGGACGACGCGCAGGCGATCTGCCGCGAAGTCGGCGCGCCGAACCTGTTGGTGCAGTTCGACTGCTATCACTGCCAGATCGTCGAAGGCGATCTGGCGACGAAGCTCGAGCGCGACATCGCGGGCATCGGCCACATCCAGATCGCCGGCGTGCCGCAGCGGCACGAGCCTGATATCGGCGAAATCCACTATCCGTATCTGTTCGGGCTGATCGACTCACTCGGCTACGACGGCTGGATCGGCTGCGAGTACCGGCCGAAGGCCGGCACGTCCGAGGGTCTCGGCTGGCTCGCGCCGTATCTGTAATCCCGCATTCTCACGAGGCACATTGCGATGAAGGTTCTCATCACTGGCGGCGCAGGCTTTCTCGGCCAGCGTCTCGCGAAACGGCTGCTCGCGCGCGGCGAGCTGGCCGGCCCGAACGGCGCGCCGGCGCGCATCGGCGAGATCGTACTGCTCGACGTCGTCAAGGCCCATGACTTCGGCGATCCGCGCGTGACGACGATCGTCGGCGACATCGCCGAGCGCGCCGTGCTCGATGCCGCGATCGACGCGCGCACGCACGCGATCTTCCATCTCGCGGCGATCGTCAGCGGCCAGGCGGAAGCCGATTTCGACCTCGGGATGCGGATCAACCTCGACGCGTCGCGCCTGCTGCTCGACGTGTGCCGCGCGCGCGGCCACCAGCCGCGCGTCGTGTTCACGAGCTCCGTCGCGGTGTACGGCGGCGCGCTGCCCGACGTCGTACAGGACGACACCGCGCTCGATCCGCAATCGTCGTACGGCGCGCAGAAGGCGATCGCCGAGCGGCTGCTGTCGGACTACGCGCGCCGCGGCTTCGTCGACGGCCGCGTGCTGCGGCTGCCGACGATCAGCGTGCGGCCGGGCCGGCCGAACGCGGCGGCTTCGTCGTTCGCGAGCGGCATCATCCGCGAGCCGCTGAACGGCGAGGAAGCCGTGTGCCCGGTGCCGGGCGACACGCGGCTGTGGCTGCTGTCGCCGCGCCGCGCGATCGACGCGCTCGTCGCCGGCTGCGAGCTCGACGGCGCGACGCTCGGCAACCGGCGCGTGATCAACCTGCCGGGAATCTCCGTGACGGTCGACGAGATGATCGACGCGCTGCGCGAAGTCGCGGGCGCCGACGCGGTCGCGCGGATACGCCGCGAGCCGGACGAGCGGATCGCGCGGATCGTCGGAAGCTGGCCTGGCCGGTGGGACACGTCGCGCGCGCAATCGCTCGGCCTTGAAGGCGACGCGAGCTTCGCCGACGTGATCCGCGGCTACGTTGAGGACGACCGGCGATAAGCCGCCACCCGACGACAGTCGACGGTAAGCCGCGCTGCCCGCCCGCGTTGCGGCGCGGACGGGCGCGCCGAACCGGTTCCACGCGAGCCCGCGGCGCCCCGTCCTGCGGCATCCGCGCGACACGCGCCGCCGACGGACGCGCATCCTGCCGCGTTTGCGACTATCGTTATAAGAATCCGGTCCTCGATTTCGCGCCCGCGTGCCGCCAGACGCGCGAACGAGCGACCGAACGACCGGCCGCGCACGACGCGTCGGCCACGAACGCTCGGATATGGCTGCCCTCTATGATTTCGGCGCGCGCAAGCTGCGCGCCCTCTACGATCGACGGCTGCGCTGCGACGCCGTGCTGGACACGGCCGCGCTGTTCCCGGACGCCGCGCGCTTCACGCGCGCATGGCGCGCGATCCGCGACGAGGCGCTCTCGGTGTCGCGCGACCTGAGCCGGATTCCGCGCTTCCACGAGATCATGCGCGAGCAGGCGGCGATCTCCGCAAACGACGCGCGCGACTGGCGGATGTTCATCATGCAGGCATACGGCGTGCGCTTCCCGCAAAACATCGAGCGCTGCCCGACGGTCGCGTCGATCCTCGCGGCGTCGCCCGACGTGCTGTCCGCATCGTTCTCGTTCCTCGCGCCCGGCAAGCACATCCCGCCGCATCGCGGGCCGTTTCGCGGCATCCTGCGCGGCTATCTGGTGCTGTCGATGCCGATGCGCGCGAACGGCACGCCCGCCGCCGTGCTGAAGATCGACGGCCGCGACTACCGGCTGCACGACGGCCAGTTCCTGCTCTGGGACGACACGTTCGAGCACGAAGTCTGGAACGAGAGCGACGACGTGCGGATCGTGCTGCTGCTCGACATCCGCCGCCGCGATCTGCCGCTCGCGCTCGCGCTGCTGTCGGGCGCGCTGATCCGGCTCGTGCGCGTCGCGATCCGGCTGCGCGGCGGCGCGATTCCGGTCTAGGGTCGTTCACGCTGGCAACGGGCTTGCGCCGGCCACCCGCACGAACGCGTCGATAACGCGCGCCGCCCCGCTTCGTCGCAACCCGCTTCGCTTTTCGCGCGCGCGCTTCGCATCGCACGGATGCATCGCGCCGCCTCGTTCGTAACATCATGGCATCGCCCGCTGCCGGCCACTTCCCTGCGCCTTGTCATGATCCAACTCTCCAGCGACATCGTCGTCACCCCGTTCGCGACAAACCTTTCGGCCTCGTTCGACAACGAGCGTCTGCCCTTCGCAGTCGACGCCGACATCCGGCAACAATTGCACGCACTGCTTCGCCAAGCGACGCACGGCGGCAGCGAGCCCGATTTGCGGCCATTGCAGCCGCAATGGCCGCAGCAGCCGCTGCAGTTCGCGACGACACAGCCGGACGATGCCGGCGATCCGCTGTCGTTCGTCGATGCACCGGACGACGCGCAGAACGACGCGCCGGACAACGCGCCGCCCGCGCGCTGCGTCGCGTCGCCGGATGCGTCGATGGCGCGCTTCGCGACGCAGATGCCCGACGCATCGACGCGCCGCCCGCCCGGCGACAACCGCACCGCGCAGCAGATCATCGACGACAATCCGCTCCTCAAGAATCTCGGCAACCAGAGCGGGATTCGCGACAAGCTGAACCAGTTCGTCGGCGGCAACATGTCCAACGATCCCGATCAGGCGTACAAGGCGGCGGCGCTGCTCACGTACGTGAAGAGCTCGAAGAACCGCGAAGGCGGCGAGCGGCCGGACGGCGTCGTCGGCGACGGCAAGATCGACGGCTTCACGAAGGACGGCGACGCGCGGCACGGCACCGAAGCGGGCCTGTTGCAGGACGTCGTGAGCGGCGGCGGCTGGCAGCATCTGCGCGAAACCGGGCACCAGCTCGACCAGACGAGCGACACGCACGTGCGGCTCGACGGCACCAACAAGGACAATCTCCAATGGGGCTTCGAGCAGGCCGGCAAGTACATCGTCGCCGTGTTCAAGGGCATCGGCAAGGCGGTCGTCGACATCGTCACGAAGGGCCGCTTCAATCCGGTGTCGGCCGTGCTGAGCGTCGTCAAGGAAGTCGGCACGTCGGTCGCGAAGCAGGCGGTCGAGGACAGCAATCTGTCGAGCGACGCGAAGCAGAAGGCGAACAAGGTATTCGGCGCGCTCGATTTCTTCTGATCCGGCGGCGGCCGCTCGACGCCTGCCCCGCGAAGCCGGCGGCCGAGCGCTCACCACCACGGAATCGCGACGAGCATCCCGCCGACCGCGCCGTTCACCGCCTGCGCCCAGCGGTATTTCATCGGCCGCTCGATGTCGCAGAACAGAATGCTCCGGTCGCGGCCGGTGCGGTTCTCGGCCCGGCGCAGACAGGTCTCGTCGAACCTCGCCGCCTTCACCGGCGGCAGCTTCGACAGGATCGCGAGCGAGCGCGGGCAATGCGCGAACGCCTCGTCGCGAAACGCGCGCGGCGTTACTGAATCCCGAGGTAGTGCCTGACGGCGGGCAGCCCCGGCTTGCCGTCGAACGTCGTCACCCCGGCGAGCCACTTGTCGAGCGACTGCGGATTCGCCTTCAGCCACGCGGCCGCCGCCTTGTTCGGATCTTCCTTGTTCATGATCGGCAGCATCACATGGTTCTCGATCGACGTCGAGAACTGCAGGTTCGACACGAACTTCGCGACGTTCGGGCAGCGCGCCGCGTAATCGGGCGGCGTCGCGGTCAGCACCTTCGCCTCGCCGTAGTTCGGGCCGAACACGTCGTCGCCGCCGCTCAGATAGTCGATCTTCATCTGCACGTTCATCGGATGCGGCTCCCAGCCGAGGAACACGATCCACTGCTTGTCGCGGATCGCGCGGTTCACCTCGACGAGCATCCCCGCCTCGCTCGATTCGACGAGCTTGAACTTGCCGAGGCCGAACTGGTTGCCATCGATCATCTTCTTGATGAGCGCGTTGCCGTCGTTGCCGGGCTCGATCCCGTAGATCCTGCCGTTCAGCTTGTCCGCGTACTTCTGGATGTCGGCGAACGACTTCAGGCCGCCCTGATATACGTAATCGGGCACGGCGAGCGTGTACTTCGCGCCCGTCAGGTTCGGCGTGGCGAGCACCTTGATCGTGCCCGCCTTCGTGAACGGCGCGATCATCGGGTCCATCGTCGGCGACCAGTAGCCGAGAAACACGTCGATCTGCTTGCTCTTGATCCCCGCAAACGTGATCGGCACCGAAGCGATCGTCTTCGTCGGCGCGTAGCCGAGCCCGGCGAGCATCGTCGACGCGAGCCCCGTCGTCGCGGCGATGTCGGTCCAGCCGACGTCCGCAAAGCGCACCGCCTTGCAGGTCGGCGGATCACCCGCCCGGGCGCTCGCGAACGGCGCGGCCGCGATGGCGAGCCCACAGGCCGCCGCGATCAGATTTCGCTTCATCGTGCTTCTCCTCATCACAAAGATGTCGTCAACATGGGATCGGTTCGTGGCTCACGCGCGCCGCGACCCCGGCGGCCACGCGCTTGTTTCGATACGGTTTCGATGCGGCCCCGATGCGCTCAGCGCGCCGACACGCGCCGCTCGTGGCTCGGCGCATGACCGAACTGCGCGCGGTACGCCTTGCTGAAATGGCATGGCGAGTGAAAGCCGCAGATCGTCGTCACGCGCGCGATCGATGCGTCGGTCGTGCGCAGCAGGTCGCGCGCGCGCTTCAGGCGCAGCGTCAGGTAATAGTGCGTCGGCGACACGTTCAGATAGATCCTGAACATCCGCTGCAGATGCCGCTGCGAGAGCCGCACGAGCCGCGCGAGCTCTTCGAGCGACAGCGGCTCCTCGATGTTCGCCTCCATCAGCCGCACGACCTCGATCAGCTCCGCGCGCGAGAAGCCGACGCGTGCGTCGACCGGAATCGGCTGCGGATCGGTCGCGCTGCGGATGCGCTCGAGAATGAACTGCTCGGAGACTTGCGCGGCGAGCGGCTGCCCGAGCCGCGCGCCGACGAGGTTCAGCATCAGGTCGAGCGGCGCGGTGCCGCCCGTGCAGGTGAGCCGGTCGCGATCGACGACGAACAGCTCGTCGGCGAAGCGCACCTGCGGAAACTCCGCGTGCAGCGCGGACAGGTTCTCCCAGTGCACCGCGCACCGGTAGCCGTCGAGCAGCCCGCACGCCATCAGCACGTACGCGCCCGTGCAGATGCCGCCGAGCGGCACCGCGCGCGCGGCGAGCGCGCCGAGCGCGCCGCGCACCGTCTCGTCCATCGCCTCACGAATCCGGATGCCGCCGCAGACGATCACCACGTCGGGCGGATCGTCGACGTCGAGCGGCTGCGTCGGCCGCACCGCGATCCCGTTGCTCGCATGCACGGGCGCGCCGTCGAGCGAGAAGATCGACCAGCGGTAATGGTCCGCGCGCGCGACGTAGTTCGCCATGCGCAGCACCTCGACCGCGCTCGTGAACGCGATCATCGAGAAGTTCGGCAACGTCAGGAACCCGAAATGCGCGGCCGAGGAAACCGGCTCGGCGCAGGCGGCGGGTGCGGCAGCGGCGGCGGACGTCACATCGCTCTCCAGCGAACGGGTTGCACGAAGCCGCTCCGGCGGCGGGCGGGCCCGCCGGAGACGACCGGATCGGCGAAACGAAGAAACCGGGGAAACGAACGAAAGCGGAAAACGTCAGGCCTGCGCGACCGACGATCGCGAGCGCGGGCCGAACAGTTGCCGGAAGCCCGAGAAGAGCGGCGCCTTCGCCGTGCCCGGCGCGCGGCCGAAGCTCTCGGTGATGCGGTCGAGGATGATCGCGAGCAGCACGACCGACAGGCCGCTCTCGAAGCCCAAGCCGATGTCGAGGCGCTGGATGCTCGCGAGCACGTCGTTGCCGAGGCCGCCCGCGCCGACCATCGACGCGATGATCACCATCGACAGCGCCATCATGATCGTCTGGTTCACGCCCTGCATGATCGACGGCAGCGCATTCGGGAACTGCACCTTGTACAGCAGTTGCCACGGCGTGCAGCCAAACGCCTGCCCCGCCTCGACGATCTCGCGGTTCACGTGGCGGATGCCGAGGCTCGTCAGGCGCACGGCGGGCGGCATCGCGAAGATCACCGTCGACAGAATCCCCGGCACGCGGCCGAGGCCGAACAGCATCGCGGCCGGAATCAGGTAGACGAACGCAGGCATCGTCTGCATCAGATCGAGGATCGGCCGCACGATCGCCGCGACCCACTTGCTCTTCGCGGCCCAGATGCCGAGCGGAATGCCGAGCACGAGGCTCACGATCGTCGACGACAGCGTGAGGCCGAGCGTGACGACCGTCTGATCCCAGAAGCCCGTCGCGAAGATCAGGAACAGCGACGCCGCCGTGAAGATCGCGAAGCGCCAGCCGACGCGCCAGAGGCCGACGCCGACGAAGCACGCCATCATCAGCCCCATCGGCACGGCTTGCAGCCCGTGCTCGACGAGCGCGGCGAGCCCCTCGATCGCGCGGCCGATCGCGTCGAACGTCTTCGCATCGTGGTCGAGCAGATAGTGAACCGACTGGTCGACCCAGCTACCGAGGGGGATGAGTTCAGACATGGAAACCTCGCGAACGCGTAATGGCTTTCAGAAGCACGGCCCGGTCGACCGAGCCGCAGTAACAGCCGTCGTCGTCGACGACGGGCAGCGCGTGCGGATGCGCGACGCATCGCTCGACGACGTGATCGAGCGATGCGTCGCGCGGAATGCTCTCGACCTGGCGCACGTTCGGCGTCGCGCCGTTCAGCGCGTCGCGCGTGACGAAGCCGCGGATCTTGCGCGCCTCGTCGAGCACGAACGCGTATTCGGCGCTGCCGTTCAGCGACGCGGCGACATGCGTCGCATCGAGCTTCGACACGGTCGGCACGGCGCCCGTGAGCATCAGGTCGCCCGCCGTCAGGTAGCGGCTCGTGTCGATGCCTTCGAAGAACGCGCGCACGTAGTCGTCGGCGGGGTTCGCGATGATCTCCTGCGGCGTGCCGACCTGCACGAGCCGGCCGCCTGCCATGATCGCGATCCGGCTGCCGATGCGCAGCGCCTCCTCGAGATCGTGCGACACGAACATGATCGTGCGGCGCTGCTCCTTCTGCAGTTGCAGCAGCACGTTCTGCATTTCCTTGCGCTTCAACGGATCGAGCGCGGAGAACGCCTCGTCCATGATCATCAGCGACGGGTTCACCGCGAGCGCGCGCGCGAGGCCGACGCGCTGCTGCATGCCGCCCGACAGCTCGGCGGGCAGCTTGTGCGCGAACTGCGCGAGGCCCACCTGCTCGAGCACGCCCATCGCGCGGCGCTCGCGGTCCTTGCGGCCCATGCCGGCCACTTCGAGGCCGAACGCGGCGTTCGACAGCACCGTGCGCTGCGGCATCAGCGCGAACGACTGGAACACCATGCTCATGTCGGTGCGGCGCAGCGCGGTCAGCTCCGCGCGGCGCACCCCCGCGACGTCGCGCCCGTCGATCAGCACCTTGCCGGCGCTCGGCTCGACGAGCCGGTTGACGAGCCGGATCAACGTCGACTTGCCGGAGCCGGACAGGCCCATCAGCACGAAAATCTCGCCTTCCCGCACGTCGAACGACACGTTGTGCACGCCGACCACCTGGCCCGTGCGCGCGAACACTTCATCCTTCGTCGCGCCTGCGGCGAGCATGTCCAGCGCTTGCCGCGGATTGCTTCCAAACACCTTGCACAGACCATCGACTACGACCTTCGGGGCATCCATTGCAACGTCTCCTCGTTGAGCGGGGAAATACGCCGTCACAGCGTGCCTACATGGTTGCCAGAAAAAACCCCGTGCAGCCGACGAATTGCGACAAACGCTTGCGCAAATACGACACGTCGGTACAAGTGCTGCGAACGACCGTTTCGGACCACCGACGAAAGGCGCCGGAGAGCGGCATGACGCGCCGCAGCGCGCGTCGCGCGGCCGCGACGCGCGGGCCGCCCGGCGACGCACGCCCGTACTACGCGCGGGAGGCTCCACGCGGCGTTTGCGCGGCGCCGCATCGCGCGCCGGATTTCCGCAGACTTATTCGCTGCAATGCGCGCTTTGCGCGCTTGAATCGGCGACGCGGCCGGGATATAGGCTCGATTCAATCTCTCCACAGCAACCGATAAGCATGGTCGATATCAGAACGCTCGACTTCAATCTGCTCAAAGCGTTCGACGCGCTGCTCGACGAGCGCAACGTGACGCGCGCGGGCTTGCCGTCGACGGGCGGCGCGATGTCAGACGCATCGATTCGAACGTTCGCTTCGCTGCCGATTCGATCCCGCGATGGCTCGTCGCTCGCCCGCGCCATCGCGCGACGCACGCCTGCGCCGCGCACGAACGAAAAAAAGCCCCGCCGACATTCCAACCGGCGGGGCCAACCCATGTCAGAGAAGTTTCATGGAGGAGACGGAGCCGATCATATCGGCCGGCCGGACGCATCCCAACCAAGCATTTCTGCTATCCAATTGCGTCGCGCGCGAAGCCGCGCAAGCGGCCGCCGGGTATATCGATAGAACGAAAAGTCGTTTCCCGCGCACCGATTGGCTCGCTAACATGCAACTCTCGGCCTGCCCCAGCCAGGCGCCGCACCCTCATGGAGCGCACTTTGACCGCATTTGACCAACACCGCCGGCCGTTCATCGTCGGCATCGGCGGCACGACCCGCGCGGCTTCGTCGACCGAGCGCGCGCTCGGCTTCGCGCTGCGCGGCGCGCAAGCCGCGGGCGCCCGCACCCGCCTGTTCGACGGCCCGTTCCTGCACACGCTGCCGCACTACGCGCCGGAGCGCCGCGCGCTCACCGACGCGCAACGCGAGCTGATCGACGCCGTGCGCGCGGCCGACGCGATCGTCATCGCCACGCCCGGCTACCACGGCGGCGTGTCCGGCCTCGTGAAGAACGCGCTCGACACGCTCGAGGAACTGCGCGCCGACGAGCGCCCGTATCTCGACGGACGCGCGGTCGGCTGCATCGTCACCGCGTACGGCTGGCAGGCGGCGGGCACCGTGCTGACGTCGCTGCGCGCGATCGTCCACGCGCTGCGCGGCTGGCCGACGCCGTTCGGCGCCGCGGTCAACACGCTCGAAACGCGCTTCGAAACGGTCGATCGCTGCTCGGATTCGAAGGTCGCCGCGCAGCTCGAGACCGTCGGCGCGCAGGCCGCCGAATTCGCGCTCGCGTTCGCGTCGCACCGCGCGGCAACCCGTGTCGCGAGCGATAACGCGCTCGCGACGGTGCTGGAAGCCGCGACGCACTGAACGCACGCGCATCGCACGCTCGCTGCGTGCGGCGGCGCGCGTGCGCTTCGACGGGCGGCCTGCTCCTCCCGCGCGTTGCCCCGCGCTGATGACCATTCGTTCGCGCCGGGTGATTTGCTTAAGCATAAAGATTGGTTCACGCGCACGCGTCGATTGCTTACGCTGCAACCTCGTTCTCCCTTCGCGAAAGCCATGAATCGTTCGATCCGCTACAAGGGCTACGAGGTCGCGCCCGCGGCGGCGCGCTTGCCGAACGGCCTGTTCGCCGCGAACCTCACGATCGAGAAAGCCGGCCCCGCGCCCGCGCGCGCCTACTCGTTCGACGCCATCGATTTCTTCTTCGACGAAGAGCACGCACTTGCCTACGCGTTCCGCTGGGGACGCCTGTGGGTCGATTCCCACTGTTGAGCCCGTCGCCGGCGCCGGCCGGCACGCGCGGCGCCCGCAGGCGGCGCCTGCGGCAGCGGCCGCCAAAATACGTGATTCATCGAGCTATGCAAGAATCGTCAGCTCCTGACATCACGATACCAATCAGCCATGTCTGACACGCTGCGACGAGAACAAGCGGCGGATCACGCTATGCGCAACTGGGTCCATGAGAGTCGCGGCCCAGTGCGAATCGGTTCCGACGCGCACAAGCAGATGTTCTGCAAGATGCTGCTCGACACCCACAACCCGTACAAGCCGGCCGTCATCGATTGGCCCGCCCTCGCCCCCGAAGCGCTTCAGCGCCTGACGTCGCTGCCGATCTGGGACATCGCCGTGCAGACCGAGGGCCGCGCATCGATTCGCGTCGCGACGTTCGCGTCGACGGTGCGCGATCCGTTGCTGCGCGCCGCGCTCGACCTGAACGCCGCCGAGGAAGCGCGGCACAAGGTCGTGCTCTCGAAGCTCGTCGAGGCATACGGCATCCGGCTCGCGCGCGAGCCCGCGTATCCGGCGCCGAAGGACGCCGAATGGGCATGGATGGTCACGGGTTTCAGCGAATCCATCGACAGCTTCTTCGCATTCGGCCTGTTCCGCTCCGCGCAGCGCTCCGGCTATTTTCCGGAAGAACTCGTCGAGACGTTCGAGCCCGTGATCCAGGAGGAAGGCCGCCACATCCTGTTCTTCGCGAACTGGTTCGGATGGTACTGGCGCAACATGCGATGGTGGCGCAGGCCGTGGCTGTTCGCGCGCGTCGCCGCGGTATGGGCGTTCCTGATCTGGGAGCGGATCGGCATCGCGCGCGGCATCGACGCCGACGGCGTCGCGCGCGACGCGAATTTTCCGGCCAATACGGCGGCAACCGTCGGCGACGCGCTGAATCCGCGCGCGCTGATCGAGCTGTGCCTCGCCGAGAACAACCGCCGGATGGCCGGCTACGACAAGCGGCTGCTGCGGCCGGCGATCGTGCCGCGGCTCGCGCGGTTCGCGCTGCGCTTCATCAGGAAGCCGTAATCGCGCGCGGTTGCGCGCATCGTCACGCATCGGGTGGGGCTGCTGCTCGCGAACGGACAAGCGGCCTTCGACGCCGCGATGGCGAAGATCGGACCTTGGGTTACGACGGCCCGACACATCGTTTAAAAAGAGGCGTACCCCATATCTAAATCGGTAAAAAATACCCTTACTTCGCATCCATACGACTGGGCACGCTTACGCCCCGCCGGACCGGGCAGCGCTCGCTTCCGTGCGTCACCGCGCGGATTCGATCGCATTGGTTGCGTATCGCGCTCGGCCGCCTGAAACGACAGCAATACGAAAGCATTGTGACAAAGCGTTTCTGCCTGGAAAGGATTACCGACAATAAAGCGGCGACATGTAAATGAGCGAAAGACGTTTGGAAGATGCGTCCCATTTCCCGAGCACTTCCCACTCGGGATGAGCAAATGATCGTGTCTCATGGAACGAACCGCGGACGCCCGCCTGGTGCGGCGGCGCACGAACCGCCCGGTCGACAAAGAAATAAATTCCATCGCATTTCCACGCCAAACACCTTCATCAAAACAAAATGATTTATCCACTTGAATTGCATAAATTAATCCATTAACAAAACCCCATAAGAAAACATTACAATATTAAATTAAACAATATTGCAAATAGAAAGGAGTGGAGACGGCGCAAACGTTTTACATGAGACTGCAGTCTCCTTTCTGAAACGCAAGCTACGCCCCGTAGTCCACCACTCCGCCACCGCCCTTTCTACACGGGCCATCCACGAACCGATCGGCATCACCCCGACTCATTCGTATCATCTATTAAATTAACAAAAATTAACCAACCACAACACTCCATCCTCAAACTTTTTTTAACCATTTGCAAAGCCTGATTTTGCAATTCTTTGAAGTCTTGAAAACATCAATCAAATAGACTCCGCATACCAAATTAATCAGCGCGAGCACGGACTCTCAGGTCAGACAAATAACGCTCCCGTGTTGCGCTGCCCTCGGAGGCCGTTTTCGTATGAATCGCTCGTACCGCTCTATCTGGAATGAAGCGCTTGGCGCGTGGGTCGCCGCTTCGGAACTCGACTCGGCTCGCGGCAAGCCGAACAAATCGGTCGTGGCCGCCGCTGTCGCCGTCGCCGCCGCGCTGCTCGTCGGCGTCCCGTCACTCGCGAGCGCCGATACCATGATCCCCGGCAGCGTCAACGCGTCCGGCCAGTTCACGGTGCAGTCCTGCACGTCGGGCAGCGGCAACGCAACCGTCGGCCGCACGACGACGGGCAATACGAACGCCTACCCCGTCGACGGGTCGGGCACCTACTCGACCGTCTCCGGCTGTAGCTCGAGCGGCAACAATCAGCTCGCGGCGACGGTCTACGGCGCGTTCGCGCAAGTCACCAACACCGGCGGCACCGCGATGGGCTTTCTCAGCTCGGCTGCGCTGTGGGGCACGGCGGCCGGCCTCGAAACGACCGCGAGCGGCACCGCCGCGACCGCGCTCGGCTTCGGCAGCACCGCCAGTGCGCTGAACTCCGTCGCCATTGGCGGCGCGGGCGGCAACGGCACGACGCCGCTTTCGTACGCGAACTCGACGATCGCATCCGGCGCGGGCGCGATCGCAATCGGCAGCAACGCGACGAAGGGGGCGCAGGCGAGCGCGCAGGACTCGATCGCGCTCGGCGGCCAATCGAGCGCGGCGGCGCAGTCGGGCGTCGCGATCGGCCGCGCGGCGACGGTTGGCACGAGCAGCACGAACGGCATCGCGCTCGGCGACAGCGCAACGGTTGCGGCGAGCAGCACGAACGCGCTCGCGATCGGCTACCAGGCCAGCGCCGACGCCTCGAACACGACGGCCATCGGCGCATCGAGCACCGCCGCATACGCGAACAGCGTCGCGATCGGCCAAGGCAGCAAGACGGGCGCGAGCGCGCCCACCGGCACCGGCTACCTGACGGGCACGGCGGCGCCGCTGTCCGAAGTGTCGGTCGGCAGCGCGACTGCGCTGCGCCGCATCACGAACGTCGCCGACGGCTCGGCGCCGCAGGACGCGGTGACGGTCGCGCAGCTCAGCACCGGCATGAGCACGACGGCAAGCAGCATCGCTAGCCTGTCGACGTCGGCGTCGACGGGCATCAGTTCGCTGTCCACGGGGCTCAGCAGCACGAATAGCTCGCTGACCTCCCTGTCGACCTCCGCCTCGTCGGGCATCAGCACCGCGCAGAGCGGCGTCAACTCGCTGTCCACGGGGCTGTCGACCACCAACAGCGCGGTCGCCTCGCTTTCGACATCCGCTTCCACGGGGCTGAGCTCGGCGAACAGCTCGGTCGCTTCGCTGTCGACCTCCACGTCGACGGGTATCGGCTCGTTGTCGACTGGTCTCTCGACGACCAATAGCAACGTCACGTCGCTGTCCAGCGGCCTCAGCAGCACGAATAGCTCGCTGACCTCGCTGTCGACCTCCGCCTCGTCGGGCATCAGCACCGCGCAGAGCGGCGTCAACTCGCTGTCCACGGGGCTGTCGACCACCAACAGCACGGTCGCCTCGCTTTCGACATCCGCTTCCACGGGGCTGAGCTCGGCGAACAGCTCGGTCGCTTCGCTGTCGACCTCCACGTCGACCGGTATCGGCTCGTTGTCGACGGGGCTCTCGACGACCAACAGCAACGTCACGTCGCTGTCCAGCGGCCTCAGCAGCACGAATAGCTCGCTGACCTCGCTGTCGACCTCCGCCTCGACCGGCATCGGCTCGTTGTCGACTGGCCTGTCGACCGTTGCGACGACGACCAACAATCTCGGCAACAGCACCGCTGCGGCGCTCGGCGGCGGCGCAACGTACGATCCGGCCACCGGCGCGATCTCCGCGCCCTCGTACACCACGTACAACGCGAACGGCACGACCACCGCCAACACCAGCGTCGGCTCCGCCATCGACAGCATCAACGCCAACGGCATCAAGTACTTCCACGCGAACTCGACGGACCCGGATAGCGTCGCGACGGGCACGAACGCCGTCGCGATCGGCATGGGCGCGACGGCCGCCACGGCGAACTCGGTTGCGCTCGGCGCGAACTCGGTGACGGCCGCGGCCAACCCGACCAGCAGCGCGACGGTCGGCTCGACCACACTCGGCACGAACTCGGTGACGGCCGCGGCCAACCCGACCAGCAGCGCGACGGCCGGCTCGACCACACTCGGCACGTTCGCGGGCAGCACGCCCGTGGGCGTCGTGAGTGTCGGCGCACAGGGTGCGGAACGCCAGATCACCAACGTCGCCGCAGGCCAGGTCACCGCCGCCAGCACCGATGCGATCAACGGCAGCCAGCTCTACGCAGTTGCGTCGAAGCTCGACTCGGCCTCGAACTCGATTTCGTCGCTCTCGACGGGGCTCTCGACGACCAACAGCAACGTCGCATCGCTGTCCACGTCGACCTCGACCGGCCTCAGCTCGGCGAATAGCTCGATCGCTTCGCTGTCGACTTCCACGTCGACGGGCATCGGCTCGTTGTCGACGGGCCTCTCGACGACCAACAGCACCGTCTCGTCGCTGTCCACGTCTACCTCGACCGGCCTCAGCTCGGCGAATAGCTCGATCGCTTCGCTGTCGACTTCCACCTCGACCGGCATCGGCTCACTCTCGACGGGCCTCTCGACGACCGACAGCACCGTCGCATCGCTGTCCACGTCTACCTCGACCAGCATCGGCTCGCTCTCGACTGGCCTGTCGTCGACCAACAGCAACCTCTCGTCGCTGTCCACTTCCACGTCGACCGGCATCGGCTCACTCTCGACGGGCCTCTCGACGACCAACAGCACCGTCTCGTCGCTGTCCACGTCGACCTCGACCGGCCTCAGCTCGGCCACCAGTTCGATCGCTTCGCTGTCGACCTCCACCTCGACCGGCATCGGATCGCTGTCCACCGGCCTCTCGACGACCAACAGCACCGTCGCATCGCTGTCCACGTCCACCTCGACCGGCCTCAGCTCGGCGAATAGTTCGATCGCTTCGCTGTCGACCTCCACGTCGACCGGCATCGGCTCACTCTCGACGGGCCTCTTGACGACCAACAGCACCGTCTCGTCGCTGTCCACGTCGACCTCGACCGGCCTCAGCTCGGCCACCAGTTCGATCGCTTCGCTGTCGACCTCCACCTCGACCGGCATCGGCTCACTCTCGACGGGGCTCTCGACGACCAACAGCACCGTCTCGTCGCTGTCCACGTCGACCTCGACCGGCCTCAGCTCGGCGAATAGCTCGATCGCTTCGCTGTCGACCTCCACGTCGACCGGCATCGGCTCACTCTCGACGGGGCTCTCGACGACCAACAGCACCGTCTCGTCGCTGTCCACGTCTACCTCGACCAGCCTCAGCTCGGCGAATAGTTCGATCGCTTCGCTGTCGACCTCCACGTCGACCGGCATCGGATCGTTGTCCACCGGCCTCTCGACGACCGATAGCACCGTCTCGTCGCTGTCCACGTCTACCTCGACCGGCCTTAGCTCGGCGAATAGCTCGATCGCTTCGCTGTCGACTTCCACGTCGACCGGCATCGGCTCGCTCTCGACGGGCCTCTCGACGACAAACAGCACCGTCTCGTCGCTGTCCACGTCTACCTCGACCGGCCTTAGCTCGGCGAATAGCTCGATCGCTTCGCTGTCGACCTCCACGTCGACCGGCATCGGCTCACTCTCGACGGGGCTCTCGACGACCAACAGCACCGTCTCGTCGCTGTCCACGTCGACCTCGACCGGCCTCAGCTCGGCGAATAGCTCGATCGCTTCGCTGTCGACCTCCACGTCGACCGGCATCGGCTCACTCTCGACGGGGCTCTCGACGACCAACAGCACCGTCTCGTCGCTGTCCACGTCTACCTCGACCAGCCTCAGCTCGGCGAATAGTTCGATCGCTTCGCTGTCGACCTCCACGTCGACCGGCATCGGATCGTTGTCCACCGGCCTCTCGACGACCGATAGCACCGTCTCGTCGCTGTCCACGTCTACCTCGACCGGCCTTAGCTCGGCGAATAGCTCGATCGCTTCGCTGTCGACTTCCACGTCGACCGGCATCGGCTCGCTCTCGACGGGCCTCTCGACGACAAACAGCACCGTCTCGTCGCTGTCCACGTCTACCTCGACCGGCCTTAGCTCGGCGAATAGCTCGATCGCTTCGCTGTCGACCTCCACGTCGACCGGCATCGGCTCACTCTCGACGGGCCTCTCGACGACCGACAGCACCGTCTCGTCGCTGTCCACGTCGACCTCGACCGGCCTCAGCTCGGCCACCAGCTCGATCGCTTCGCTGTCGACTTCCACCTCGACCGGTATCGGCTCGCTCTCGACGGGGCTCTCGACGACCGACAGCACCGTCTCGTCGCTGTCCACGTCGACCTCGACCGGCCTCAGCTCGGCGAATAGTTCGATCGCTTCGCTGTCGACCTCCACCTCGACCGGCATCGGCTCACTCTCGACGGGGCTCTCGACGACCAACAGCACCGTCGCGTCGCTGTCCACGTCGACCTCGACCGGCCTCAGCTCGGCGAATAGTTCGATCGCTTCGCTGTCGACTTCCACGTCGACCGGCATCGGCTCGCTCTCGACGGGGCTCTCGACGACCAACAGCACCGTCGCATCGCTGTCCACGTCCACCTCGACCAGCATCGGCTCGCTCTCGACTGGCCTGTCGTCGACCAACAGCAACCTCGCATCGCTGTCCACGTCCACCTCGACCGGCATCGGCTCGCTGTCCACCAGCATCAGCTCGATCACGACGAACACGACGAACCTCGGCAACAGCACCGCCGCGGCGCTCGGCGGCGGCGCGACGTACGATCCGGCCACCGGCGCGATCTCCGCGCCCTCGTACACCACGTACAACGCGAACGGCACGACCACCGCCAACACCAGCGTCGGCTCCGCCATCGACAGCATCAACGCCAACGGCATCAAGTACTTCCACGCGAACTCGACCGATCCGGACAGCGTCGCAACCGGCGCGAACAGCGTCGCGATCGGCCCGAACGCGGTCGCGAACGTCGACTACTCGGTCGCGATCGGCAGCGGCGCGACGACGTCGGCAGCCGTTCCCGTCACGTCGGCAACCGTCGGCGGCCTCACGTTCGGCGGCTTCGCGGGCAGCGCGCCCATCGGCGTGTTCAGCGTCGGCGCGCCGGGCGCGGAACGCCAGGTCACGAACGTCGCCGCCGGCCGCATCTCCGCCACCAGCACCGACGCCGTCAACGGCAGCCAGCTCTACGCGACCAACAGCAACGTCGCGTCGCTGTCGACCGGCCTGAACGCGACGAACAGCAATCTCGCATCGCTGTCCACGTCCACCTCGACCGCCGTCGGCTCGCTGTCCACCGGCCTGTCGACCACCAACAGCAACCTCGCATCGCTGTCCACGTCCACCTCGACCGCCGTCGGCTCGCTGTCCACCGGCCTGTCGACCACCAACAGCAACCTCGCGTCGCTGTCCACGTCGACCTCGACCGGCATCGGCTCGCTGTCCACCGGCCTGTCGACCACCAACAGCAACGTCGCGTCGCTGTCGACGAGCGTGACCAACATCAACACGCAGCTCACGTCGCTGTCGACGTCGATCACGAACAACGTGATCCAGTCGCTGCCCGCGAGCACCGGCGTCGCCGCCGACATGAGCTCGCCGAAGGCGGTCACGCCGTCCGTCACGGCCGGCTCGAACTCGGTCGCGATCGGCGCGGGCTCGAACGACGGCGGCCGCTCGAACGTCGTGTCGGTCGGCAGCGACACGCAGCAGCGCCAGATCACGAACGTCGCGGCGGGCACCGAAGGCACCGACGCGGTCAACGTCAATCAGCTCAATGCCGTGTCGACGTCGATGTCGCAATCGCTGTCGAACCAGCAGACGCAGATCAACAATCTCGGCTCGCAACTGAACCAGACGCAGCAGCAACTGCAGCAGACCGACACGATGGCCCGCCAGGGGATCGCGGCGGTCGCGGCGATGGCGTCGATTCCGCACATGGATCGCGACTCGAACTTCGCGATGGGCGTCGGCACCTCGTCGTTCCTCGGCCAGAAGGCGATTGCGGTCGGCATGCAGGCGCGCATCACCGAGAACCTGAAGGCGTCGCTGAACGGCGGCTTCGCCGGCAACCAGAAGGTGATCGGCGCGGGCATGCTCTATCAGTGGAAGTAACGACGACGGGCCGGCGCGGGCCGCCCGAAACGACGGACGCGCCCGATTCGCGTCCGTCGTTTCCACACCAGCTTGGAGAAACACGATGAAGCACATCGCAGGAATGGGATTGACGACGCTCGCCGCGCTCGCCGCGCTCGCCGGATGCAGCGCGTCGAGCGGGCCGACGTACACAGTGACGCAAACGAGCCTGCCCGGCCATCCGAACGCCTATCGCGTCGCCTGCGGCGGCGTTTTCGGGAAGTACGACACGTGCACGAAGATTGCCGCGCGCGTGTGCGGCGATCGCGCCGTCGAGACGCTCGAGCGCGCCGCCGACTATCGCGGCGACGGCCGGCGCAGCGAGCCGTCGAGCCTCACGTTCGACTGCGCGGCGACGCAGAACGCCGCGCAGTCGGATCAGTAAGCCGCCAGGTCCCGCGCCGCATGCCGGCGCGCGTCCGAGCGCGAATCGCCCGGCTCCGCCTCGGTTCGCCCTCGGTCCACTGTCGATCCGGCTCCCCCTGCTTCCTACCGACTTTGCCCCGGCCGCTTCGATCCGACTCCGCTTGCGCTTCGATCTGGCACAAAACTGCGATATCGTTCGAATCTCGAAACGCCCGGCCTCGACCGTCTCCCGAGTCGACGGCCGGCGGCTCCTCACCGATCTTCCGAACGCACGACATGCCAGCCAATCCCGATCGTTTCGCCGACATCCAGACGCAACTGAAGCGAGGCGAACTGATCGCCGCCGCCGATGCGATCGACGCATGGTGCACGGCCGAGCCCGCGTCCGCCGGCGCGCTCGCCTGTCGCGCGCACTGGCTGCGCCTGCTCGGCCGCCTCGACGAAGCGGCCGCCGCGCTCGGGCCGGCGCTCGCCGCGACGCCGCCGTGCGCGAGCGCATGGGTCGAGCGCGCGCGTCTCGATCGGCTCGCCGGGCAGGCCGAGCGCGCGCATGCCGCATTCGACGCCGCGCATCGCGCCGATCCGGCCGCGACGGGCTGGCTCGCCGAATGGATCGAGCTGCTGCACCAGACCCATCGCCACGCGCTCGCCCGTCCGGTTGCGCAAGCGCTGTGCGAGCGCGCGCCGAACGACGCGCAGTCGTGGTTCCTGCTCGGCCTCACGCACCACTACGCGGGCGAATACGCGGCGGCGGCCGACGCGTACCGGCGCGCGGGCGCGCTCGATCCCGCGTACCCGATGTTGCGCAACAATCTCGCCGCCCTTCACTATCAGACGGGGATGCATCGGGAGGCGCTCACGCAAGCCGAAGCGGCGATCCGCGCGGAGCCGGACAGCCAGATGGCGTGGTGCAACGGCTCGAATGCCTGGCTCGCGCTGCGCGAGCCGGCGCGCGCGCTGATCGCGGCCGAGCGCGCATGCGCGCTCGGGCAGAGCTACGCGATCGCGCAACTCGCGCGCGCGAACGCGCTGAAAGAGCTGCAGCGCTGGCCGGACGCGCTCGCCGCTGCGGCACACGCGCATCGCAGCGCGCCGGACGATCCGGTCATGCAATGGTCGCTCGCGATGCTGCAATTGCTGCACGGCGACTACGAGAACGGTTGGGCGAACCACGAAGCGCGGTGGAACGGCTCGCGCGAGCTGGGCGATCGCCCGCGCCCATCGCCGCAGCGGCAGTGGCGCGGCGAGCCGCTCGCCGGCAAGACATTGATGCTGTGGGGCGAACAGGGCTTCGGCGACGCGCTGCAGTTCGCGCGCTTCGCGCCGATCGTCGCCGACCAGGCGACGCGCGCCGGCGCGCAAGTCGTCTTCGCGTGCTTCGCGGGCCTCGAGCCGCTCTTCGCGCGCAGCTTCGCCGGCACGCCGATGCGGATCGTGCGGCACGACGCGCCGCAACTGCCCACGTTCGACCATCACCTGCCCGTCGGCAGCGCGCCGCTGATGCTCGGCGTGCGGCCGGACACGATCCCGTCCGCGGGCGGCTATCTGCGCGCGGACCCGGCGCGCGCCGCGCAATGGGCGGCGCGGCAGCCCGCCAACGGCCGGCTGCGCGTCGGTCTCGTCTGGAGCGGCAGCCGCACGCACCAGCGCAACCCGCTGCGCGCGATCGACCCGGCGGCCTGCGCGCGCGCATGGCGTGACGTGGCGGGCGTCGCGTTCCACAGCCTGCAGATCGACGGCGCAAGCGACGTCGCGACGATGCGCGCGGCGGGCCTCGACGTGATCGACCACACGGCCGAGCTGCAAAGCTTCGACGACACGGCCGCGTATCTGTCGAGCCTCGACCTCGTCGTCACCGTCTGCACGTCGGTCGCGCACCTCGCGGGCGCGCTCGGCCGGCCGACGCGGCTGCTGCTCGACGTCAATCCGCACTGGGTCTGGATGATCGATCGCGAAGACAGCCTGTGGTACGACTCGATCCGGCTCCGCCGGCAGGCCCGGTATCGCGACTGGACGCCGGTGCTCGACAGCGTGCGCGGCGAGTTGGCCGCGCTCGCGGCCGCGCGCGGATAACGGCGGCTACGCAGCATGTCGACGTTCAATCGCGCGATCGGGCCGCTGGCCGCAGACTTGTCGATGGCGGGCGCGCGCATCGCGCCGCGCTCGACGGGCGTCGCGGCCCGCAGCGAAACCGACGGCGCGCTCGACGCGAACGAGTTGAATGCGCGGCCGGCTTCTATGTCACAATCGCTGCCGGGCCGGCCGCCCCGGATCGACGTTCCGCGCGCGCAGCCGAGCGGAATTCAGCAAGCGCCGCGGCAGACCGATTCGATGGCGCGTCAGGGCATCGCGGCCGCCGCCGCGCCGACGATGCTGCCGCAGGTCGAGCCGGGCAAGACGATCAACGTCGCCGCCGCCCGCTTCGCGGGTCAGTCGGGGATCGCGCGCGGCGCGAGCGCGCACGTGACGAACTGCGGCATTCTCAAACTGGGCATCGGCGTGTCGGGGCAGAACAAGACCTTCGGTGCAGGATACGGATATAGCTGGTGATCGATTCCATCCACTCTTCGTCAGCCGGGCCGCGCGACGCGCCCGGCAAGCGCCTCGCCGTCGGCATCTCGCTCTTCGCCCGCGACGGCCAGGCAATCTGGGAAAACGGCATTCATCAGAACATTGCGTTCCTCGCGATGATGCTCAAGCAGTCGGACCGGATCGGCCCGGTCTACTTCCTGAACGGCGGCGACGCGAAGGCGTTGCCCGCCGGCCTCGATCTCGGCGGCCTCGACGTGCCGCTCGTGCAGCCGCGCGACGTGTCGCACGCGCTCGACGTCGTGATCGAGATGGGCGCGCAACTGCCCGTCGACTGGCTCAAGTACATGAAGGCGCTCGGCAAGAAGCTCGTCGTCTGCTTCGTCGGCCACACGTACAGCGGGCTCTGCGAGACGCCGATGTTCAACCGGCCGTCGGGCCACATCTTCAACGGCGGGCCGTTCGACGAAGTGTGGATCCTGCCGAAATCGGAGAAGATCGACGCGCCGCTGCTGCGCACGCTCACGCGCGCGCCGGTGCACGTCGTGCCGCACATCTGGTCGCCGTACTTCATCGGGCGCCGCGCGCGCCAGCTCGAAGCCGAGGGCCTGCGCTTCGGCTATGCGCCGGGCCGCGCGAAATGGCGGCTGTCGATCCTCGAGCCGAACATCTCGGTCGTGAAGACGAGCCACTACCCGATGCTCGCCGCCGACGAGTTCCACCGCGCGCAGCCCGACGCGGTCGAGCACCTGTTCGTCGTGAACTCGCTGCACATGAAGGAGCACGCGACCTTCGTCCACTTCGCGAACAGTCTCGATCTCGTGCGCGAGCACAAGGCGACCTTCGAGCCGCGCATCGATCTGCCGTCGTTCCTCGCGCAGCACGGCGACGCGGTGATCTCGCACCAGTGGGAAAACCCGCAGAACTATCTGTACTACGACGTGCTGTACGGCGGCTACCCGCTCGTGCACAACTCGCCGCTGCTCGGCGACGCCGGCTACTACTACCCGGAATTCGATTCCGCCGCGGGCGGCCGCGCGCTGCTGCACGCGTGGCGTCATCACGACGCGCATCTCGACGACTATCGCCGCCACGCCGACGCGCTGCTGCACAGCGTGTCGATCGACAATCGCAGCAACCTCGACGCTTACGTCGCGCGTCTGTTCGCCTGAGCCTTTCCCGGAGAAAAACGCATGTCCGAAACCACCGCCCATGACGTGCCGAACGGCGGCAAGCGCGTCGTCGTCGGCGTGTCGCTGTTCGTGCGCGGCGCCGGCCAGTCGCTGTGGGAGAACGGCATCTTCCAGAACTGCCTGCTGCTCGTGCTGCTGCTGCGCCAGTCGCCGCTCGTCGCCGAAGCGGTGATGGTCAACGGCGGCACGAGCGACGCCGATCCGCAACTGATGCTCGGCGAATGGAACGTGCCGCTCATCTCGATGGACGAGGCGATGACGCGCTGCGACGTGCTGATCGAAATGAGCGCGCAGTTCAACGCCGGCTGGATCGCCGAGTATCGGCGGCGCGGCGGCAAGGTCGTGACGATGCGCGTCGGCAACGACTACGTGATCGACATCGAGCGCGCGATCTTCGACAAGCCGTCCGGCTTCCTGTTCTCCGGCGCGCGCTACGATGGCGTGTGGACGATTCCCGAGTTCGAGCACTCGTGCGGGCACTATCTCGAATCGGGGCTGCGCAGCCCGGTGACGATCGTCCCGCACATCTGGCATCCGCTCCTGTTCGACAAGGCGCGCGCAACGCTCGGCCCGGGCCTCGAATTCGGCTACAAGCCGGGCAAGCCGCGCTGGCGCGTGGCGATGTTCGAGCCGAACATCTGCATGGTGAAGACGAGCATCGTGCCGATGCTCGTCGCCGAAGAAGCGTATCGGGCGCAGCCGAGCTTCGTCGAATTCGTGCGCGTGTGCAACACGCTGCACATGAAGGAGCACACGACGTTCGTCCACTTCGCGCGCAGCCTCGACATCGTCGACCACGGGCTCACGACGTTCGAGGGACGCTTCGCGGTCTACGAGTTCATGGCGGCCTATGGCGACGCGGTCGTGTCGCACACGTGGGAAAACGCGCAGAACTACCTGTACTACGAGCTGCTGTACGGCGGCTATCCGCTCGTTCACAACTCGCCGTACCTCGGCCGCGCCGGCTATTTCTATCCGGATTTCGACTGCCAGGAAGGCGGCCGCCAGTTGCTGAAGGCGTTCCGCGAGCACGACGCGAACCTCGACGCGTATCGCGAGCAGTCGCGGCAGGTTCTGGATTCGGTCAGCATCTACCGCCCGGAGAACGTCGCCGCCTATACGGAGGCGATCGCCGCGCTGTACCGGTAAGCCCGGCCGCGCCCGCCGCATTGCCCGGTTTCAACCAGGAGGTCACCTTGAAGAAAATCGTCGCTCGATGCGCGGCCGCAGGCGCGCTGCTGGCCGCGGGCGCGCTCGCTCACGCGCAAACGAGCCCGTCCCCCGATGGGGTGCTGCAAAGCGCCGAGAACGTGCTGAAGCAGATCGACGAAGGCCGCTTCGACGACATGTGGAAAGATTGCGCCGCTTTCGTCAGGAGCAAGTCCACCGCGCAGCGCTTCGCCGACGACACGCGCCGGCTGCGCGCGCCGCTCGGCGCGGTCGCGCGGCGAGGCTGGTCGGACATCATGCTGATTCAGTTCGCGAACACGAAGGACGTGCCGGACGGGCTGTACGCGAACGTCGATTTCACGACGACGCTGCAAGGCGGCAAGGTCGTGTTCGAGAAGCTGAGCTTGCGGCGGGAAAGCGACGGCCAGTGGCGCCTCGTCTCGTATGCGCCGCGGCAGCAGCAAGGCGTGGCGCCGGCCCTCGCGGGGCAATAGGTGGAATAGGCGGCGCGAGGCGCGTCAGCGCCCGTTGTTGACGAGATTCGCGAGCAGCGTGTCGTATTCGGCGACGAGCGTCGGATTCTTCGACGTATAGCGGCGCAGCAGGCTGCGCTGCCGCGCCGCGTAGCCTTCCCAGTCGTCGTCGTGCTCGCGCAGCACGCGCATCAGCGCTTCCGTGCCCGTCTGCACGTCGTTGTCCGGATAGTAGTAGCCGATGTCCGGCACGAGATGCGCGTTGTGGACGAGCGGATAGCCCTGCCAGCAGACGTCGAAATAGAAGTAGTTGAGCGGGTTCTCCCACTGGTGCGACACGACGACGTCCGTATGCTCGGCGAGGAAGGTCGGCGTATCGAAGCGGCCGACGAAGCTCGCCTTGCTCGCGCGGACGACCTCCAGATAATTCATCAGCATCACGAATTCCGGGCTGTCGCGCGCGAGCCGGTCGGCGTTCGTCACGTGCGTGAACGCGATCGCGTCCGGGTCGCGCCGATACGCTTCGTCGATGATCAGCATCGGATACACGCAGAACTTGACGACGTCGTGGTTCGGCTCCATCACCGTGAGCCGCTTCGCGCGCTTGCCGCTCGGCCGGTACTCACCGCGCTCGTGCATGAGGCGCGTGCGCTCGGCGAGGAACATCGGGTCCCAGACGAACGGCACGACGCGCCCTGGGGCGCGCCGCAGCGATTGCAGGAACGGCAGCGACGACGGCGCGATCTGCGGAATTGCCCAGATCTCGTCGTAGCCGCGGTTGATGAAGAGCGTTTCCCACATCCGGCGGCCGAACAGGATCGACTGCGTCGCGTGGATGTACTCGAAGCCGCAGCAGTAGCTGACGAGCTTCACGCCGCGCGCCTTCAGGTAAGCGGTCTGCTCGCCGTCGATCTGGCCGCCGAGCTCGATCAGCACGTCGAGCGAATCCTTCATGTCGGTGAACGAGCGGGTGTCGAAGATCCGGCGGTCCCACGGCAGCGCGTCGGTGATCGGCACGCCGGTCGTGTTGACGATCGTCACCCGATAGCCGCGCGACGATTTCATCAGCAGCTTCGCGAGAAACAGCGCGTTCTGCTTGATGCCGTTGATCCAAAGGCTCTCGTTCGGCTCGCGCAGACCGATCGTGATACCGATGCGCAGGCCGTTCAAATCGACAGGGGATGTCATTGCATGCCGGAGGGAAGGGAATTACGCAGTGTAGCGCACGCGCGGCGCCGCCGCCCGCACCAGGATTCGAGTCTAGCGGACATCCCGTGACCGGACTGTCAGATATCGTTAACGTGCGCCGCGCCGCTCAAGCCTGTCCCATCACGAGCAATTGCGCGCCGTCCGCCACCTGATCGCCGACCGCGTACAGCACCTCGGCGACGACGCCCGCCGCCGGCGCGCCGATCGTGTGCTCCATCTTCATCGCCTCCATCACGATGAGCGGATCGCCCTGCTCCACCTTCTGCCCCGGCTCGACGAGCACCGCGATCACCTTGCCCGGCATCGGCGCGGTGAGCCGGCCCTCGCCTTCCGTCGAATCGGCCGCGTGCGCGAGCAGGTTGCGCCACTCGAACGCGCGCGCGACGCCCTGGCAGAACACGTGGAACGTATCGCCGTCCACATGCACGCGCCCGCTCGCGCGCACGCCGCCCAACGTCACGTCGAAGTCGAGCGGCCCCGCGCCGCGCGACCACGCGAACGGCTTCGCGATGCCGCCGACTTCAAGCGACTGCACGCCGCCGCGCTCCAGGTAGCGGACCTCGAGCATCGCGTCGTCGTCGAGCGCGCGCCATCCGATCGTGCGCCGGTAGCCGGCGTTCAGCCGCCAGTTCGGCAGCGCGGCCCACGGCGACGCCGCGCCGCCCGCGCCCGCCGCCGCCCGCTCGCGCGCGAGCAGCGCCGCGCACGCGAGGCCGAGCGCCGCCGCGGGCGCCGGCTGCGGCGCGAACAGCGCGTCGCGGTGGCGCTCGATCAGCCCGGTGTCGAGATCCGCGTCGGCGAACGGCCGGCTCGCGACGATCCGCTGCAGGAACTCCGCATTCGTGTGCAAGCCGACCACTTCGCATTCGCGCAGCGCGCGACCGAGCATCGCGAGCGCCTGCGCGCGCGTGTCGCCGTGGACGATCAGCTTCGCGATCATCGGGTCGTAGAACGGCGTGATCGCGTCGCCTTCGCGCACGCCGCTGTCGATTCGCACGGCCGCGCCGACATCGAACTCGACGCCCGCCGGGAAGCGCAGATGCTTCAGGCGCCCCGTCGACGGCAGGAAGCCGCGCGCCGGGTTCTCCGCATACAGGCGCGCCTCGATCGCGTGCCCGCGCACGTGCAGTTCCGGCTGCCGCAGCGGCAGCGGCTCGCCCGCCGCGACGCGCAGTTGCCATTCGACGAGATCGAGCCCCGTCACCATCTCCGTGACCGGATGCTCGACCTGCAGGCGCGTGTTCATCTCCATGAAGTAGAACGCGTCGTCCGTCATGATGAATTCGACGGTGCCCGCGCCGACATAGCCGACCGCGCGCGCGGCCGCGACGGCCGCCTCGCCCATCGCCTGCCTGAGCTCGTGCGCGAGGCCCGGCGCGGGCGCTTCCTCGAGCACCTTCTGGTGGCGGCGCTGCACCGAGCAGTCGCGGTCGAACAGATAGACCGCGTTGCCGTGCGCGTCGCCGAACACCTGCACTTCGACGTGGCGCGGCCGCTGCAGGTATTTCTCGATCAGCACGCGATCGTTGCCGAAGCTCGCCGCGGCCTCGCGCTGGCACGACGCGAGCGCCGCCGCGAAATCGGCCGCGCGCTCGACGACGCGCATCCCCTTGCCGCCGCCGCCCGCGCTCGCCTTCAGCAGCACCGGATAACCGATGCGGTCCGCTTCGCGTTGCAGCAGCGCGGGAGCCTGATCGTCGCCGTGATAGCCGGGCACGAGCGGCACCGCGGCCGCGTGCATCAGCGCCTTCGCGGCCGCCTTCGAGCCCATCGCTGCAATCGCCTCGACAGGCGGGCCGACGAACACGATCCCCGCGTCCTCGCACGCGCGCGCGAAATCTTCGTTCTCGGACAGGAAGCCGTAGCCGGGGTGAATCGCCTGCGCACCCGTCGCGCGCGCGGCGTCGATGATGCGCTCGATCCGCAGGTAGCTGTCGGCGGCCGCCGCGCCGCCGATGTGCACGGCCTCGTCGCATGCGGCGACGTGCTTCGCGTGCGCGTCGGCATCCGAATAGACCGCGACGCTCGCGATGCCGAGGCGCCGGCAGGTCGCGGCGACCCGGCAGGCGATTTCGCCGCGATTGGCGATCAGGATCTTGTCGAACATGATGAGTCGGGAAACGGGAAATCGGTAACGGATTCGGTTCGGCGCGCGGGTCGCGCGGCGCGCTGCGTCACGGCCATCGCCGCACGCCGTGGCGACGCGCGGCGGCCGACGGCCGACGCCGGGATCACGCGCGCCACGACGGCGTGCGCTTCTCGAGGAACGACGCGACGCCTTCGCGCGCCTCCGCGCCCGCGCGCGTCTTCGCGATCCAGCCGGCGGTCTGCTCGATCAGCGCGGCGTCGAGCGCGCGGCCCGCGACGTCACGCACGAGCGTCTTGCACGCACGCACCGCCTGCGGGCCGTTCGCGCACAGCGCTTCGGCGAGCTTCGCGACACTCGCATCGAGCGCGCCGGCCGGCACGCGCTCGTGCACGAAGCCGAGCTGCGCGGCCTTCGCGCAGTCGAACGCCTCGGCCGTCGCGAAATAGCGGCGCGCGGCGCGCTCGCCCATCGCGCGCACGACGTAAGGCGCGATCGTCGCCGGGATCAGCCCGAGACGCGCCTCGGACAGGCAGAACTTCACGTCCTCGGCGGCGATCGCGATGTCGCACGCGGCGACGAGCCCGACGCCGCCCGCGTAAGCGTCGCCGTGCACGCGCGCGATCACGGGCTTCGCGCAGCGGTAGACCGCATCGAGCATCCGCGCGAGCCGGCGCGCGTCGGCGCGGTTCTCGTCGTCGGAGAAGCCCGCCATCTTCTTCATCCAGTTCAGGTCCGCGCCCGCGCAGAACGCGGGGCCGCGCGCGGCGAGCACGACCGCGCGCAGCGACGCATGCGCGTCGATCCGGTCGAACGCGGTGGTCAGCTCGGCGATCATCGTCTCGTTGAACGCATTGCGCACGTCGGGGCGCGCGAGCGTGACGGTCGCGACACGGCCGTCGTCGGTCACTTCGATCGTTTCGTAGCGCATCATCGGCTCCTTTGCATGCGTCACATCCGGAACACGCCGAAGCGCGTGTCCTCGATCGGCGCGTTCATGGCGGCGGCAAGGCCGAGGCCCAGCACGTCGCGCGTCTGCGCGGGGTCGATCACGCCGTCGTCCCACAGGCGCGCGCTCGCGTAGTACGGATGGCCCTGGCGCTCGTACTGGTCGCGAATCGGCTGCTTGAACGCCTCCTCGTCCTGCGCCGACCATTCGCCGCCCTTCGCCTCGATCCCGTCGCGGCGCACGGTCGCGAGCACCGACGCCGCCTGCTCGCCGCCCATCACCGAAATCCGCGCGTTCGGCCACATCCATAAAAAGCGCGGGCCGAACGCGCGGCCGCACATCCCGTAGTTGCCCGCGCCGAACGAGCCGCCGATGATCACCGTGAACTTCGGCACCTTCGCGGTCGACACGGCCGTCACCATCTTCGCGCCGTGGCGCGCGATGCCCTCGTTCTCGTACTTGCGGCCGACCATGAAGCCCGTGATGTTCTGCAGGAACACGAGCGGAGTCTTGCGCTGGCAGCACAGCTCGATGAAGTGCGCGCCCTTCGTCGCCGATTCGGAGAACAGAATGCCGTTGTTCGCGACGATCCCGACCGGGTGCCCCCAGATGTGCGCGAAGCCCGTGACGAGCGTCGTGCCGTAGCGCGCCTTGAATTCGTCGAACGCCGAATCGTCGACGATCCGCGCGATCACCTCGCGCACGTCGAACGGCTTCCTCGTATCGACGGGAATCACGCCGTACAGGCTCTTCGCGTCGTAGCGCGGCGGCAGCGGCTCGCGCATCGCAAGCGACGCGCCGTGGCGCGCGCCCAGGTTGCCGACGATCGTGCGCGCGATCGCGAGCGCGTGCGCGTCGTTCTGCGCGAGATGATCGGCGACGCCGGACAGGCGCGTGTGCACGTCGCCGCCGCCGAGATCCTCGGCGCTCACTTCCTCGCCCGTCGCGGCCTTCACGAGCGGCGGCCCGCCGAGAAAGATCGTGCCCTGGTTCCTGACGATGATCGACTCGTCGCTCATCGCGGGCACGTACGCGCCGCCCGCGGTGCACGAGCCCATCACCACCGCGATCTGCGCGATGCCCGCCGCCGACAGGTTCGCCTGATTGAAGAAGATCCGGCCGAAGTGGTCGCGGTCGGGAAACACGTCGTCCTGATTCGGCAGGTTCGCGCCGCCCGAATCGACGAGGTACACGCACGGCAGCCGGTTCTCGGCCGCGATCTCCTGCGCGCGCACGTGCTTCTTCACGGTGACCGGGTAGTAGGTGCCGCCCTTGACCGTCGCGTCGTTGCAGACGATCACGCACTCGCGGCCGGCGATCCTGCCGATGCCGGTGACGATGCCCGCGCCCGGCGCGTCGTCGTTGTACATCCCGTATGCGGCGAGTTGCGACAGCTCGAGGAACGGCGTGCCCGGATCGAGCAGTTGCGCGATCCGCTCGCGCGGCAGCAGCTTGCCGCGCGACAGATGCTTGTCGCGCGCGGCCTGCCCGCCGCCGAGCGCGAGCCGGTCGATCTTCTCGCGCAGGTCGGCGACGAGCGCCTCGAGGGCCGCGGCGTTCGCGCGGAATTCGTCGGAACGCGGGTTCAGCTTGGATTCGATGATCGGCATCGCGTGGGCTCCGCGCGCAGGGTCAGGCCGTTTCCGCGAACAGCTCGCGGCCGATCAGCATCCGGCGGATCTCGCTCGTGCCGGCGCCGATCTCGTAGAGCTTCGCGTCGCGCCACAGGCGGCCGACCGGATATTCGTTGATGTAGCCGTTGCCGCCGAGGATCTGGATCGCCTCGCCCGCCATCCACGTCGCTTTTTCCGCGGTGTAGAGAATCACGCCCGCGCAATCCTTGCGCACCTGGCGCACGTGGGCGCTGCCGCCCGCATCGAGATGCCGGCCGACCGCGTACAGATACGCGCGGCATGCCTGGAACGTCGTGTACATGTCGGCGATCTTGCCCTGGATCAGTTGGAATTCGCCGATCGGCTGGCCGAACTGCTTGCGGTCGTGAACGTACGGGACGACCGCGTCGAGACACGCGGCCATGATGCCCGTCGGGCCGCCCGCGAGCACCGCGCGCTCGTAGTCGAGACCGCTCATCAGCACCTTCACGCCGCCGTTCAGCTCGCCGAGGATGTTCTCTTCGGGCACCTCGACGTCCTCGAACACGAGCTCGCCCGTATGCGAGCCGCGCATGCCGAGCTTGTCGAGCTTCTGCGCGACCGAGAAGCCCTTCATCCCCTTCTCGACGATGAACGCGGTGATGCCGCGCGCACCGGCCTCCGGTTCGGTCTTCGCATAGACGACGAGCGTGTCGCAGTCCGGACCGTTCGTAATCCACATCTTCGTGCCGTTCAGCACGTAGCGGTCGCCGCGCCGGTCCGCGCGCAGCTTCATGCTGACGACGTCGGAGCCCGCGTTCGGCTCGCTCATCGCGAGCGCGCCGATGTGCTCGCCGGAGATCAGCTTCGGCAGATACTTGCGCTTCTGCGCCTCGGTGCCGTTGCGGTGGATCTGGTTCACGCACAGATTCGAATGCGCGCCATACGACAGCCCGACCGACGCCGACGCGCGCGAGATCTCCTCCATCGCGACCATGTGCGCGGTGTAGCCGAGACTCGCGCCGCCGTACTCCTCGGCGACCGTCATCCCGAGCACGCCCAGCTCGCCGAACTTGCGCCACAGGTCCATCGGGAACTGGTCGGTGCGATCGACCTCGGCCGCGCGCGGCGCGATTTCCTTCGCGGCGAAATGCGCGATCGAATCGCGCAGCATCTCGATGTCTTCACCGAGCATGAAGTTCACGCCGGGCAGGTTGCTCATGTCTCCTCCGTCTCCAGGAAGTCCTCGAACGCATCGATTATTGAGTCTTGCTCAAATCGACACGTCCGCCGGTTCATTGCCATACGTTGCGGAAATTTTCGCTAGTTTCGCGCTTGATCCGCACGAGCGTCAATAGTTTTTTGAGCGCCACTCAGTTATGATCGAGCACACCGCAACGACGCCGACAGCCGCAGGACACCCCCGCGGGACAACCCATATGACCGCCACTCAGAAAACCGACCGCGCGGACGCGCCGCGCGCGCCCGCCGGCCGCAAGTCGCAGCAGCGCGTGCAGGACATCTTGCGCGCGGGACGCGAAGTCTTCGCGGAAAAAGGTTACGAGCACGCGACCGCGGCGGAGATCGCGCAGCGCGTCGGCGTGTCGGAGGCAACGGTGTTCAGCTACTTTCGCGGCAAGCGGGAGCTGTGCGCGCGCGTGATCGCCGATTGGTACGACGAAATCATCGATGCGTTCGAGACGGGGATGTCGCGCGACGGATCGGTGCGGCAGCAATTCGCGTTCATCGTCCGCACGCATCTGCGGCTGATGCTCGTGAACGGCACGGGCCTCTGCGCGCTCGTGCTCTCCGAGGGGCGCGCGAAGCAGCACGCGCTCGCCGACGAGCTGGCGGCCTTGCAGCGCCGCTACACGGCGCCGCTGATGGACGTGCTCGCGCGCGGACAGGCGACGGGACAGGTGCGCGCTGACATGCCGCTCAGCCTGCTGCGCTCGATGGTGTTCGGGCCGATCGAGCATGTGCTGTGGGACGCGATCCTCGGCCATCGGAAGCTCGACACCGAGACGACGGCCGAGCAGTTGATCGATCTGTTGTGGACGGGGCTGCAGCCGCCCGCGCCGGAAAACGCGGCGCTCGTGCGCTTTCGGAGCGACGTCGCGGACGCGATGCGGCGGCTCGACGAGGCGTGCGCGCGTGCGCCGCGCGAGCCGGCGGCGAGCCGCAAGGCGGGGAAGCCGGCGTAACGGCAACGCGTGCGCCGGGCGCTCTCTGCACGCCAGCGACAACTCAGCCGCCCCATCGAGCACGACACCCCCCATCTGCAATGCATACCCGTAGTGCGCGCTCCGAAGCGCGAGGCTCGCGTACTGCTCGACCATGAACACCGTCAAGCCCTGCCTGTTGATCGCGTCGATCAGCTCGAACATCCTGTCGACATAGAGCGGCGACAGCCCCATCGTCGGCTCGCCCATGCAAATCAGCTTCGGCCGAGCCACATTCAATCTCTCGTCGACATTCCCGCCGATTGTTTCGCCCGTCGCACCGATCGCGACGCGCCAACGCAATCTCAAGCTACCCTATTTAATTTTCATTACCTATGATGAAAACAACGACGCATCCATTATCCGAACCGAACTTCGTCGTCGCGTTTTTTTGCGAGGGAACGCGTGAATGGACCACCCCGGGGCCGATCGAGAATACGAAAGACAACTGATTGCTTGTGGTCTTGAACAATACGAATGGGTCGTCCGCGCGCGCCAAGCGGCCGCATCGTCGCTGCCCGACTGGGACGCGCGAGTCGAAGCCCTGCTCGACGGCGCAGGCGAAACGGCCTCGCATTTCGATCGCGCAGCCGCTCGATACGCGGCGCAAACGGGCGAGCCTGTCTCGCTCGAGAATGCGCGCGCATTCTACGCGGCAACGATGCTGCGGGCGGTCGAACACCATGCCGACACCGACGACTGGCATCTCTTTTGTCGATTGGACGAGATGCCGAACGTCGGCGATTACGTGACGGGCTATGCGTTTCAGGAAAGCATGACGGCGGTCCGCTCGGGCGAGCGCGAGGCGCGCGTGTTCCTGAATGTTTGCCCTCATCGGCAGACGCAGATCTTTCAGGCTGCCGGCTCATTCGATCCGCATCGCCACATTCGATGCCCGTATCACGGCTGGACCTTCGACGTCGACGGACGCTGCGCAAACGCGCCGGGGGCGCGACACGGCGAGTTCGGCACGGATTTTCGCCAGCAAGCCTTTTCTCTGTCGTGCGTTCCGGCAGTCGTCGACGACGGCGGCGGCATCCTCGTGCGCAAAGCGGTCTCGCGCGTCAGCCGCCGAATGGCGGCGCTGTACGAGCGCGTGTATTTCGCGTTTCCCGATGTCAAGCGGCCGTTCGTGCCGGACCGGTTCCGCGTGCTGCTGCGCATCGGCTTCCTCGCGGCGGAGATTCGCCGTGCGCGTGATCCGTCTATCCTGTCGGTGCTTCGCGCCGAGCTTCGTCAGCACCTGCTGACGTATCCGGACATCCCGGCGCACTACGCGTCGCTCGCGAAACGAAGCGGCGAGCCGACGATCGATAGCGCCGACATCGCCGACATCGGGCCTCGGCTCGCGAGCGGACCGCTGCGCGAGACGATGGCCACCTGGGTATACGGCGACGCGGAGCTGCACGCGCTCGAAAGGGACGCGCTCGTCCTGCCCGCCTGGCATTTCGTCGGCCACGCGGCGGAGCTGGGCGACGGCGAACGCGCATTGACGCTCGACGTATCGGGCGAGCGCGCATACGTTTCTCGCGGCCGGGACGGCGCGATACGCGCCGAGCGCCTCATCGACATCGATCGCCGAACCGACGATCCGGCACGGCTGCGCGCGTGCGGCGCGCTCGCGCCGATCGACGTCGACCTCTGGCAAGGGCTGATATTCGTGCGGTTCGCGGCTGGCCGAGGCGGCGTCGCTGCTATCTGGGAGCATGCGCGAATGCTCGCCCCATACCGGATCGAGCGGATGGCGCCGCTCATCGGCAAGGGCTGGTACGACTTCGCCGTCGAAGCGGACGCGAAGATTCTGTGGGAAAACTTTCTCGAGATGTATCACTTCCCGGCGGCGCACCGGGCGATGATCCGCTTGTTCGAGCTGTCGAGCCAATCCGACCTGCTGACGCTGCGCGAACCGGAATCGGCGCGACTGTCGCCCGTCGAGGCGCGCTATCGCGATGCATTGAAGTGCGGCGCGACACACGGCGCCGACGAGGAAGCGCGGCAACGCGCGATGGCCGACGGCAACGCCGCCCTTTCGCGCCCGCTTCAACTGACAGTGTTCGGCTCGATTCCCGAAACGGCGCAAACGGCGACGATGCTCGGCATCACGGTCTTTCCCGATCACATCCAGGCGATGTCGTTCATTCCGGTCGGCCCGCGAGCGTGCAGCGTGAAGATCCGCAGCTACGGCCACGCGGCGGACGGCGCGCTGAACGTCGCCCGGCAATGCAATGTCGAGCAATTGCAGATCGAGCTCGTCGAGGAAGACATTCAACTCAATTATCGAAGCCAGGTTGCGGCATCGACGCGCAGTTATGATCGGCGCGGCGTATTCAACGACATGGAAGTGAGCGTCGCGGATTTCCAGCAATTGCTGCGGCGCGCCCTGCCCGTCACGCGCTGCGTTCGACGTCCGCGCGACGGCGCGATCGCGCGCGTGAATCAAGCGCTCAGGCTGCGCGAGCGCGACGAAAACGGCGCGCCTCGGAGCGATGGCGCGGATGCGGCCCGCCGCGCCTGCGCGGCCTCCGCGACCTCCGCCGCGACGCCACCGTCCGCCCGGCGACGCGAAGCCGAAACCCTCGATGCGCTCGATGCGCTCGACACGCCCGCATTCGTCTATGACGAACGCGCGCTGCGCGATGCATTGTCTGCGATGCACGCGCTGCTCGGCGACAGCGGCTGCCGCCTGCTGTATCCGCTGAAGCCGTTCTCGCACGCGGGAGCGCTCGAATGCATCGCGCCGCATGTCGACGGCTTCGCCGCATCTTCGCCGTTCGAGGCCGCGTTTTCGCGCGCGCTCCTCGGCCGGGCGGGCTCGATCCATCTCACGACGCCGGCGTTGAGCGACCGCGACCTCGGCGCGATCGTCGACAACTGCGATTACGTCGCGCTGAACTCGCTGTCGCAATGGGGTCGCCTGCATGCCGCGTTCGCGGGCCGCCTGTCGTGCGGCTTGCGGATCAATCCGCAATATTCGGTCGTGGCCGACGCGCGCTACGATCCGTGCCGGCCTCATTCGAAGCTCGGCGTGCCGCTCGACGCGATGGAACGCGCCGTCGCCGACGATCCGCGCGCGCTGCAGGGCCTGCAAGGCATTCATTTCCACACGAACTGCGACTCCCCCGATTTTGGTCAGCTTGCCGAAACGATCGATCACATCGAAAAGCGGCTCTCGCGCGCGCTCGACGGTCTCGCCTGGGTCAATCTGGGCGGCGGCTACATCGCGGACAACGCGCGAAACGTCGACCGGTTCCACGCGTGCGCAAAACGCCTGCGCGAGCGCTTCGGCATCACGCTGTTCGTCGAGCCGGGCGCGGCGATCGCGCGTGCGGCCGGGACGATCGTCGCGTCCGTCGTCGATCTGTTCGACAGCGGCGGCACGTCCGTCGCCGTGCTCGATACGACCGTCAATCACTACCCCGAGGTATTCGAATATCAGTTTCGGCCGGACGTCGCCGGCCATCATCCCGCGCACGAGCATGCGTACCTGCTGGCGGGCGCGTCGTGCCTCGCAGGGGACCTGTTCGGCACCTGTCGCTTCGACGCGCCGCTGAAGGTGGGCTCCCGCGTGGCGTTCGTGAACGCCGGCGCCTATACGCTCGTGAAAGCGCATCGCTTCAACGGCATCAACATGCCAACCATCTATCGCAGGGACGAAACCGGCAGGCTCGCGGTGGTCCAGCGGTTTTCCTACGAAGACTTTCTTCGCCAGAACGGGGGACTCGACCATGCATATCCATGAAAAAGCGTTTTCCGTTTCCCGCCCGCTGGCGAGCGTGTCGCTCGATCGTCTTCGCGAGCTCACGCGGCAACAGCTCGAACCCGACGAGACGCCGGTGCGCTTCGTCGTCACGCGCAGCGACGAACGCGGATTCGATTGCGAAATCGGCGTGCTGTCGAACGGCGAGATTCCCGATGCCATCCAGGCAGGCGGATTGTTCAAATGCGAGCGGCGAACGCGCATCGGCGGCGGCGAATTCAACGTCGCGCTGATCGTGCCGACCGGCGTCGGCGCGGAAATCGGCGGCCACGACGGCGACGCCGGCCCCGTCGCGATGCTGCTGTCGTCGATCTGCGATCGCCTGATCACGCATCCGAACGTCGTCAACGCCGCGGACATCAACGAGCTGCCGGCGAACGGCCTCTATGTCGAAGGCAGCGTCATCTGCCGGCTCCTGCTCGGCCAGATCGGCCTTCAACCGGTGCGGGCAAACCGCGTGCTCGCGGTCGTCGGCTCGAACGAATGCCCGACCTTCGTCAACGCGGCGATCAACTCGGTCAATGCCGCGCGCGCCGCATACGGCCTCGATTGCCCTCGCGTATTGCACCTGGACCCCGGCATCCGCCTGACGAGCACCTATGCGTCGAGCGGCCGCGCGGCCGGCGTCGTCGAGAACCTGGACGCGCTCGTGGCGCTGCTCGCCGAGCATCGCGACACGTTCGACGCAGTCGCGATCGCCTCGCACATCCACGTCCCGGACGAATGCCGCACCGGCTACTACGAAGGCACGCTCGGCATGGTCAATCCGTGGGGCGGCGTCGAAGCCATGCTCACGCACACCATATCGACACTGTTCTCGGTGCCGTCGGCACACTCGCCGATGTACGAAGACGCGCGATTCGCCGTGCGCGATTACGGCGTAGTCGATCCGCGCATCGCGCCGGAAGTCGTTTCCCTCACGTTCCTGCAGTGCATCCTCAAGGGCTTGAAGCGCTCGCCCCGCATCGTCGAGCTCGCGCGCGCGAGCGACGCCGCCGGGACGGTATCCGTGTCCGACGTGTCGTGCATCGTGATTCCCGAAGGCTGCGTCGGATTGCCGGTATTCGCCGCACTGGCGCAACGCATACCCGTCATCGCCGTGCGCGAGAATCGCAACGTCATGCGCAACGATCTTCGCAGCCTGCCGTGGGCGCCGGGACAATTGCGCATCGTCGACAACTACTGGGAAGCCGCGGGCGTCATCGCCTCGATGCGCGCGGGCCTGAATCCCGATTCGGTCAGACGGCCGCTCGAACCCGTCGACGTGCTTCGCGTGGGCACGGAGCGCGCGCGCGGCGCATCGCCGATCGCGGCCGCCGCGAACGTGGCCTGACATGAACGGCGTCGCGCGAACCGGTTTCCTGCCGATCGACAGACGCGACGCGCTGTCGTGCGAGGAGTTCGTCGAACGGTATGCGATGCCGGGAAAACCGGTCGTGCTCACGGGCCTCATGCGGGATTGGGAGGCCGCGCGCCTCTGGAATCTCGATTACTTCAAGCGTCGCCACGGCAACGTGACGATCGTCGCCCGGCGTTCCGACGACTACGACCGCACCGTCACGCTGCCGCTCGCCGATTACATCGACAGCCTCGGCGATCCGGACGCGCATTTCTATCTGAAAGACTGGGTATTCGAAGACGACATTCCGGACTTGCGCGCGCAGTATCGGGTTCCGCGCCACTTCGCGAACTGGGCGACGCGCCTTCCGGGCAAGTGGCAACCGAAATGGCGCTGGCTGTACATCGGCCCGGCCTCGTCGGCGTCGCATCTGCACGTCGATTTCCTGCTGACGAGCGCGTGGAACGCGCTGTTCGTCGGCAGCAAGCGGTGGCTCGTCTATTCGCCGGATCAGGCGCAATGCATGTATCGAGGGGCAGTCGACGCGTTTCGCCCCGACCTCGATCGCTTTCCGCTATTCGCGAACGCACGGGCGCACATGCATGTGCAGCAGCCCGGCGAGATCGTGTACATGCCGGCCACCTGGTGGCACGCGGTCAGAAACGAGGAGCCGAGCCTCGCGCTGTCGGAGAATTTCATCAATGCCGCCAACGCGAGATATTTTCTGAAGCCGCGCGTGATCGCGCGATTCTGCCGTTATGCGGATCATCCGCTTTGGGTCAAGTGACGCGCGTGTCGTTCGGCATGCGGCTTGCGGATGCGCGCTGTCGATCCGAACCTACGCCGTCGGCGGGGCGCAGACGAGAATCCCGAGCCATCGCGCTCACCGAGACAAATCTCCACACGAATCCAATCGACATGACACGGCTCGCCATGAGACGATCCGCGGCTCGTTAGATTTTTGTCGCTACTTCGCCGCATGAATGTCCCGATGTCGCGCGCGGCGCTGGCCGCGATCCTGCTCGCGGCGTGCACGAGCGCGCAAGCGCAGCCGCTTGCCGGCTCGCCGGCGAGCGCGGCGGCGGCGTCCCGCGCGGTGCCGCCGCAACCACGCCAGAAGACGCCGCCCGCCACCGCCCGCGCCCATTCGCTGCCGTCCGGCAGCCTCGCCCCCCAAACGCTGCCGAAGCCCGCGCCATCCGACGCGAAGCCGCAATACGCGGCCCCGCTGCAGCGCAACTTCGCGTTCGCGCAGGATCAGGGCCGGCAGGCAGCGTGCGACGAGCTCGCGTCGAAGATCGACAATCTGGCGCGCCACACGCAAGCCGCCGCACGCTCGGCGCCGCCCGCGCTGCTCACGCCGAGCGCGATCAACAGCCCGACGCCGTGGAAAGTCCCCGCGCCGCCCGTCTACGAACCGCCGCCGTCGCGGCCGTTGCCGTCCGCGAACGGCCATGCGCCGTCGAACTTCGCGGCGCTGTCGGCCGGCTACGGGAGCCGTTCGTCGGCGCACCAGCCGTATCCGGCCACCGAGCGGGAAGCGAAGGAACAGCGCGAGCGCAGCGAGCAGCAGATCGAGCTCGAAACGCGCTACCAGCAGTTGCACTGCCGTCCGTAGACGCCGGCGAGTAACATGTCGTCGACCGCGGCGCGCGCGATGCGCGCCGCTCTTCTTTCGACGCCCTCGCCATGACCGCCCGACAACTGACGCCCGCCCTCGCCTCGCAATTCGCGAACCTCGCGCTCGGCCACCTGACGCGCGAATATCCGAACAAGCTCACGCATTCACTCGCCGGCCCGCAAGACGTGCGCGGCCCCCGTGCGCTGCATCCGATCTTCTACGGCAGCTACGACTGGCATTCGTGCGTGCACGGCTACTGGCTCGTCACGCGGCTGCTCGATCGCTTTGCCGATCTGCCGCAGGCGCGGCGCATCGTCGAGACCGTCGACGCGCACTTCACCGCCGAGAACGTCGCGGGCGAAGCGGCGTACCTGAACCTGCCGCACAATCATGGCTTCGAGCGGCCATACGGCTGGGGATGGCTGCTCGCGCTGTCCGCGCAGCTCGCGTCGATGACGTCGGACGCGGGCCGCCGCTGGTCGGCGACGCTCGCGCCGCTGACCGACATCTTCGTCGAGCGCTTCACCGAATTCCTGCCGAAGGCGACCTATCCGCTGCGCGTCGGCACGCACTTCAACACCGCGTTCGCGCTGTCGCTCGCGCTCGATTTCGCACGGCAGACGGGGCGCGCGGCGCTCGAGGCGCTGATCGTCGACACCGCGCGGCGCTGGCATCTGCGCGACGCGAACTGTCAGGCGTGGGAGCCGAGCGGCGACGAGTTCCTGTCGCCCGCGCTGATGGAGGCGGAGCTGATGCGGCGCGTGCTGCCGGCGGCCGAGTTTCTCGCGTGGTTCGACGCGTTCCTGCCGTCGCTCGCCGCGCGCGAGCCGGCGACGCTCTTCACGCCCGCCACCGTCACCGACCGCACCGACGGCAAGATCGCGCACCTCGACGGCCTGAACCTGAGCCGCGCGTGGTGCCAGCGCTCGCTCGCACGGGCGCTGCCGGACGGCGATCCGCGCCGGGCGGCGCTCGCCGGCGCGGCCGACGCGCATCTCGCGAGCGCGCTCGAGCACGTCGCGGGCGACTACATGGGCGAGCACTGGCTCGCGTCGTTTGCGGTGCTCGCGCTGGAGGCGTGAGCCGACCGACGGAAGCGGCGTCGCGTCGGCTGCGTCCGACGTCGTTGCATCGCCCGATGCCTGTCGCGCGCATCGGGTCGCGCCGTTCGAGCACGCCCATCGCAAAGCCACGTGCGCGGAGCGGACCGCTGATGCGGCTCGCCTGAATACGGCATCGCGGCACGCCGCCCGCATGCCCGCCGCCGGCCAGCCCTTCGTCGCCAGGCGCTGGCGCACGCATCGAACGCGCGCGCCGTCCGCCCGGCGCGCCGTCAATGCGATATCGCTTCGAGCGCGATGCCTTTCGTGCGCGGCCCCATCATCCCGATCGACGCCATCACGATCGCCATCGCGCCCGCGATGAACACGAACACGCCGGGCGTGCCGAATCCCTTGAGCACGGCCGCGATCGCGAACGACGTGAAGATCGCCGAGAAGCGGCTCCACGAATAGACGAAGCCGACCGCGCGCGCGCGGATCGCCGTCGGGAACAGCTCGGCCTGATACGCATGGAAGCTGTACGACATGATGTTGTTCGCGAGCGTGAGGCACACGCCGAGCGCGACGAGCAGCCACGCGGCCGACGCCTGGCTGAACAGCAGCCCCGAGATCATCGCCGCGCCCGCCATCGCGACGATCACCGTCTTGCGTTCGAAGCGATCGGCGATCGCGAGGCCGATCAGCGGCCCGATCGGCGCCGCGAGCGCGATCACGCTCGAATACATGAGGCTCGTCGTGACGGTGATCCCCTGTTTGATGAGCAGCGTCGGCACCCAGTTCGCGAAGCCGTAGAAGCCGACCGTCTGGAACACGTTGAAGATCGTCATCATCACCGTGCGCTTGCGGTACGGCGGCGCCCACATGTCGCCGAACCGGCCGCGCGGCGGGACGGGCTCGGCGGGCGCGGGCGGCGGCAGCGGCCGGCCGTACTCCGCCTCGACCTTCGCCTCGAGCGCGGCGAGCACGCGCTCGGCTTCGTCGAGCCGGCCTTGCTGCGCGAGCCAGCGCGGGCTTTCCGGCAACTGGCGGCGAATCCACCAGACGAAGAGCGCGCTGTGCGCGCCGATCAGCACGACCCAGCGCCAGCCGTCGAGGCCGAACGGCGCGCGCGGCACGAGCAGGTACGCGAGCAGCGCGACGACGGGCACCGCGGCGAAGCCGACCGCCTGCTCGCACGCGAACGCGCGGCCGCGGATCTGCTTCGGCACGAGCTCCGAGATGTACGTGCCGATCGTCACCATTTCGACGCCGAGCCCCAGCCCGACGACGAAGCGCCAGAAATTGAGGCCCGCGGCGGTGTCCTGGAACGCCATCACGACGTTCGCGGCCGTGTACCACAGGAGCGACCACGTGAACACCGCGCGGCGGCCGAAGCGGTCGGCGAGGAAGCCGCACGCGATCGTGCCGATGAAGAGCCCCGCGAACAGCGCGGCGATGAAGCTCGCGACGCCCGTCGTGCCGAACAGCCCGTGCGTCGTCGCGCTCAGGATGCCGCTCTTCACGAGGCCGGGCGCGACGTAGCCGCTGTACAGCAGATCGTAGAGCTCGAAGAAAAAGCCGAGACTCAGCAGCGCGACGAGTTTCCAGACGCTGCGGGTGGGCGGCAGGCGGTCGAGGCGCGCCGAGATGACGCCGGCGTCGATCGCCGATGCCGATGCCGACACCGATGCGCGCGACGCGCTTTCCGTTGAAGCCATGACGGGAGTGTCTCCGAATGTCGTTGTCGTCTGACGGCGGCCGCGGGCCGCCGCCGGGGTTCGGGCATTTTACCGGCCGCCCGCCTCGGCGTCGAAATCGAGGCCAATCGATGCCGGAAGTCCGGAGGCGCCACGCGGATCAGAAGTCCAGACGCCCCTTCAGATGGCCGAAAGGCAGCATCACGTTGCGCCGATACGCGGGCCGCGCCTGCAGCCGCGCATACCAGCGCTCGACGTTCGGCAGCGACGGGCGCTCGATGTCGAGCCCGTAGTAGCGGTACAGCGATACGCCGATGCACACGTCCGCGAGCCCGAGGCGCTCGCCGCCGAGGAACGGGCGATCCGCGAGCTGCCGGTCGAGCACGCCGAAATGCCGCGCGCAGCGCGCGACGTCGCGGCGGATCGCATCCCACCGCCGCCGCGGCTCCGGCGTGCGGTAGTAGCCCCAGAACACGCCCGTCAGGAAATCCGGCTGCAGCGTCGCGAGCATCCAGTCGATCCAGCGGTCGGCCTGCGAGCGCGCGAGCGGGTCCGGCGGCCAGAGCGCGTCGTCGCCGTAGGCGGCGGCGAGATAGCGAACGATCGCGTGCGATTCCCAGATCGCGTGCGCGCCGTCGCGCAGCACCGGAATGCGGCCGTGCGGATTCATCCGCAGGAATTCGGGATCGTCGAGGCCGCCATACCCGCCGCCGGCGGGCCGCCAGTCGTAGCGCAGCGCGCGTTCGTCGAGCAGCCACAGCACCTTCTGCACGTTGAACGAATCGCGCCGCCCCCATATCGTCAGTTCGCCCATGCAGTCTCCCGAATTCGACGGCGGAATCGACGCTCGCGCTCGCCGCCCGTGCGTCACGCGCCGCCGCCGCGCGCCGCCGCGATCAGCGTGGACAGCGACTGCCGCTGACGCCCCTGCTCGTCGAAATTCCCGGCGGCGAGCCACTGCTCGAACGCCGGGCGCAGCACGGGCCATTCGCCGTCGACGATCGAATACCATGCGGTGTCGCGCGAGCGCCCCTTGTAGACGACGGCCTGCCGGAATAGCCCCTCATACGTGAAGCCATAGCGAAGCGCCGCCACGCGCGACGGCGCATTGAGGCTGTCGCATTTCCATTCGAGGCGGCGATAGCCGAGCTCGTCGAACACGCGCCGCATCAGCAGGAACAGCGCCTCAGTGCCCGCGCAGGTCTTCTGCAGCAGCGGCGAATACGCGACGAACCCGACTTCGATCACGCCGTTCGCGCGATCGGCGCGCATCAGCGCGAAAGTGCCGACCGCCTTGCCCGTCGCCAGATCGACGATCGCGTGATGCAGCGGATCGTCGCTTGCGGCCGCCTTCTCCAGGTACGCGCGATAGCTCGCGGCGTCGGCGAACGGGCCGCCGCCCATGTACGTCCAGTCGCGGCCGTCGGCGGCCGTTGCGTACGCCGCATACAGATCGTTCGCGTGCCGGCCCGGATCGACGGGCTCGATGCGGCAGAACCGGCCCTGCGCCGGCGTGCGCGGCGGCGCGGAACGCGGCTGCCAGCCGGGCACCGGCGTGCCGGTCGGCTGGCCGAATTCGTTGGTATAGGCGTTGTCACTCACGAAAAGGATTCCCGAAACGATGAACGGAGCGCCGGTCGGCGACGAAGCCCGCGCGACGATCCCGGATCGACCCGCCCGGCATCGCGGCGGCGCATCCGATTGTAAGAGACGTCGGCGGGATGCGCCGCTTCGGGGAGCGCGAACGGGGGCGGCGGTCGGTGGATCGCGCGGATCGTTCACGCAATGTATCGTCCGTGCGTCCACGACGGAAGCGGACGTGCGGACAATCAACGGGCCGTTCCATTTGCCGGAATGCCGCGCCCCGATGCCGGACTCCGAAGCATCGCGGCGCGGCGCGCATGGCGTCGGTGCGGAACATCGCACGTCGCCGATGGCGACGCGCGCAAGCGCACAAGTGTGCAGCGGGCGACGGCCGCATCCGCGGCCGCGCGCCGCCCCGGCTTCAGGCCGCCGCCGGCTGCGCCGCCCGCTTCAGCATGCCGACCGCGAGCGCGGTCACGAGCGTGCCGGCGACGATCGCGAGCGCATACACGCCCAGATGCGTGACCGCGTTCGGAATCGGCAGCACGAAGATCCCGCCGTGCGGCACTTTCAGCTCGGCGCCCGCCGCCATCGAGATCGCGCCCGTCACCGCCGAGCCGGCGATGCACGCTGGAATCACGCGCATCGGATCGCGCGCGGCGAACGGAATCGCGCCTTCGGTGATGAACGCGATCCCGAGCACGGCCGCCGCCTTGCCCGCCTCGCGCTCCTCGGTCCCGAAGCGCTGCCGGAATAGCCACGTCGCGAGCGCGATGCCGAGGGGCGGCGTCATCCCGGCCGCCATCGTCGCCGCCATCGGCGTATAGACGTGGCTCGCGATCAGCCCCGCGCTGAACGCGTAAGCCGCCTTGTTCACCGGGCCGCCCATGTCGACCGCCATCATCCCGCCGAGGATCAGCCCGAGCACGACCGCGCTGCCCGCCTGCATCGAGCGCAGCCAGCCTTCGAGCGCGTGCAGCGCGGCCGCGACGGGCGAGCCGACGACGTAGAGCATCAACAGGCCGACGACGAGCGTCGACACGAGCGGAATGATCAGCACCGGCTTCAGCCCTTCGAGATTGCGGTGCAGCTTCAGATGGCGGTTGATGAGGAGCGCCGCGTAGCCCGCGAGGAAGCCCGACACGATGCCGCCGAGAAAGCCCGCGTTCAGGCTCGCGGCGAGCATCCCGCCGACCATGCCGGGCGTGACGCCCGGCCGGTCCGCGATCGAGTACGCGATGTAGCCGGACAGCACCGGCACGATCAGCGCGAACGCCGATTTCGCGCCGATCTGGAACAGCGACCACGCGAGCGTGCCCTTGTGCGCGTCGTCGAACGCGTAGATGCCGCCGAGCGCGAACGACAGCGCGATCAGCAGGCCGCCCGCGACGACGAACGGCAGCATGTACGACACGCCCGTCATCAGGTGCCGGTACGGGCCGCCCGCCTTCGCGGCGCGCGCCTGCTTCGCGGCGGCGACCTGATCGGCAAGCGCCGCCGCGCCTGCCGCCGCGCCGCCTTCGACGCGCGCGTCGGCGATCGCCCTTTCGATCAGCGCCGCGCCCCTGCCGATCGCGCTCTTCGTGCCTGTCTCGTAGAGCCGCTTGCCGCCGAAGCGGCTTTTGTCGACTTGCGTGTCGGCGGCGATCACGACGAGGTCCGCTTCGGCGATCTGCGCGTCGGTCAGCCGGTTCTGCGCGCCGACCGAGCCCTGCGTCTCGACGTGAATCGCATGGCCGAGCGCCTGCGCGCCCTGCGCGAGCCCTTCGGCCGCCATGAACGTGTGCGCGATGCCGGTCGGGCACGACGTGATCGCGACGATCTTCAGCGGGCGCGAGCCGCTCGACGCGGCAGCGGCAGCCTGCGCGGCCGAAGCGACGGCGGCCTGCCCCGACGCGCGCGCGAGCACGGCGTGCGCGTCGCGAATCGCATCGTCGACCGACACGCGGTGAATCGTCTTGCCGGCGAACGGCGCTTCGTCGATCGACGCCGGATCGTCCGCCGCGATCAGCACGGCGCTCGCCTCGCCGATCTGCTCCGCGGACAACGGCGTCTGCACGCCGAGCGCGCTGCGCGTCTCGAGCGCGAGCGCAACGCCGCGCGCTTGCGCGGCGCGGCCGAGCGTGTGCGCGGCGAAGGTCGGCGCGGCGGTCCGCGCCGGCGCCGCCACGAGTCCGATCAATTTTTCCATGACTGTCTCCGGCCTGCCCGGTTTATGAATGAACGGCGCCGCCCGCTTCGGCGGCCAGCGTGAAGGTGTCGACTTCGACCTGCGCGGCGAGCGCGTCGAGCGCCGCGCGCCCGGGCAGGTGCGGGCCGACGCGCGCGAGCTTCGCGGCCGCGAACGCGGTCGCGCGGCGGCCCGCGTCGCCCCAGGCGCGCGCTTCCGTCAGGCTCGCGACGAGCCCGGCGACGAACGCATCGCCCGCGCCGACCGTGCTCGCGACAGGCACGCGCGGCGGCGTCGCGCGGAAGATCCGGTAGGCGGTCGGCCGCGGCGCGGCGACGTTCGCATCGACATCCGCGCCGAATTCCGCCGCCACGCCGAGCGCGCCCTGCGCGCCGAGCGACACGACGACGTGCGCGATCCCCCGCGCGGCCAGCTCGCACGCGGCGCGCACGATCGCGTCGTCGCTGGCGAGCGCGCGGCCGAGCGCCGCCTCGAGCTCCGCGAGATTCGGCTTCACGAGGTCCGGCAGCTCGCGCGGGTCGCCCGCCGCGAGCGCGTCGGCGAGCGGCGCGCCGCTCGTGTCGAGCGCGACGCGCGCGCCCGCGTCGTGCAGCGCGCGCGTCGCGCGCCGGTAGAACGACGCATCGACGCCCGGCGGCAGGCTGCCCGCGAGCACGACCCAGCAGCCGGGCGCCGCGAGTTCCACGATCCGGCGCTCGAGCGCGGCGACATCGGCCGCCGTCGGCCGCGACGTCGCGAGATTGATGTCGGTCGTCTCGCCGCGCGCATCGTCGACGAGCTTCACGTTGATCCGCGTGCGCCCCGCGATCCGCACGAAGCGGTCCGCGATCTGCTTGTCGGCGAACATCGCGTCGAACGCCGCGCCGTCGTCCGCGCCGAGCAGCCCGGTCGCGATCGTCGCGATCCCGTAGTCGGCGAGGCACCCGGCGACGTTCACGCCCTTGCCGCCCGCGTTGAATTCGAGCGATTCCGCGCGGTTCACGTCGCCGAGCGCGAGGTTGCGCACGCGCACGGTCTGGTCGAGCGCCGGATTCGGCGTCACGGTCACGACGGTCGTCATGCGGCCGCCCGGATCTCGGCCGAATCGAGCGCGCGCACCGCGTCGACGTCCGCGCAGTCGAGCGCGCGCGCGGCGAGCGCCGCGAGCGCGTCGAGCCGCGCGCCGCGCAGCCGCGTCTTCACCGCGGCGACGTCGCGCGCGCTCATCGACAATTCGTCGACGCCGAGGCCCGCGAGAATCGACGCGCCGAGCGGATCGCCCGCGAGCCCGCCGCACACGCCGACCCACTTGCGATGACGGCGCGCGCCGTCGACCGTCTGCCTGATCATCCGCAGCACGGCCGGATGCAGGCTTTCGGCGAGCCGCGCGAGCTCCGGATGCTCGCGGTCGATCGCGAGCACATATTGCGTCAAGTCGTTCGTGCCGATCGAGAAGAAGTCGACGACCTGCGCGAAATGATCGGCGAGCGCGGCGGCCGACGGCGTCTCGACCATGATGCCGAGCGGCACCTTCGGCGCGTCGAGCTCGGCGCGCACGGTCTCGGCGAGCGCGAGCGCGTCGCGCGCCTCGTCGAGCGTCGACACCATCGGGAACATGATCCAGAGCGGCCCCGCCTTCGCCGCGCGATACAGCGCGCGCAGTTGCGGCACGAAGAGATCCGGCCGCCGCAGGCACAAGCGCAGCCCGCGCACGCCGAGGAACGGATTCGCTTCGTGCGGCAGGTTCAGATACGGCACCTGCTTGTCGCCGCCGATGTCGAGCGTGCGGATGATGAGCCGCCGGCCGCCGCTCGCGTCGACCATCTGCTTGTAGCACGCGTATTGCTCGTCCTCGTCGGGCGCGTCGCGGCGCTCGAGAAACAGGAACTCGGTGCGCATCAGGCCGACGCCGTCCGCGCCCTGCGCGAGCGCGTCGGCAACCTGCGCGGGCCGCGTGATGTTCGCGCCGATCTCGATCACGTGGCCGTCGAGCGTCGCCGCGGGCAGCGCGCGGTTCGCGCTCGCGCGCCGCCGCTCGTCGGCCAGGCGCTGCTCGACCTGCCGCGCGCGCTCGGCATCGCGCGCCGACACGCCGACGTAAAGCCGCCCCGCGTTGCCGTCGAGCACCGCGCACGCGCCGTCGGCGACGCCCATCAGCGTCGCGCCGCACGCAACCGCCGCCGGCACGCCGAGCGTGCGCGCGAGGATCGCCGTGTGCGACGTCGGGCCGCCCGCGACCGTGCAGAAGCCGAGCGTCACGGCCGGGTCGAGCTGCGCGGTGTCGGACGGCGTCAGATCTTCGGCGATCAGGATCGACGGCGCGCCCGCGCCGCCCGCCGCCGCGCCGTCGCCCGTCTCGCCGAGATGCCGCAGCACGCGCCGCGCGACGTCGCGCAAATCGGTCGCGCGCGCGGCGAGGAGCGGATCGGAGAGCGCGGCGAGCCGCCCGGCCTGCGCTTCGGTCGCGCGATGCCACGCCCACGCGAGCCCGTGCCCGTCGACGATCAGCCGCACGACCTCGTCGAGCAGCCCGGCGTCGTTCAGCAGCTCGCGCTGCGCGACGAAGATCTCGCCCTCGGCCGCGCCGAGCCGCGACGCCGTCTCGCGCGCGAGCGCGTCGAGCTCGGCCGCCGTATTGGCGAGCGCGCGCTCGAGCCGATGCGACGCGTCGAGCGTGTCGCCCGGCCGGTCCTCGACGTCGACGCGCGTCGCGCGCAGCACGCGCACCGGCCCCGTCACGAGGCCCGGCCCCGCGCCGATGCCCTCGAACGCGGTCGCCGGGTCCTCGGGCGTCCACAGCGCCGGCTGCGCGCTCTGCCGGCGCGCCTGCGCGGCCGCCGCGCGCGCATGCTCCTCGGCGGCGAGCGCTTCGATCGTGCGCGCGAGCGCGGCGAGCGCGTCGGCCGCGTCGACGCCCTGCGCGGACACGACGAGCCGCGCCTGCGCGGTCGCGCCGAGCTGCAACAGGCTGACGAGGTTCTTCGGATCGGCGGCGAACTCGCCGCAACGCACGCGCAGCGCCGCCTGATAGCGCTTCGCGGTCGCGACCCACGCGCTCGCGGGCCGCGCGTGCAGGCCGTGCGGATAGTCGAGGATCAGTTCGCGCTGGTGCGCGTAGTCGGCGGGCGTCGCTGCGGCGACGGCGGCCGACGCGCCACCGGCCGCGCCCGTTACGCTTGCACCGCTTGCCGCGCGCGCCGGCTGCGCGCCGTTCAGCGCGTCGACAATTGCCTGCGGATCGCGCGCGGCGAGCAGCCGCTCGAGCTGCGCCGGATCGCCGATCAGCCGGGTCAGGCGCTGCAGCAGCGCGATGTGCTCGCCGGACTGCGCGGCGATCGCGACGACGAGCCGCGCGCGCTCGCCGCCCTGCCACTCGACGCCGTCCGGCAGTTGCAGCACCGCGACGCCCGTGCGGCGGATCAGGTGGCGATCCTCCTGCAGCCCGTGCGGGATCGCGACGCCGCTGCCGAGGTACGTGTTCGACACCTGCTCGCGGCCGTGCAGGCTGTCGACATAGCCGGGCTCGATGACGCCCGCCGCGACGAGCAGCGCGCCGGCCTGGCCGATCGCATCGTGTTTCGAGTCGGCCTTCGCGCCGAGCCGGACGAGTTCCGCGGTGAGCAACGGCGGCATCGCGTCTCCTGGGATGAGTCGTTGGAATGTGCGTATTGGAATCGATACCACTTTGACCGTCAAGCGTTCCCCGATTTTGGGAAACCGCGTGAAATGTGCGGCAAGCGCCGATAGAATAGGCAAACGGCCTGTCTGCGGGCGGCCCCGGCGCTTGCGCCGGGGGTTGCTTCCGTCGCCCAGATTCAGGGTAAATACCGATCCCGGAAAGAAATCGATTTCAGTCGTCATGGCGCTACGAATCAAGGATGTCGCGGAAGCGGCGGGTGTGTCGGTCACGACGGTTTCGCGCGTGCTGTCGAACAACGGCCCGGTGCGCGACACCGTGCGCCGCCGCGTGCTCGAAGTGATCGAGCGGCTCGACTACCGGCCGAACGCGGCCGCGCGCCGGCTGCGCTCGGGCGAAACCGCGACGATCGGCCTCATCGTGTCCGACGTGCGCAACCCGTTCTTCACCGAGGTAAGTCGCGCGGTCGAGGACGCCGCATACGCGCAAGGCATGCGCGTGATCCTCTGCAACACCGACGAGAACCCGGAAAAGGAAGCGATGTACCTGCGGCTGATGGAAAGCGAGCGCGTGACTGGCGTCATCTATTCGCCGACGTACGACGCCGCGCGGCAATTCGACGCGCGCGCGCACGCGTTCCCGGTCGTGATGATCGACCGCGCGGGGCCGGCGGGCGCGGCCGACGCGGTCACGCTCGACAACCGCGACGCGGCGGCGCGGCTTGCCGAGCATCTGGTCGGGCGCGGCTACCGGCGCGTCGCGGGGCTGTTCGGCAACGCGAGCACGACGGGCCGCGAACGGCACGCGGCGTTCGTCGACGCGCTGCGCCGCCACGCGCTGCCCGTCGACGCGGAATTCGTCGATCCGCATCCGCAGGCGGCGCACGCGCGCGTGCATGCGTGGCTGTCGGGCGACGCGGCCGCGCGGCCCGACGCGATCGTCGCGAGCAACGGCCTGCTGCTGCTCGGCGCGTATCGTGCGCTGCGCGAGCGCGGTGCGCGCGTGCCGGACGACGTCGCGCTCGCGGGCTTCGACAACGACGCATGGACGGAGCTCGTCACGCCTGGCGTGACGGTGATCGCGCAGCCCGTCTACGAGATCGGCAAGAACGCGATGCAACTGCTTACGCAGCGGCTCGCCGATCCGGCGATGTCCGCGCGCACGCTGGTGCTGCCGGGGGAGTTGATCGTGCGGGGGTCGACGGCCGCGCGGAACGGCGCGTAAGCAGCCGGCCTCACAAAATACCCGCCCCTGAAAATTTCAAACTAACAAAAATGGTAGGTATTCACCGACGAATAAATCCTACTCTTTAGTCGAGAGATAATCGGCACGGCTCTCGCTTTCAAATTCAATCCGTGCTTTTCCGAGGAGCCACAAAATGAGCCAATTTACCGACGTTCTGGAGGAAATGCGCACGCATTACAAGTCGTCTCTTGATCAGGCATCGCCCCGCCGCTATGCCGCCTCGCAGCAGCTCGCCTCTTATTTCACCGCCGCGCAGGCGTCTTCCGCGAAGCTTTCAGCGCAGGACAACGACTTGCTGAAAGGGCTGCAAATCGACGCGCAATCGTCCGGACAGGAGGAAGCGAGCGGAATCGAGACCGGCATCGTCGGCGCAACCGAGGCGCTGAAGAGTTCAGGAGCGTCTCCCGCTTCCGTCGAAGAATTCAAGAAGAAGATGGAAGAACAGAGGAAAAAGGCAAAGGAGGATTCCAACGCGAGAATCGACAAGATTTTCGACACGGCGATCAAAATCGGACTGGAACACCCGGAACTTCAGCACCCGATCGTCGCCCTGATGGACAAGATCGGCAATTTCTTCAGCGAACTTTTCGACAAGATTACGAGCTTCATCGTGGGCGTCGTAAAGGATGTCGTCGCGTGGCTCAGCAATGCGTGGGACAGCATCAAGAGTACGTTCAAAGGCATCGCGGGATGGATATCCGGCTGGTTCTGACGCCGCGCGCCGGCCTCGACGAAATGCGGCACGCCGTCGGCGCCCGTTATCGCGCCGCGAATCGGGCCCCGCATCGGGCCCCGATCCCGGCAAGCGCTCGCCGAACGCACATGGCGAGCTGACGCGGGCAGCCGCGAACGCCGACGATCCGATCGGGCGCGGCGCCGGAATCGCGACAGGAAAAAGGGCTCGGAATGGTTCCCGAGCTTTTTTCGGGCGGTGCGCAAGCGAACCGCCTGTGCGCTCTTCCGGCCGGCCGCGCCCGCCGCTTGCCCGCCGAACTTCGCGCCCAGCGCGAACGGCAACCGGGAAGCGCGCCTCGCCAGGCGGGTTGCACGCTCACGGGCGCGTCGCACGATCGTCGCCGAGCGCGAGCCCCTCGACCACCGCCTGAACCCCGTCCGCCTCGCACGGCGCCGGCGAGCGCAGCGCGAACGACGCGCCCGCGCCCTTCGCGATCGCGTCGACGATCGCACGCCCGAGGCCGCTGCCCTTCGCCGTCGTCGCGCCGCGTTCGAACGGCTTCGTCAAACGCTCGAGCCCGGCCCCGCCGAGAACATGCCGGACACGCCGGACATGATCGACGCCCGCCGCGCATCGGACATCCGCGACGCTTTGCCGTCGCCATGCCGCGCGATCGACGCGTGGCTCGTCGGCATCGACAGCGAGCTGCGCGCGCGGGCGCAAGCCGGACGGCTCGCCGTGGGCGATCGCGCTCGAAGCGCCCGACTACGACCGGCGCGGCGCGATGGGCGCGATCGATCTCGTCGACGCGGCTGTCGCAACGTCCGGCGATTACCGGCATTGGGCCGACTTCGACGGCGAGCGCCTCTCGCACACGATGGACCCGCGCGCCGGCGCGCCGCTTACACGTCGAACTTCACGCCCTGCGCAAGCGGCAATTCGCGGCTGTAGTTGATCGTGTTCGTCGCGCGGCGCATGTAGCTCTTCCACGCGTCGGAGCCCGACTCGCGGCCGCCGCCCGTCTCCTTCTCGCCGCCGAACGCGCCGCCGATCTCCGCGCCGCTCGTGCCAATGTTCACGTTCACGATCCCGCAATCGCTGCCCGCCGCCGACATGAACTGCTCGGCCTCGCGCACGTCGTTCGTGAAGATCGCCGACGACAGCCCTTGCGGCACGCCGTTGTGGATCGCGAGCGCGTCTTCGAAATCGTCGTAGACGAGCACGTACAGAATCGGCGCGAACGTCTCGCGCGTGACGACGGCCGTCTGCTTCGGCATCCGTACGAGCGCGGGGCGCACATAGTACGCGTGCGCATGACCAACCTCGACGCGCTCGCCGCCCTTGACTTCGCCGCCCTGCTCGCGCGCATCGGCGAGCGCCTTTTGCATCGCGTCGAACGACGCGCGATCGATCAGCGGGCCGACGAGCGTGCCCGCTTCGAGCGGATCGCCGACCTTCACCGATGCGAACGCCTTCTCGAGGCGCGGCAGCAATTGATCGGCGACGCCGCGATGCACGATCAGCCGGCGCAGCGTCGTGCAGCGCTGGCCCGCCGTGCCGACCGCGGCGAACGTGACCGCGCGCACGACGAGATCGAGATCCGCGCTCGGCGCGACGATCATCCCGTTGTTGCCGCCGAGCTCGAGAATGCTGCGCGCGAGCCGGCGGCTCAGCACCTGCGCGACCTCGATGCCCATCCGCACGCTGCCCGTCGCTGACACGAGCGGCACCTTCGGCGAAGCGCAAAGCGCCTCGCCGACGTCGCGGCCGCCGAGCACGAGCTGGTGCAGCCCCTCCGGCACGACGCCCGGATGGGTCCTGTCGAATTCGCGCACCGCCTTCGCGAACAGCGCGTGGCACGCGATCGCGGTGAGCGGCGTCTTCTCGGACGGCTTCCAGACGACCGGATCGCCGCACACGAACGCGAGCGCCGCATTCCATGACCATACGGCAACCGGGAAGTTGAACGCGGAGATCACGCCGCACACGCCGAGCGGATGCCAGGTCTCCATCATCCGGTGGCCGGGGCGCTCGGAGGCGATCGTCAGGCCATAAAGCTGCCGCGACAGACCGACCGCGAAATCGCAGATGTCGATCATCTCCTGCACTTCGCCCAGGCCCTCGGATGCGATCTTGCCCGCCTCGAGCGTGACGAGCCGGCCGAGCGCCGCCTTGTGCTCGCGCAGCACGTTGCCGAACACGCGCACGAGCTCGCCGCGCACGGGCGCGGGCACCGTGCGCCACTTGAGGAACGCTTGATGCGCGGCGTCGATCTTGCGCCCGGCGTCCGCCGGGCTGTCGGCGGCGAGCGTCGCGAGCGTCGCGCCGTCGACGGGCGACCGGGCGGTCAGCGCACTGCCTTGCCAGCGGGACAGATCGACGTCGAGCGCGGCGAGAATGTCGTTGAATTGCATCGCTTCCTCTTCAGAACAGAATCGGGTTGATCGGTGCGGCGTCGCCGCCGCGAATGAATCGATTGGACCGCGTTCGCGCGCCGCATGCAAGCGCACTGGCCATTCGGCCTGGTCCTAACGGCGCGCCGCGAGCGCCGCGCGCAACCGGCGCACGCCCTCAAAGATCTCCGCTTCGCCCGGCGCGGCGAACGACAGCCGCAGGCTGCCCGCATCCGCGTCGCGCGCGTAGAACGCCGCGCCGGGCACGTACATCACATTGTGCTCGAGCGCGCGCCTGAGCACCTCGGCCGCGTCGCGGCCGCCGCTCAAGCGCGCCCACACGAACATGCCGCCCGACGGCTCGCGCCATTCGACCTCGTCCGGCACGAATTGCGCGAGCGCGCCGACGAGCGCGCGGCAGCGGCTGCCGTAAGTCTGCGCGATCGTGCGCAAATGCGCGGCGAGCCGGCCACTTTCCAGATAGCGGCGGATCGCCTCCTGCGCGATCGGTGCGGTGCACAAATCGCTCGTCTGCTTCGCCACGGTCATCCGCCGCAGGATCGCGGCGGGCGCGACCGCCCAGCCGATCCGCAGGCCCGGCGCGACGATCTTCGACAGGCTGCCGAGATAGACCGTCCAGTCCGATGCGCCGTCGTGCGCGAGCACGGGCTTCACCGGCTCGCCGGAAAAACGCAGGTCCGCGTAAGGATCGTCCTCGACGAGCACGAACCGCGCGTCGGCCGCGAGCGCCGCGAGCCGCGCGCGGCGCGCCGGCGGCAGCGTCGCGCCCGTCGGGTTCGCGAACGTCGGCACCGTGTACAGCAGCTTCGGGCGGCGCTCGGCCGCGGGCCACGCGGCGAGCTGCGCGGCGAGCGCGTCCGGATCGACGCCGTCGGCATCGGTGCGCACCGGCACGAGCCTCGCGCCCGCGAGCCGCAGCGCCTGCAGCGCGGCCGGATACGCGGGCGCCTCGACGAGCGCGACGTCGCCCGGCTCGATCAGCGCGCGCACGAGCAAATCGAAGCCCTGCTGCGAGCCCGTCGTGACGAGCACCTGCGCGGCGTCGCACGCCACGCCGCGCGCGCGCGTCATCCAGTCGGCGAGCGCGGCGCGCAGGCCGGGCTGGCCCGCGGTGTCGCCGTATTGCAGGCAGGCCACCGGATCGTCGCGGGTCGCGTCGGCGAACGCCGCCGCGATGCCTTCGCGGTCGAACAGCTCGGCGGACGGATAGCCGCCCGCGAACGAGATCATCCCCGGCTTGCCGACGTGCTTGAACAGCTCGCGGATCGGCGAGCCCTGCGGATCGGCGAACGGCGCGGCGAACGGATAGTCGACAGCGGCGGCGGCGAGCGTCATGGCGGCTCCGGTGCGGGAGAAGTCAGGCGAAAGGCGGATCGGACGCCGGGCGGATCAGGCGGCGGCCGTCATCTTGAAGATGCCGGTTGCGTTGCCCGCGTCGAAGCTCAGATCGAGCGCGCGGCGGCCCGTCTCCGCATCGGCGACCGTGTCGCGCGTGATGAATTCGTAGAACGAGCCCGGCACCTCGCGCTCGACGAGCGCGCCCGACGCGTCGACGAACGCGCGCACGACCGGGTCCGCGCGGAACGCGGTCTGCCGCACGCGGCCCGAGCGCGACACCTCGACGGCCGGCTTGATCGGCCGCCCGAGCGCGCGTTGCGCGGCGGCGAGCGCATCGACGTCGGGCACCCGGTCGGTCACGTGGTTGAACGCGTTGCCTTCGGTCGCGATCCACGCCATCTCCGCCGATTCGGCGAGCAGCGTTTCGTAGTCGGCGAGCGCCGGGCTCGCATGCTGACGGCCGAAGCAGCGCACGAGCACGGGCAGGAGCGCGCATGCGTCGGCGAGCGGCAGCGATGCGTCGCGCTCGAGCTCGGCGAGCGTCGCGGCGGCCTGCGGCGTCAGCGGATCGGCCGAGGTGCCGAGCACGTTCGTCGCGGCCGCCTGGAACGCAGCGCTGAAGCGCTCAGGATGGACCTCGCTCACGAAGAATTGCGCGATCTGGTGCGGCGCGTCGAGATGCGCGTAAGAGCGGCCCGTCATCCTGAGGCGCTCGAGCGGATACGTGCCGTTCAGCCGATAGCCGAGCGGGCGCAGGATTCGCGTGAACGCCGCCTCGCCGGGCGGCAGCGCGCCGCACGACGGCCAGCGCACGGTGCGCAGCGCGCCGTGATCGAAGGTCACGCAGCCGCCGCCGAGCGCGACGTCGCGCGTATAGGCGCGGCCCGTCGGCACCCGTTCGAGCAGATCCGCGAACAGCGCCATGTTCAGCGCCTGCGCGAGCTCGGCGCGCGTGACGACACCCGGCTCGCAGCGCTCGAAGCACGTCGGAACATGCATGAACCGCATCAACTCGTCGAGGGTCGGCTGATCGGAAACGGTGGCGAGCAAGGCGGCGAGATTCGGGTTCATCGGGTTGTTCCGTGGGTTTGCGTCGTTGCGGCGGCGGGCGCGGCACTTATCGAGCGGCGAGGCGGCGCGCCTGAAATGTCCGGGGTCGATTTTCGGTGCGCGAAATCCGCCCGGCAATTGATATAAACTCACCAGATCATTCCTGAAATTCACCAACTCGCGATTTTCCGGTCGCTCGACAGCCGATGCGAAAAGGCATTCCGAACCTCGCGGCGCTGCAGGTCTTCGAAGCGGCGGCCCGCCACGAAAGCTTCACCCGCGCGGCCGACGAGCTGGCGCTCACGCAAAGCGCGGTCAGCCGCCAGATCACGTCGCTCGAGGCGCGGCTCGGCGTTGCGTTGTTCCTGCGGATCAAGAAGCGGGTGGTGCTGACGCCGCACGGCCGCCACTACGCGGCGCTCGTGCGGCGCAACCTCGAGCGCATCGAGCGCGACACGCTCGAGCTGATGGCGCAGCGCGGAATCGGCGCGACGCTCGAGCTCGCGGTCGTGCCGACGTTCGCGAGCCAATGGCTGATTCCGCGCCTGCCGCAATTCCGCGCGCTGCGGCCCGACATCACGGTGAACCTGTCGGTGCGCACCGAGCCGTTCCTGTTCAGCGATTCGACGTTCGACGCCGCGATCTACTTCGGCCATGCGCTGTGGCCCGGCACGCAAGGGCGGCTGCTGTTCCTCGAAGGCGACATGCTGCCCGTCTGCAGTCCGGCGCTGCTGAACGCGAACGGGCGGCGGATCACGCGCGACGCGCTGCTCGACTTGCCGCTGCTGCACCTGTCGACGCGTGCGGACGCGTGGCGCGACTGGTTTCGCGCGCACGGCATCGACAACGATCTGCGCGCGGTGCGCGGGCCGCGCTACGAGCTGTTCACGATGCTGACGGCGGCCGCGCACGCGGGCATGGGCGTCGCGCTGATGCCGGAGCTGCTCGTCGCCGACGAACTCGCGTCGGGGCGCCTTTGCGCGCCGCTCGACTGGCGGCTGCCGAGCGACGCCGGCTACTACCTCGTCGCGCCGGACGCCGCCGCCGGCAGCGAGCCGTTCGTCGCGTTGGCCGAATGGCTGGGTTCCGTCGCGCCGGCGCGGCCGATAAGCTGACGCGACCCTCCTGCTCATTCGTTCATCGGCCGGCGGCAGGCCGGCCACGCGAGACCGATCATGACCATTCGCATCGTCGACATCGTGCCGCTGTCCATCGCGCGCGCCCGCTTTTCCGAGCTGGCGGACGACGCGCGGGGCGGCGGCGAGAAGATCATCACGAAGAACGGCGCGGCGTACGTCGCGCTGATCGACGCGAGACGGCTCGATCACTATCACCGGCTCGAGCGCGAGCAGGCGAAGCGGCCCGGTGCGGCGCCGATGCGCGATGGCGGCGCTCCCGGCGCCGACGGCGCGGCCGAACGTGCGGCGCCCGCGACGGGCGATGCCGCCGCCGATGCCCGCGGCTCCGATCCGCCGCCGGCCGTGACTCGCGCCGGCATCGATTGACGCAGGGACGATCCGCGCTTCGGCGGCGGAAGGCGTCCGATGCGCCTGCGTCCATCCGTGCAGACGCTGCTTCATCGCGCGCAAGACAACCGATACGATAGTGGGATCATTCGCTCTTAACCGGCCACGAACGGCCCGAACGACAACCGCATGCAGAACTACTACGAAGCCACGGTGACGCGCACGCCCTACCCCGCGCTCGCCGAACGCATCGACGTCGACGTGTGCATCGTCGGCGGCGGCCTGGCGGGCCTGTCGACGGCCCTCGGGCTCGTCGAGCGCGGCGTGCGCGACATCGCGGTGCTCGACGCGCAAACGGTCGGCTTCGGCGCATCGGGCCGCAACGGCGGCTTCGTGTTCGGCGGCTACAGCCTCGACAACGCGGACTTGCTGCGCACGCTCGGCCCCGCGTCCGCCCGCGCGCTCTATCGCCTGACGATCGACGCGGTCGGCCTGATCCGCGCGCGCGCCGCGCACTACGGCATCGACTGCGAGCTAGTGGACGGCGGCGTGATCCTCGCGAACTGGTTCGACGATCCGGCGCGTCTTTGCGCGCCGCGCGAGCTGATGAAGGAGGCGTTCGGCGTCGACTGGGAACCGCTCGACGATCGCGAGCTGCGCACGCGACTGAAGACCGAGCGCTATCACGGCGGCCTCTTCGAACGCAACGCGTTCCACTTCCATCCGCTGAAGTACGTGCTCGGTATCGCGGCGGCGGCCGCGCGAGGCGGCGCGCGGATTCACGAGCATTCGGCCGCGCGCGCGATCCGCCGCGACGGCGCGGGCTTCGTCGTCGCGACCGACGGCGGCGCGGTGCGCGCGCGTCGTGTCGTGTTTGCGGGCGGCGGCTACGCGCGCGGCGTGTATCCGCGCATCGAGCGCGCGGTGCTGCCGATCGCGACCTACGTGATCGCGACCGAGCCGCTCGGCGCGCGGCTCGCCGATGCGATCGCATGCGAATCGGCCGTCTACGACACCCGCTTCGCGTTCGACTACTACCGGCCGCTCGCCGACACCCGGATTCTGTGGGGCGGCCGCATCTCCGTGCTCGAACGCGGGCCGCAAGCCATCGCGCGGCTGCTCAGGCGCGATCTGCTGCGCGTGTATCCGCAATTGTGCGACGTCGCCGTGCAGTTCGCGTGGGGCGGGCTCATGAGCTACGCACGCCACAAGATGCCGCAGATCGGCCGGGACGCGGACGGCGTCTGGCACGCGGTCGGCTTCGGCGGCCACGGCATGGCGCCGACGACAGTCGCGGGCGAAGTGCTCGCGGCGGCGCTCGCCGAAGGGCGCCCCGTGCCCGACGGCTTCGCGAGGTTCGGCCTCGTGCGCACGTTCGGCCTCGCGGGGCTCGCCGCTGCGCAGCTCACGTACAGCGCGTGCGAGGCCCGCGACGCGCTCGCCGCGCGCCGCTGCGCACGCTCCGGCAAACCCGTCTTTTAGAGCCAGGAGTCGGGCGAAAGCCGCTTGGGGTGCGTGCTAGAATGCGCCGACCATGCCGCCGTCCGATCACCGCCGTCCGATCACACCAAAATGAAACAAGGAAGCAAGGCCGCAGCGCCCGATGCCGAAGCGAGGCGAGACGAGGCGCGCCGCAAATACGACCCCGAGCAGACGAAGCGCAACATCCTCGACGTCGCCACGCAGGAGTTCTCGGCGATGGGGCTGTCGGGCGCGCGCGTCGATGCGATCGCCGAACGCACGAACACGACGAAGCGGATGCTCTATTACTACTTCGACAGCAAGGAAGGGCTGTACGAAGCGGTGCTGGAGAAGGTCTACGGCGACATCCGCACGCTCGAGCTCGAACTGAACGTCGGCGAGCTGGAGCCGCGCGAAGGGCTGCGCCGGCTCGTCGAATTCACGTTCGACTATCACGACAAGCATCGCGATTTCGTGCGCCTCGTGACGATCGAGAACATTCACGGCGCGAAATACATCGAGCAACTGAAGTCGTTCAAGAACCGCAACGTCAGCATCATCAAGACGCTCGAGGAACTGCTCGCGCGCGGCGTCGAAAGCGGCGTGTTCCGCGACGACGTCGACCCGTTCGATCTGCATCTGCTCATCAGCTCGTTCTGCTTTCATCGCGTCGCGAACCGCTATACGTTCGGCACCGCGTTCGGCCGCGATCCGTCGTCGCCGCGGCTGCGTGCGCGGCATCGCGCGATGATCGCCGATACCGTGTTGCGCTACGTTGCCCGCTGATCGCCGGCCGATCGTCCGCCGGCGCCGGCGCGCCGCCGAGCGAGGCGATCGTCATGCGGTTCGTTCCCGGACCGCGACCGCGAATCGGGCCGCAGGCCGCACATCGACGATGCGGCACGACGCGCACGCAAATGCCGACGCCGGCGCCCGATTCCGTCAACGCGCCGCCACCGGCGCCGCAAGCGCGATCCGCGCCTTCTCTTCCGGGCTTCCGTCGACGAAATACTTCTTCGCCCATCGCGAATCGGGCTGCAGCGCGAGGCCGCCGCGCGCACCCGCCGCCCCGGCGCTCGAGCCGTTGCCGCGACGCGAAGCGATCGCCAGCGCGCGCGCACGATAGTGCTCGTAAAGCCGCAGGAATTCCGCGAGATAGATCCCCGCGACGCGCGCATCGCGAATCTCGAGCAGGTTCTCGTCGTTGTAGTGCTCGGAGTTCGCGCTCATGTTCGCCGAGCCGCTGTAGACGATCGGGTTCGCGCCTTCCGCATCGATCACGATGAACTTGTGGTGAACGACCACGGGCGGATACGGCGGCGGCGCCTCGCCCGGAAAGAGCCGCAGCTCCGGCTCGAAGCCGTCGGGCACCGTCGCGGGCGAGAAGTAGGCGGCGTCGATCACGTCGCGATTCGAGCGGCTGCGGTGATACAGCTCCAGGTTCGCGAGACGCGCGGCGTCGAGCGTCTTGCCGTCGCGCTGATCCGCATCCGCCTGCTGCGCGCCGCGCGCGCTGATCGCGTTGACGAGCCCGAACATCATCAGCCCGCGGTCGCCCGCCGCGAAGCACGCGTCGCGCAGCGCGGCGTCGGTCGGCATGAACAGGCAAAACGCGACCGAATGCTGCGCGCCGCGAACCGCGTCGACGATCGTATCGATCTGCGTGCGCACGCCGCGCGGCTCCGGCGAAAACGACACGCGCACGCGCGCCGAGCCGACCTCGACCGGCTCCGTCCAGCCGGGCGCGAGACGCGCGGTCTCGGCGATGCCCGGATTCGACGCGAGCGCGCGCGCCCGGGCGTTGTACAGCTCGGCGAGCGCCGCCGATTCGAACGTGTGCAGCACGTTCGCCTGCTCGGTGATGCCCTCGGTCGTGAAGTTCGCCGAGCCGGTCAGCACGCGCGCGGGCCCGGTCTCGTCGCCCGCGACGATGAACTTGTCGTGCATGATCCGCGTCTTGTCGCGCGGCGCGAGCATCGCGACGCCCGTCAGTTGCTCGACGGCCGGCTGGTTCGGCGACGGCAGCGGCGGCTCGCCCGAGCCGCGCTTCGTCTCGTGCGCGTCGTAGACGATCGCGAGCGCATCCGCGCCGTGCGCGCGGCCGAACGCGTCGAATGCGGGAATCGCCCACAGCGGATCGGTCAGGTGATAGACGGCCGATGCCGCACGCCGCGCGTCGGCGCCGAGCATCAGCCCGAAGGTCTCCTGCAGATCGTTCGCGAGCCACGTGCGCAGGCGCAGCGCCGCGTCGGGCGACGGTGCGGCGCCGTCGGCCAGATGCAGCGCGCGGGCCTGCTTCGCGAACGCCTGCGAGCTCACCACCGCGCGGTTGAACCACGTGCCGACACCGCCCTCGACGTGCGCGGGCAGCGTGATCGCGCACACGCCCGCGTCGGCTTCGAGCACCTGCAGCGACGCGGGCGTGCCGACGACCGGATAGACGTCGTAGCGAAACGTCTGACCGCGATCGGGCGGATCGATCCGTGCGTCCCACCACATGAATTTCTGGATCGGCGCCTGGTCGGTCGGCGCATCGCCCTGCGTGTGGGCCGCGGGGCCGTCGAAGGTCAGCCGGTTCGGCAGCCAGCTCGTCGCGGCGCGGGTCTTGCCGTCCGCCGACCAGAAGCCGGGCGTGCGCTTGATCGCGAAGCCGAGAAAATCGTCGCGCCGCTGCGCGTCGGGCCAGTCGAAGGCCAGCAGGACCAACGTCGGGGAAAGATAGCTGCGCACGCTGACGGACATCGCCGCCCTCCTCGGCTCATCGCCTTCCAAAGTGAAAGCGTCGAGTGTTCAACGCGAGCTTGCCGCGCGTGTGACATCCGGATGAAGTTTCCGTGTCGCGCAGGCTTCGGCGCGGCCGCCCGCCGCGCCGCATCGCGCTACCCTGCCGGTTTCAGGAAAATAGAGTGCCTGGTACGCCGGAACATCTTGCGCATCGCACGCTCGCCGCACCCGGCCGGCGAACCGGCGCTCATCCGCAGACGACGAGCTCGAGCCCCCGCGACGTCAGCGCCCGCCGCATCGTCTTGTCCGGCGCGCGCTCGGTCACGAGAAAGCGGGCTGCGTCCGAGCCGTTGATCCGCACGGGCGTCACGCGTCCGAACTTCGAGTGGTCGGCGACGACGATCGGCGCGGCCGCCGCCGCGAGCATTCGCCCGCGCACCTCGGCGACGACGCGCGAGTAGTCGGTCAGCGTGCCGTCCGGCGTGATCCCGCCCGCGCCGACGAACGCGAAATCGACGTGGTATTGCGCGAGCTGCTGGATCGTGTCGAGGCCGAACGTCGCGTCCTCGTCGTCGGACAGCTCGCCGCCGAGCAGCGTCATGCGGTTGCCGTTGCGGCGGCCGAGCACGCCGGCGATCCGCCAGTCGTTCGTGTAGACGGTCAGCCGATGGCGGTCGACGAGCGCGAGCGCGACCGCGTGGACCGTGCTGCCCGAGTCGAGCAGCACCGACGCGCCGTCGGGCACGAACTCGGCCGCGCGCCGGCCGATCGCGCGTTTCGCCTCCGCGTGCGACGCGTCGCGCTCGGACACGCTCGGCTCCTGCCGGTCGGCCGCGAGCGCGCCGCCATGCGTCGTGATCACGAGGCCGCGCGCGGCGAGCGCGTTCAGATCGCGGCGGATCGTCTCGCGCGACACGTTGAGCGCGTTCACGAGCTGCGCGACCGACAACGCGCCCGCACGGCCGAGTTCGGTCAGGATGTAGCGATGACGTTGTTCTGCAAGCATGGCGCGCGGCGCGGCCGGGCCGCGGGTCGGAGCGTGGATGGCGAATGGCGGGCTATTGTAGTACGGCGCGGGCGCTTCGCGCCGGCTGCCCTGCCCGGCCGGCCTTCGCCTGCAACCTGCAACCTGCAAGCAATTCAGTGTTTCGCCCCGTGCGGCAATCGGCTTCGCCGCGCATTGCTAAACTCGCCGCTCGCCCCAACCAACCGACAGAGGTGAACCGATGTATCGCAAAGGCGCTGTTCTCGAAATCCAGTTTCCTCCGGAGCGGCTCAACGACGCGGCAGGAGACCCGTACTGGATCGATCTCACGCTCGAAGAGGCGCGCCGGCTGCACCGGCAATTGAGCGCGCGCTTCGCGACCGAACCCAGCGCGAACCAGCCGCTCGACACGTTCTCGCTCGACTGAACTGAACCGCGTTCGGCCCAAGCCGCCCGCAGTGCAGATTTCGACAAGACGGCGGCGCGCCGGCGCGCGATACTCGGCCGCTTCGTCGTCATGCCGGCGTCGTCCGGCCCGTTTCGCATGCCAGCTTTCGCTTCCGCCGCCACCGCCGCCGCGTTCGTCGCGCTGTGGTCCACGGGCTTCATCGTCGCGCGCGCGATCAAGCCGTATGCCGATCCGAGCCTGTATCTGCTCGCGCGCTTCTCGGGCACCGCGCTCCTCTATGCGTGCATCGCGCTCGCCACGCGCGCGCCGTGGCCCGCGCGGCGCGAATGGGGCCGCCATCTGTTCGCGGGCGCGCTACTGCAAGGCGTCTATCTGAGCGCGAGCTACTGGGCCGTCGCGCAAGGGCTCAACGCCGGCGTGATGGCGCTGCTCGGCGCGCTGCAGCCGCTCGCGACCGCCGCGCTCGCCGCGCCGCTCTTCGGCGAGCGGCTCACCGCACGCGGCTGGCTCGGCATGGCGCTCGGCGTCGCGGGCGTCGCGCTCGTGCTCGCGCCGAAGCTCGGCGCCGCGCCGGCGGCGGCAGGCGGCGCGCCCGCGTGGGCCGTCGTCGCGATCGCGCTCGCCGCGGTCGGATCGATCACGGCCGGCTCGCTCTATCAGAAGACCTCGCTCGCGCAAGCGGACTTGCGCACCGCGGTCGCGCTGCAGAATCTCGGCGCGGCGATGGTCGCCGGCGCGGCGGCCGTCGCGCTCGGCGAAACCCGCTGGCACGGCGCGCCCGCGCTGTGGCTCTCGCTCGCATGGGGCATCGGGATGCTGTCCGGCGTCGCGGTGATGCTGCTGATGGCGATGCTGCGCCGGGGCGAAGCGGCGCGCGCGACGTCGCTGCTGTTCCTCGCGCCGCCCCTCGCCGCGCTGCAGGGCTACGCGCTCTTCGGCGAAACGCTCGTGCCGCTGCAGATCGCCGGCTTCGCGGTCGCGCTCGCTGGCGTCACGCTCGCGCGCCGCAACTGAGACGCCCCCAGTCGACGGCCGCAACTGACGCCCGCGACTCGCGCCCACAACCGGCAACCGCGACCGGCCGCCAGATCGACGGCCGAACCGGCCGCCGACGCGATGCTCGCCACGCTTGCGGCAGGCGGCCTCGCGTATCTCGACCACGCACATCAGGACTTCGTGCTCGGCAACATCAAGGCGCGCGAGCGGATGATCGCGCAATACGCGGTTGCGGGCGCGCGGCGCGGCGTCGTGATCGGCACCGATCACGCGGCGGAACCGGTGATGGGCTTCTTCACGAAATTCGGCGACGGCGGCGCGGACGTGCTGCCGCTCACGGGCCTGACGAAGCGCCGCGTGCGCGAACTCGCGCGCACGCTGGGCGCCGACGAGCCGCTCGTGATGAAGACGCCGACCGCCGATCTGGAAACGTTGCGTCCGCAACTACCTGACGAGCACGCGTGCGGGCTCACGTGCGAGCAGATCGACGATTTTCTCGAAGGCAAGCCGGCCGACGACGCGGTCGCCAAGACGGTGCTTCGGTTCTACGACGCGACGCGCCACAAGCGCGCGCTGCCTTATACGATGCTCGACTGGCCGGACCGCCCGGCGTGAGCGCTTACGGAATCGGCGTCGGCTCGGCGCCGTCCCGTCGCTTCGCTCCGGAGCGTGATCGGACACGCGCCCCGCACCGCCGCGGCGTAGCTCGCAGCGGCGCATGCGCCGCCGGCCGAGCCGACTATTCAGGCATCGCGCTTGTCATCGTCGGAAGCGGGCGATGTGAGCGTGCGACCCTCGATGTTTGCGCCGGAGGCGTCGCGGTTCTGATCCGCGCCGCCCGCGGAGCCGGTGCCGCCCTGCACGGTGGCGGCTCCCCCCGGAGATGTGCTGCCCGAAGATGTGCTGCCCGAAGAGGCGCGGCCGCCGCCTTGCGGCGAAGCGTCTGCCGTCGCGCCGGCATCGCGCGCGGCTTGCGCGCTCTCCGCGCTTCCCGCCCCTGCCGCCGCGCCGGCGCCGCTCGCCACCGCATCCGCCACCGCGCCCGCGGCTCCCGCCGCCGCACCGCTCGCTTGCGCGAGCGTCGCCCGCACGAGCGCCGAGCTCATCCATTTGATAACGTTCATGAACTGCCGGAAGTCGAGCCCCCAGATATCCTTCAGCACGACCATCGCCTCGGTGCCGTAAAGCAACGACAGTGCCTGCGCGAGCCGCGCGGCCGCCGCCGGATTGACGCCCGCCTGCACCATCGGCTCGACGGCAAGCGTGAGCAGCCGCCGGCGATTGCCGCGCCGGTACTTCGGCTCGTCCTGCGCGCGCCGCGCACGCTCGTTCGCCCACTGATGCAGCGCGACCTGCAGTGCGGCGCGCAACGCGCCCTCATGCTGCTCCATGCGCGGATACGCGAAGTCGAGCAGTTCGTTCACGCGCGCCTCGACCGACGTCGACGTCGGCTGCCATTGCAGCACCGGCCCGAGGCTCTCGTCGACGACGGTGCTGACGAGCGCCGCCTGCGACGGGAAATAGCGGTAAGCGGTGGCGCGCGACACGCCGGATGCGTTCGCGAGCTCGGTGATCGACGGAAACCAGCCTTGTTCGAGCATCGACAGCGCGGTCTGCAGCAACAGCTCGCGGGTCTGCGCGCGCGTTTCGGACAGCGTTTCCGGTGCGGATACGGGAGTTGGCATGTGTTGTGTGAGGACGACCGCTGAGACGGCCGTCTCATCTGTGTTAAAGTTATCGCGGAATCGAATCGCGGTACATCGTGCGACAAACGAACGATCGGCGAAGGAGACCAAATGGTACCCCACCGTAAACAGATCTACGTTGCGGCAACCGTTGATACAAAGGGCGCGGAAGCGCATTTCGTCAAGGACCGGATCGCCGACGCGGGGCTCTCGGCGGTCGTGGTCGACCTGTCGACCCGCGCGCCGGGGCTCGCGGCCGACATCGGCGCGGACGCCGTCGCCGCGCACCACCCCGACGGCGCGGCCGCCGTGTTCTGCGGCGACCGCGGCCGCGCGATCGCCGCGATGGCGGTTGCGTTCGAACACTACATCAGGAGCCGCGACGACGTCGCCGCGCTGATCGGCCTCGGCGGCTCCGGCGGCACGGCGCTCGTCACGCCGGCGATGCAGGCGCTGCCGATCGGCGTGCCGAAGCTGATGATCTCGACGATGGCGTCGGGCGACGTGTCCGCGTACATCGGCTCGTCGGACATCGCGATGCTCTATTCGGTGGCGGACATCGCCGGCCTGAACCGGATCTCGCGCCAGGTGCTCGCGAACGGCGCGCACATGATCGCGGGCGCGGTGCGCGACATGCGGCCGCTGCCCGCCGACCTGAAGCCCGCGCTCGGCCTCACGATGTTCGGCGTGACGACGCCGTGCATCCAGGCGGTCACGTCGCGGCTCGACGCGCGCTTCGACTGCATCGTGTTCCATGCGACCGGCAAAGGCGGCCCCGCGATGGAAAAGCTCGCCGACAGCGGCCTGCTCGACGGCGTGCTCGATCTCACCACCACCGAAGTCTGCGACCTGCTGATGGGCGGCGTGCTCGCGTGCGGCGAAGATCGTTTCGACGCGATCGCGCGCAGCAAGGTGCCGTACGTCGGCTCGTGCGGCGCGCTCGACATGGTGAACTTCGGCCACATCGACACGGTGCCGCCCCGCTACGCGCAGCGGCTGCTTTACAAGCACAACCCGCAGGTCACGCTGATGCGCACGACGCCCGACGAGAATCGCCGGATCGGCGAATGGATCGGCGCGAAGCTCAACGCGTGCGACGGCCCCGTGCATTTCCTGATTCCCGAGGGCGGCGTCTCGGCGCTCGACGCGCCAGGCCAGGCGTTCTGGAACCCGGAAGCCGACGCGGCGCTCCACGCCGCGCTCGAAGCCACCGTCGTGCAGACGGAGAACCGCCGCCTCGTGCGCGTGCCCGCGCACATCAACGATCCGCAGTTCGCCGACATCGCCGTCGAACACTTCTTGTCGCTTTACGCAGCACACCGGAATTGAAGATGAAGAGACTTTCACGCGCCGACATCCTCGAAAAACTGCGCGCGACCATCGCGCGCGGCGAGCCGATCGTCGGCGGCGGCGCGGGGACGGGCCTGTCCGCGAAATGCGAGGAAGCGGGCGGCATCGACCTCATCGTGATCTACAACTCGGGCCGCTACCGGATGGCCGGGCGCGGCTCGCTCGCGGGGCTGCTCGCGTACGGCAACGCGAACGAGATCGTCGTCGACATGGCGCGCGAGGTGCTGCCCGTCGTCAAGTCGACGCCCGTGCTCGCCGGCGTGAACGGCACCGATCCGTTCTGCAACTTCGACGCATTCCTCGACGAGCTGGCGCGGCTCGGATTTTCAGGCGTGCAGAACTTCCCGACCGTCGGCCTCATCGACGGCAATTTCCGCGCGAATCTCGAGGAAACCGGCATGGGCTACGCGCTCGAAGTCGACATGATCCGACTCGCGCACCGCAAGGGCCTGCTGACGACGCCGTACGTGTTCAGCGAGGCCGACGCGATCGCGATGACCGAGGCGGGCGCGGACATCGTCGTCGCGCATCTGGGCCTCACGACGGGCGGCACGATCGGCGCGAACACCGCGCGCACGCTCGCCGATTGCGCGCCGCTCGTGCGCAGTTGGGCGGATGCGGCAAGATCGGTGCGCGACGACGTGATCGTGCTCTGCCACGGCGGGCCGATCGCTTCGCCCGAGGACGCCGCATACATCCTGCGCGCGTGTCCGCAGTGCCACGGTTTCTACGGCGCGAGCTCGATGGAGCGGCTGCCGGCCGAAACCGCGTTGACCGACATGACGCGCCGCTTCAAGGAGATCGACAGGCGCATCGCGTCATGACGCCCGCGCGCGACGCGCGCGCCTCCACGAGGAACCGAACGACATGAGCTACACCTCCTTCGCCAGCAGTGTCATCGATGCGCCGATCGAGCGCGTCTGGGCGTTCTTGCGCGATTTCGACGGCCTCGCCGCGTTTCATCCGGCGATCGTCGAGAGCCGCCTCGAGCCGGGCCCGGACGCCTACACGGTCGGCGCGATCCGCTACCTCACGCTTGCAGACGGCTACGTGCGCGAGAAGCTGCTGAAGCTCGACGAGCCGAATCACGCGCTCGAATACTCGATCGTCGAATCGACGATGCCGGTGCGCAACTATGTCGCGGGCGTGCAGCTCGTCCCCGTCACCGATTCGGGCAAGACGTTCGCGCAGTGGTGGGCGAACTTCACGACGGAAGGCGTCGAGCTGCAGCCGGTTGCCGCGTCGATCAGCGAGCACGTGTTCGCGGCGGGCTTTCGCTCGCTCGCGGACAAGCTGCAGGCGCGCTGACGTGCCGCAGCCGCAATGTTTCGCCGCGCCGGCGCCCGTTGCGGGCATCGCGCGCGGCTTGCCGGCGGTTCGCGCCGCCGGCCGTTTCTCGGGTTCTGGCAATGGCCCTCGGATAAAGCCGGAACCTTTTTGGCCGACCGTGACCGGTCGGCCACTTTTTATCCGCAATCGCGCCGCGCATGACGGCGCCTCCCCACGCAGACGGCGAACGGTTCGCGCATAGCGCGCGAACCGTTCGCACCCCGCACGACTTGCGGCAAGCGGGCGCAGCCCCGCCGCCCGGAATTCATCTGGATTAAGTAATTTCCCGACTTAGCCGCACCCTTAAAGATGCACTTGCTGCGTATCAATACTCGACCACCCCGCGATCGATAGCTTGGAGGAAACGAAGCCAGCGAGGGGCTGATCATGAAAGACCTGCAATCGATCCGTGGCCAACTGCGCGCCACGCTCCTGTCCGTCCTGCTCGGCGCGATGGTCGCGACGAGCGCGCAGGCGGCCACCACCACGGGCAAGGTGCCCGGCGATTTCGGCCCGCCGCAGGGCGAGCCGATTCACGCGACGCTCGTGAGCCCGCCGAACGTGCCGCCGCCCATCACGCGCCGCTATCCGGCGAAGGTCATCGTCGATCTCGAAGTGGTCGAGAAAGTGATGCCGATCGCCGACGGCGTGAACTACACGTTCTGGACCTTCGGCGGCGCGGTGCCCGGCAACTTCATCCGGGTGCGGCAAGGCGACACGGTCGAGTTCCATCTCAAGAATCGTCCGGACAGCAAAATGCCGCACAACATCGACCTGCACGCGGTGACGGGCCCGGGCGGCGGCGCGACGTCGAGCTTCACCGCGCCTGGCCACGAATCGCGCTTCACCTTCAAGGCGCTCAACGAAGGACTCTTCGTCTATCACTGCGCGACCGCGCCCGTCGGCATGCACGTCGCGAACGGGATGTACGGCCTGATTCTCGTCGAGCCGCCCGAAGGACTGGCGAAGGTCGACCACGAGTATTACGTGATGCAGGGCGATTTCTACACGAACGGCAAGTATCGCGAGAAGGGGCTGCAGTCGTTCGACATGGACAAGGCGATCGACGAGCGCCCGACCTACGTCGTCTTCAACGGCGCCGAAGGCGCGCTGACGGGCGACAAGGCGATGCGCGCGCGCACCGACGAGACGGTGCGCCTGTTCGTCGGCAACGGCGGGCCGAATCTCGTGTCGAGCTTTCACGTGATCGGCGCGGTGTTCGACAAGGTGCGCGCGGACGGCTCGAGCGTCACGCAGAACGACGTGCAGACGACGCTGATTCCGGCGGGCGGCGCGGCGACGATCGAATTCCACACGCGCGTGCCGGGCAACTACACGTTCGTCGATCACTCGATCTTCCGCGCGTTCAACAAGGGCGCGCTCGCGATCCTGAAGGTCGACGGCCCGGACGACAAGGCGATCTATTCGGGCAAGGAGCTCGACGCGCCGTATAGCGGCGACAGCGTCACCGCCGCGGCGGGATCGGGCCCGACCGGATCGCCCGTCGCCGCGGCCGGCGCGAAGGCCGACGCGAAGGCCGACGCAAAGGGCGGCGCCTCGCTCGTGAAGACGGGCGCCGCCGCGAGCGCCGCGCCGCGGTCGCTGCCGGCGCAGGTGAAAGCGGGCGGCGCGGTGTTCGCGAGCACCTGCGCGGTGTGCCATCAAAGCGCCGGCAGCGGCTTGCCGGGCGTGTTCCCGCCGCTCGCCGGCTCCGACTTCCTCGCCGCGAATCCGAAGCGCGCGGTCGGCATCCTGCTGCACGGCCTGAACGGCAAGGTGACGGTCAACGGCCGCGACTACGATTCGGCGATGCCGCCGATGGCGCAACTGACCGACGACGAAGTCGCGAACGTGCTGACCTACGTGCTGAACAACTGGAACAATCCGGGCGGCCGAATCAGCGCGGACGAAGTCGCGAAGGCCCGCGCGAAAGCGCCGGCCGTCGCCGAGGCGGCGCACTGAGCGCCGGCGTCACGGAGAACCGCCATGCGCGCGTCGACACCACGCCATGCCGGCCGTGCGGCGAGCGCCGCGCGGCTCGCCGGCCTCGCGATCGTCGCGCTGACGCTCGCGTTCGGCGTGACGATCGCGCACGCCGCGCACGCCGCGCGCTTCGTGCGGCTGCCGGGCGGCGATTTCGAGAGCGCGCTGCCGCAGGATGTGCCGGGCCGCTCGACGCCCGTTCACATCGACGCGTTCGAGCTGCAGGATACGCCGGTGACGGTTCGCGCGTTCGCCGCGTTCGTCAGCACGCATCCCGAATGGCGGCGCGACCGCGTCGCGCGCGTGTTCGCCGGCCCCGCGTATCTCGTCGACTGGGCCGAACCGCTGCAGCCGGCTTCCGCGACGCCGCCCGACGCGCCCGTCACGGGCGTGAGCTGGTTCGCCGCGCGCGCGTATTGCGCGAGCGAAGGCGCGCGGCTGCCGACGTGGCTCGAATGGGAGTACGCGGCGGCCGCCGACGCGACGCGCACCGACGCGCGCAACGATCCGCGGTGGCGCCGGCAGATCCTGTCGTGGTACGAACAGCCGGCGGCGCGCGTGCCGCCGAGCGTCGGCAGCGCGCCGAACGTCTATGGCGTGCGCGACCTGCACGGGCTGATCTGGGAATGGGTCGACGACTTCAACGCCCTTTTCATCAGCGGCGACAGCCGCACGCAAGGCGACCCGGACCAGCAGCGCTTCTGCGGCGCAGGCGCGATCAGCATCGTGCGCCGCGACAGCTACGCGGTGCTGATGCGCGTCGCGCTGCTGTCTTCCCTCACCGGCGCGGATTCGACCGGAAGCCTCGGCTTTCGCTGCGCCCGTTCGATTTCAGGAGACCAACCATGAAGCTCGACTCTCTCGGGCCGCGCGGCGCGCTCGCGCTGATCGCCGCCGCGTGCGTCGCGACGGCGGCTCACGGCGCGGGCCTTGCCGCCGCCGCAACCACCGCGGCCGCCGCGTCGGCAAGCGATTCGCTGTATCAGGCGAACGCAACGCTGACCGATCAGGATGGCAAAACATTTTGCCTTGCCGATCTGCGCGGCACGCCGACGCTCGTCAGCATGTTCTACACGTCGTGCAAGATGGTATGCCCGATGCTGTTCGAGACGATCGGCCTCACGCTCGACGCGGGCGGCGAGCCCGCACGCAAGCGTATCAAGGTCGTCGCGGTGACGATCGATCCCGATCGCGATTCGGTTGCGGTGCTGCGCAAGACCGCGAACGCGCACGGCCTCGACGCGCGCTGGCGGCTCGCGCGCACCGACCGCGCCAGCACGCGGACCGTCGCCGCGCTGCTTGGCGTTCAGTACCGCAAGCTCGCGAGCGGCGAATTCAACCATTCGAGCACGATCGTGCTGCTCGATGCCGACGGCCGCATCGTTGCGCATACGAACACGCTCGGCGAGACGGACCCCGCGTTCGTCGACGCGATGCGCAAGCAGCTCGCCGCGCAATGAAAAGACGGCGGCGTCCGGAACGGCGCCGCTTCGAGCGCTTCAAAAATCGACGTGACCGAATCGCCCGATATCGGTTGTTTCCCCGACGCCCGAACGCCCGCTGCTTGAAATAATCGCGCTGCTGAATGATCGGCCGAACGATCGGCGCTGCCGCTGCCGAAGCCGTTCTGTCGGCGCATGCATCGCGATGCGGATCGCGATCGTCCCGCTACCGGGATCGCGCCGGACGCTCGCCCAAGAGGAACCACTGAATGAGCCAACCACGTCAAACGCGACGCGACGACATCGTGAACGCGAAACGCCGCCGATTCATTGCGCGCGCCTCGCTATGCACCGCAGGCGTGCTCGCATCGCCGTACGCCGCGCATGCCGCCGGCGGCAACTCGCGCAGCGCAAGCGACGCACGCCGTGCGCATGACTTGGCGATCGCCCCGTCGATCTCGTCGCCGAACCAGGACTCGCGCGTGCGCACGCTCGTGCTGCACTACACCGCGCAACCGCTCGCGCGCTCCGTCGCACTGCTGACCGATCCGACGCGGCCCGTCAGCGCGCACTATCTCGTGCCCGATGCGGCCGACGAAGGCAAGCGCTTTCGCGTGTTCGCGCTCGTGCCGGAATCGAGGCGCGCGTGGCACGCGGGCGTCAGCTACTGGCAAGGCGAGCGCCTGCTCAACGCGGGCTCGATCGGCATCGAGATCGTCAACGCCGGCTTTCCCGATGCGGACGAAGACGCGCCGCTGATGCAGCGCCGATGGTCGCCGTTCCCGGACGAGCAGATGGCGGCCGTCGGCCGACTCGCGGCCGACATCGTCGCGCGTCACGCGATCCCGCCGCAGAAGGTCGTCGGGCATTCCGACATCGCGCCCGGCCGCAAGCTCGATCCCGGCCCGCTCTTTCCGTGGCGGACGCTGTACGAGCAATACGGCGTCGGCGCGTGGCCGGACGCGATCGCCGTCGCGTACTACCGCGCCTGCCGGCCGTTTCGCGGAGAGGTCGCCGAACTCCAGGCGAAACTCCTCGCATACGGCTACGACACGCCGCAAACCGGCGCGCTCGATTTGCGGACGACGGACGCGATCGCGGCATTCCAGATGCATTTCCGCCCAGCACGATACGACGGCGTGCCCGACGTCGAAACCGTCGCGATACTCGATGCGCTGCTGGACAAGTACATCGCGCGCGACGAGCAGCCGTTGCGCGACGAGAAAGCCTCCACGCCTGAAAAAAACGATCAGGCGCCGGCATTGGGCTTCGCCGATGCGAATCCGCTCGCTTAGTCGAACGTAACGACCTCCCTGCGCGTTGCGTCGCAAGCGGAAAAGCGTCGCCGTGCAACGGCCATCGCCGCGCGCGCGGTTCCGCACCAAGACGCACGCGCCTTTTTCGCCCGCATTGCGGCGCGCCACCGAACAACGATTGTCATCATGCACTCCTCTCTTTCGTATTCCGATGCGAACGCCAGACGAAGCGCGTACGACGTGCCGAAGGTCACGTTCTCAGGATCGCATCCGTGCGCACCGCAGCCGATAGCCGCGCCGAACGGAACGCACGCGCGCGGCTTCACGCCGCCCGCCGACATGCCGACGTGGTCCGGCACCGAAGGCGTGCGCTTCGACTTCAACGACGGCTGCCGCGTGCTGCTGCCGGACGGAGACTGGACGGTCCGCCTGCGCGACGCGCACACCGACATGCCGCTGTTCGACACGCAGATCGGCGCGGGCGTCGTGACGAGCACGCGGAAGCACTTCGTGCCGTTCCTGATCGAGATCGACGCGGGCGGCAAGCGCGTCTTCAAGCATCAGTTCGACGCGCACGGCAAGCCCGTGCTGATTCAGTTCGAAGCGGGGCGGCTTGGCGAGGCGCTCGGCTGGTTCGGCTATGCCGTGAAATTCCAGCGGCAACATCGCTGCAGGCTGACGTGCTCGATGCCGGCGCCGCTGATCTCACTGCTCAAACCGGGCCACCCGGACATCGATTTCGTGACGCCCGAGCTCGTCAAGCCCGAGTGCTACTACGCGACGTACCGGCTCGGGCGCTTTTCCGGCGACGAAGCGCGCGCGTACCAGCCAAGCGCGCCGCAACTCGTCGGCGCGCACCGCAGCGCCGCGTACATGCTCGGCGTCGATCCGCGCGAGGCGCCGCCGCGCATCGAGCTAGCCGACGACAGCCGGCCGCTCGCGGGCCGCTATGTCTGCATCGCCGCGCAAAGCGCGCTGCGCTGCGCGCGCTGGGAGCGGCCCGGCGGCTGGCGGGATTTGCAGCGGTTTCTGACGGCGGCCGGCTATCGGATCGTCTGCGTCGATTCGCCTTCGCCGGACGTCGTCGACGAAAGCAGCGCGCTCGCGCAGGCCGCGCACGTTCTTCCACCCGACACGCCGTGGACCGAGCGCGCGCGGTGGCTGCGGCATGCGGCGTGCCTGATCGGCGTGCCCGGCGATCTCGCGTGGCTCGCATGGGCGGCCGGCGCGCCCGTCGTGCTCATCAGCGGATTCACGCATCCCGTCAGCGAATTCGACACGCCGTATCGCGTGATCAATTTCCATGCGTGCAATAGCTGCTGGAACGACGCAAGCGCGAACTTCGACGATGCCGATGCGTCGGCGTGCCCGCGTCATGCGGGGACGTTGCGGCAGTTCGAATGTGCGCGGCTCGTGAGCGTCGAGCAAATCAAGCACACGATTCGATCGATTCCTGCTATCGCCAGTTGATTCCCCCACCCGACAATCCGCCTCATTGGTTCTATACATCCTCACCGTATGAAATATCACCGTCTTCCCCGCTCTCATGCTCAACAAGACACCGGGCGAGCCGCATCGACCGTTCAATTTCAGCGCTTCGCGCATCTGCTATGTTCGTCCATCGCTCCGCTGGCCCTCGGCTTTTCCACGGATGCGCTCGCTATCGAACAGGCTGAAAGTACGGCGTTTAACGCGGTGATCGAGCAGATAAAAAAAGGTGGCATTAAATTGAAACCAGTTGGGAACCGCACGCTACCAGACAAAGTCCCGCCGCCGCCGCCGCCGCCGCCGCCGCCGCCGCCGCCGCCGCCGCCGCCGCCGCCGACACCGCCGACACCGCCGACACCGCCGATGCAGCCGATGCAGCCGATGCAGCCGACACAGCCGACACAGCCGACACAGCCGACGCAGCCGACGCAGCCGACGCAGCCGACACAACTGCCGTCGATTCCTAACGCGACACCAACTTCAGGACCCGCAACAAACGTCACCATCAACTTCAATTCGGCCGGTGCCTCAGCAATGGGCACGAACTCTATTGCTCTTGACCTCCCTGCACGCGCTAAGGACAGCGATTCGCCTGCGAGCGGATGGCTCGCTCAAGCGAGCGGTAGCCGGTCAACCGCGATCGGCGCCGAAGCAAATGCGTCCGGTCAAAATGCTGTCGCGCTCGGCGCTGGCTCCATAGCGGATCGTAACAACACGGTATCCGTCGGTCGTCACGGTGACGAACGACAAATCGTGCACGTCGCAGCCGGCACGCAAGCCACCGATGCCGTGAATGTCGGTCAGTTGAACCTCGCGATGTCGAATGCGAACGCCTACACGAACCAGCGCATCGGCGACCTTCAGCAGAGCATCTCCGACACCGCGCGCGACGCGTATTCCGGCGTCGCCGCGGCAACCGCGCTGACGATGATTCCCGATGTCGACCGCGACAAGACCCTGTCGATCGGCGTCGGCGGCGCGGTCTACAAGGGCCATCGCGCCGTCGCGCTCGGCGGCACCGCGCGCATCAGCGAAAACCTCAAGGTGCGCGCGGGCGTCGCGATGAGCGCAGGCGGCAATGCGGTCGGCGTCGGCATGAGCTGGCAATGGTGAGCGCCCGCAAGCGCGCATCGCACACATCGTCAAGGAAGCAAACGGCACGATGAAATTTCCGATCCTTCTATCAACCCTCCCGGCGCTCGCGTTGTCGATCGCGAGCCTCGGCGGCTGCACTCGCGACGCCGAACCCACACCCGTCACGCATGTCGACGCCGGCGCGTCGGCCTCGCAAGGCAGGCCCTCCTACATGGAAGAGTTCAACGAGAGCATCCGGTCGATGAGCGGCGAGCACGAGACCGGCGTGTACATCAATCGCGGCTGGGGCATCTTCAACACGATCAAGGCGGCGCCGTCCGCCGACCCGGCCACGTCGGCATGCGCCGCGCCGAGCGGCGCGCGCCATGCGCCCGCACAGGCGCTACGGCCGGGTCCGGCCGCCGCCGATTCCCGGATGTCCTGATCCGCTCGCGCCGCGACGTGCCCGACCGCTTACGGGCGGCGGCACGTCGCGGCGCGCTCTTCGCTCTTCGCGCGCCGCACGCCACGCGCTGCATGCGCGGCAACGACAACCCCGCCCCCTCTCGCGCGATCGCCGCGCCCCCGTTACGCGAGCGAACGACACAGCTTCGCATCGGCACGCTCGGCGCATGCACGGGCAAGCGCCCTGCCGCGCCGCGTCCCGCGCGTTTCCCTTCACATCGACAAACGCATCGCCCGCGCCGCGTCGACGCCCGCGATCTCGTCGAGCACCGTCCGCGCGTGCGCCGAATCGCGATCGCGCCGAATCAGCAGCGCATACGCGACCGACAAGCCGTCGAGCGCCAGTTCGGAGTCCCATGCGAGCAAGTCGTGCCGGCGGATCGGCTCGATCACGCCGCGCGCGAGCGCGTCGGGAATCTCATGCGCCCAATGATCGCGCGCGAGCTCGCACAACCGGATGCGCGCCCTCAACCGGCGTTCGGCGCCCGGCGCGCGATCGATCGCTTGCTGAATCGCTTGTAGCGCGAGATCGATCCGGCCGCTTGCGGCGAGCGCGCTTGCACGATCGATGGCGTCGTCGGCGGCCGCTTCGCGCGCATCGCCCTGCGCACGATCCGGGTCGCCCGTCATCGGCAAGGACGGCGAAGACGAAAGCGGCACCGCCGCATTCCGCGCGCCGCCCTGCACGGAAAGCCCGGCGAGCCACGCGCGCGTCGCGTCGTCGGCGAACGGCGTGCCGTCCGCGAATTTCAGCGCATCGAGACCCGGCAGCCGCGCGAGCAGCGCACGAACCGCCGCCTCCACCTCGCGTTGCGCGTCGGCGCAGTCGCCGCGCGCGAGCGCGCGCGCGGCGATCCGCTGTAGATCCAGCCAGAGCGGGAACGCCTGCGCGTGCTCTTCGGCGAAGCGGACGGCATCCGCGGGCTCGCCTTGCACGTCGATGCCTTTCGCCACGTCGACGATCTGCGCATTCGGCGCGGCGATCCGCGTCCGTCCGCTGTCCGCTTCCGTGTCCGGCAGCGTGTGCACGCTCGACCAGCACGCGAAGCGGCGCAGCCGGACGCCGCGCACGTCCGTCCAGTCCGCTTGCGCGAACGCCGCTGCGATGCGATGCAGTTGCGCGAGCGCATCGGCGAGCGCGCGCTCGCGGCCGGCCGCATCGGCGAGCGACGCCGGTTGCCGGGCGGCGTCGGCGTTCGCGCGCAACGCCGTGCGATCGGCCGGCTCGACTGATGCCTGCCCGGCGGAGCGGGCCGCGAGGCTCGCGGAAGTCTCGCCCACCGCGACGGGCGCATCCATCGCGTTCGACTCGACTGGCTCGACCGGCAGCCGGTCCGCGAACGCATTCACCGCGCGCATCGTCGGCGCGTCGTCGTCGCGCTCCGCCAGCAGCGCATCGATCCGCCGCGCGGCCGCGCGCAATTGCCCGACCAGTTCGGCCGGACAAGCGCGGCCGCATGCGGCCGCGCCGGCGTCCCGCGTCGCGTCGACGCGATCGAGCAGCCATTGCAGCGCCCCGCGCCGCGCCCGCATCCGCGCCACCGGCGGCGACATCGCGTCCCAATGACGCTCGACGAGATCGCCGACGACTTCGAGCCCGCAGCGCAGCCCCGCCGCGCCGCCGATCTGCAGCAGCGCGCCCGCCAGATAACAGCCGACGAGCAGATCCTTGCCTCGATCGCGCAGCAGCCCGGCGGCGAGATTCATCGCCGAGCGCCAGTCGACGTGCCCGCTCGCGCCCGGCGATGCGAGCTTCGCGAGTTCCGCGTGCAGCGCATCGAACCGCGCGTCGGCGCGCACGTCGGCCCCCGCGGGCGCGGCTGGATCGATGTCCGTGCGCCCCAGCGCGGCAAGCGCGTCGACATCCACGGGCGGGCGCGCAACCGGCGCCGCGCCGCCCGGCCGAGGCCGTTCGCTCATTCCCATAGCGTCTCCACGTTCGTCGCGGCGAAGTAGTAGCCGACGCCGCGCTCCGTTCGAATCAGTTCGGGATGCTTCGGATTCTTCTCGATCTTCTTGCGCAGCCGCCAGATCTGCACGTCGACCGCGCGATCGAACACGTCGTCGAACGCGCGCGTGCACTCGAGCAACTGCGCACGCGTGACGACGCGCGACGGCGAGCCGAGAAAAAACGCCAGCAGATTGAATTCGCCGACTGTCAGCGGAACGTCCTGCGCGTCGCGCGTCGACAGCCGGCGCGTGTTCATGTTCAGCGTCCAGCCGTCGAAACGGTATGCGCGCGGATGCCTGCCGCGCCGCACGGGCGTTGTCGACGGCTCGGCGCGCCGCCACAGCGCGCGCATCCGCGCGAGCACCTCGCGCAGCGAGTACGGCTTCACGACGTAATCGTCCGCGCCGAATTCGAGGCCCATGATGCGATCGGCCTCTTCGCTTCGGCCCGTCACGCAGATGAGCGGAAAGCGCTGCGAATCGCGCCAGCGCAGCAGCACGTCGATGCCGTCTCCATCCGGCAGACCGAGGTCGAGCAGCACCATTTCGTATTCGCGCCGCTCGACCGAATCGGCGGCCGCAGCCGCCGTCCCCACGCCGTCCACGGCCATGCCGTGGCCCGACAGGTAATTGCAGAGCACGCGCCGCAACGGCTCGTCGTCCTCGACGACGAGCACCGCCGGCGATCTTGTCGCATTCATCGTTTCTTCTCCTGTACTGCGCCGCGCGCGCCGGCGTCCGCTTCTCCCGGTGCGCCCGATGCGCCCGATTCGCCCGTCCCGTGCGCCGCGGGCAATGTGAGCCTGAAGCGGCTGCCCGCGCCGCGATCCGTCGCGACGGCGATCTGCCCGCGATGCGCGATCGCCGCGCCCGCGACGATCGCCAGGCCGAGCCCCGTGCCCGGCGCGCCGGACCGGTTTGAATAGAACGGCTCGAAGATGCGGTCGAGCGGCTCGACGCCGATGCCGTCGCCGTCGTCGCTCACCTCGATCCATACGCCGCCCGGCACCGACGGCTCGCCGATCGCGACATCGAATGCGTCGGCGGCCGGCGCGCCGCCGTCGTTCGCACCGTCGTTCGCACCGACACGCACGACGACCGTCGCGCGCGCCGCGCGCACTGCGTTGCCGACGAGATTCATGACCGCGCGCGCGAGCTGGCTGCGATCGGCGAATACGACGTGACGGGCATCGTC